>JBIOHC010000010.1:0-96181 GCA_044448685.1 Bacteroidia bacterium
ATTAGAATGAGAATGAGAATGAGAATGAGAATGAGAATGAGAATGAGAATGAGAATGAGAATGAGAATGAGAATGAGAATGAGAATGAGAATGAGAATGAGAATGAGAATGAGAATGAGAATGAGAATGATGAGGGGTGAACGGGAGAAGCAATAGCAACAACCCGGTCATGAGAACGGATTTTTTCATGATTGAAGCAGCCCCAATTAAAAACGAAAGTAAGAAAAATCAGGAACTCATCGCAACCAGGGAATCTCCTTCAAGAATAGGAATGATGGAAGTGCGGTCCAGGCTCAGGCAGTATTTGATATCTTCTTTGAGCCCTAAGGCATGCAGCCTTTTTTTATGAGATGATTCGTGGAGCAGTCGGTACGGATTTTTCTGTGCTGCCTGATACATATATTTTGCTGCGAGTGCTGCATCCCCCAGCAGATAAGGTAAGTTAGAGGCGCTGAGCCGGTCCGCAACCGCTCCTGCAAAGAGAGTGTCTTCCATACTGAACCGGTTTTTCCATCCTGAACAAAGCAGGATTACCTCAGATTCCTGTGACTGGAGCCAGTTAGTCAGTGCAGTAATATTCAGGAATGATCCGATCACAACCTGTTTTGCGTGACGCGCGGCTTCAATAGCCTGTGTGCCGTTGGTGGTGGTAATGACAACAGTCTGATTCCGGATCTTTTCCGTCATGTAGTTGTAGGGTGAATTTCCGAAATCAAATCCCTCCAGCGGAATTCCGTCTCTTTCGGCGCCAACCAGAAACCCTTTTTCTTTATACCTGCGTGCTTCTTCCACACTTGCCACAGGAATCATTTTATGAACTCCGTATTGAAAGGCGGTACAGATGGCAGAGGTAGCACGAAAAATGTCAATGATCACTACTATACCCTCTTCCCTGTGGTAGGAGGGGTATAAGCGGGGAGACAGGCAGACTTCAACAAGTAATTTCGGCATCCGTAATCAGAACAGGGCAGGCAGGTTAATTCTTCAGGAAGGGGGTTTTTACCACCTTTGCTTTCAGATTTTTATCCCTTACACGTATAAATATTTCTGAATCAGCCTTGGCCATATTGGCCGGTACATATCCCATTCCAATGCCCTTCTGAAGGGTAGGGCTTTGGGTTCCGGAAGTCACTTTACCTATAATTGCACCTTGAGCATCCACAATTTCGTAATCATGACGTGGAATACCCCGGTCTATCATTTCAAATCCTACCAGTTTTTTCGACACCCCTCTTTCTTTCTGCTCCAGGAAAGTTTTTGAATTTGTAAAGGATTTTGAAAATTTTGTGATCCAGCCAAGGCCTGCTTCAAGAGGTGAGGTGGAGTCATCAATATCATTGCCGTAGAGGCAGAAACCCATCTCAAGCCTCAGTGTGTCACGTGCTCCCAGTCCGATAGGCTTGATGCCGTACCCGGCACCGGCTTCAAAGATGGCTTTCCACATTTTTTCTGCCACAGCATTTTCAAAATAAAGTTCAAAACCACCTGCTCCGGTATAACCTGTATTGGAAATAACCACATTGTCAATTCCATTGAAAGTCCCTTTTTTAAAAGCATAGTATGGGATTTCGGAAAGATTGACCGCCGTCAGCTTTTGAAGGGTTGCCAGTGCTTTTGGTCCCTGGACAGCCAGCAGAGAAGTCTGATCCGAGATGTTCTTCATTTCCACACCTCCGGTATTCATGCCGGAGATCCAGTTCCAGTCTTTTTCAATATTGGAAGCATTTACTACCAGCATGTATGTTTGAGCATCAATACGGTATACAAGGAGGTCGTCCACTATTCCGCCTTTATCATTGGGCAGACAGGAGTACTGCACTTTTCCATCTGTCAGCACAGCAGCATCATTGGAGGTTACACGTTGTATGAGATCAAGCGATCCGGCACCTTTCAGAATGAATTCACCCATATGGGACACGTCAAAAACCCCGACAGCATTACGGACTGTGGCATGTTCGTCATTCAGGCCAGAATAGGAAACAGGCATATTATATCCAGCGAAGGGTACCATTTTGGCTCCAAGTCCGAGGTGTACAGAAGTGAGTGCAGTGTTTTTCATAGCTAAATTTTGCCCAAAAGTAGAAATAATTGAGTCTAATTAAAATGAAAGAAGAAGAAAACAACGGCAGCCCAGGAATTTGGAATGCCTGATGCGCTTCCTATACTGCTGCCAGAGCTGTTACGAACTGTTCCGTCGGAATCAATTTTACCTATACTGCTGCCTGATTCATTTCTTACTGTTCCGTCTGAATCAATTTTTCCAATACTGCTTCCGGAAGAATTGCGTATGGTGCCGTCCGAATCAATTTTGCCGATACTGCTTCCTGAGCTGTTACGGATTGTGCCGTCTGAATCAATTTTACCTGCACTGCTTCCGGATGAATTGCGGATGGTGCCGTCATTATCGATCCGGCCTGTACTGCTTCCTGAAGAGCTGCGGAGCTCCTGTGCATGAACGTTAGAAATACCTGCCAGGCTCAGCGCGATGAGCGTGATTAACATGTGGAATGTTCTCATGGATTTTTTTTATCAAATATAGCATTGTTTTCCCCAGAATCAAGACCCGGGCAGGTGTCCAACAAAAAAGGTGAGCAGTTGGCTCACCCTTTTGGCTCAGTATGTCCCGTGATGCTTCTTATGCCTGTGAGATCCATGCCGGAAAAAATCTTTCAGGTTATCATAAAAGGTGATTACTAACAGAATTCCGATCAAAAGGGGAATACCGATGATTCCTATGGCTGTAGTGTTCATGTGTTGGTGCTTTTAGTTAATTCTGTATTTATAACTATACATATTCAAGATCTGTGCCAGACTTGTCAGGACAGGGAATTCGGCAATTAAATGGCTTGATTTTCAGGTAGTTGATTGGAGTCCAGAACAGGGAATCGGAGCCCCAAAAAGTGTCAGGAAAGCAGATTGCGGAGTGTTTCCAGATAAACCTCTTTCTGACTCAGAACGGAGTAATGACTGATAACAGTTTGTCGCCCTGCTTTGCCTAGTTTTTTACGAAGGTCCGGGGATTCGATAAGGGAAGTGAGTTTAGCAACCCATTCCTGAACGGAACCGGCCAAAAATCCGTTGACTCCATCTTGTATAATTGTCGTGTTTACTCCGACGGGTGACATGACTGTCGGTATTTCAAGTGCCATATACGACAATCCTTTGAGTCCGCATTTACCCTGGGCCCATTCATCATCCGGCAGAGGCATAATACCGATATCTATTTCCCTGAGGTCTTCAACTTCTGTGACTGCATTCCAGGCAATACCCTGAATTTGTAAATCAGGATTGGAGTAGTTGGCATCGCCTATCACCTTAAAAATAATCTGATCATGAAAGCGATCTTTCAGCAGCTTGAGAAAAGGGATGGCATCCTGAAAATGTTTGATGGTTGTCAGGCTACCGCTCCATCCTATGCATACCGGCCCGGTTTCATTTTTTCCGGTTGCCGGCGCAAACTTGTCCGAATCGATGGTTGTAGGAATCAGGGTTACCTTTTTATTGAACTGGAGTGCATAATTTTCCAGGTATTTGTTTCCGGCAAGGACCCGATCGGCCAGAGCGATTATCTTTCCGGTTTTATCCGGATTTTTAAGCCAGCCGTATCTTCTGTTTGCTTCTGACATATCCAGGTGCCAGATTGCATCATCAAAATCGAAAACGATTTTAGCCCTGCTTTTACGAAATTGCTTTTCAAAATAATAGGATCCTGTAAGAAAAGCCTCCCGTTGGATAAAAATGATGTCAAATTGATTTGCCCGGTTCAGGTCTTTCCAGCGAAGAAAGAAACATTTAAATAAAAAAAAGGATTTACGGATAAGGTTGCCCTGTTTGTAAAGCCACCGGTCTTCCTGCTCTGTAACAAGGGGAGAATAGAAACAGGAAAAACCACTCGCTTCCAGAAAACCAATGTATTGTTCAAATCGGAAACGCTGGCTCGGAGAACGGTCTGGCCTGTGAGAAGCTACAAAAAGTATTTTAGGCATGAGGCAGGCCGGCGGTTATTTTAAAGTGCAAAGATAAATATTACCCTGAATTAGGCCTGAATTCGTATTTTTGATGAACCGAAAACATGGAGGATCTTCTTTTTAAAAATAACAGACCCCGCTGGATCATTCTTTGCATTGATTTGCTCATCTGTTTTTTCTCCATGGTGCTTGCCTATTTGCTGCGTTTTAACTTTTCCCGCATACCTAAAGTGGAAACGGATAGTTTTTTCCTCGTCTTCCCCTTTGTGCTTTCCACCCGTTTCATGAGTTTTTATCTTAGCAAAACCTATATGGGTGTGGTCCGGTATACCGGTTCGAAAGATGCTGCCCGTATTTTCGGTGTGCTCACCCTGGGAAGTATATTTCTTTGTCTGACGAATGTATTTACGTGGACAAGCCAAAAAATATTCATCATCCCTTTTTCCATCATTGTTATCGAATACATGAGCTCCACTTTTATCCTCCTCAGTTCGAGGTTCGTTTTCAAAGCTTTGTATTTTGAACGCAAGAATCCTTCCCGTGAAAAAACCAATGTGATTATTTTCGGAGCAGGCGAATCGGGGCTCATTACAAAGCGAACACTGGACAGGGATGTAGGGATGAAATACAAAGTCATTGCATTCATTGATGATGATCCCAAAAAAGTAACGCATAAGCTGGAAGGTATCACCATCCACAGCTTCGGGATGCTGGAAAAACTTTTGAAAGAATTTGACATTGCCCAACTGATCATTTCCGTACAGAACCTGGGTGCACTGCGTAAGCAGCAGATAGTGGATCTTTGCATGAATTTTCCCACAAGGGTGCTCCATGTTCCTCCTGTAAGTAACTGGATTAACGGAGAACTTAGTTTTAACCAGATTCGTAAAATAAAAATTGAGGACCTGCTGGAGCGGGAACCTATTCAACTTACAGAAGATAACATACGTATCCAGCTTAACAATAAGGTTGTACTTGTTACGGGTGCAGCAGGATCTATCGGGAGTGAACTGGCGAGACAGATTATCCGGTATCAGCCACGCAAGATTATCCTTCTTGATCAGGCCGAATCACCTCTTTATGACATGGAGATGGAACTGAGCATGAAGGCAAGGCCGGGACAACTGGAAGTCGTCATAGGGGATATCCGGAATACAGACAGGATGGATAATCTGTTCAGAACCTTCAAACCGGAAGTGGTATTTCATGCTGCTGCTTATAAACATGTGCCGATGATGGAAGCAAACCCTTCCGAATCGGTTTTCACCAATGTATTGGGCACAAAAATTATAGCCGATCTTGCCGTTCGCTACAAGACAGAAAAATTTGTCATGATCAGCACCGACAAAGCAGTAAATCCAAGCAATGTGATGGGTGCAAGCAAACGCATTGCCGAAATCTATGCACAGGCTCTTGGCAAAAGTGGTACTACACGTATGATCACCACCCGCTTCGGAAATGTATTGGGATCAAACGGGTCTGTCATTCCCCGCTTTCGTCAGCAGATAGAAAACGGAGGACCCGTAACGGTTACGGATCCTGAGATAACACGTTATTTTATGACTATTCCGGAAGCCTGCCAGCTTGTGCTTGAAGCAGGATCTATGGGCAAGGGAGGCGAGATATTTATTTTCGATATGGGAGCATCGGTCAAAATAGTGGATTTGGCCAGGAAGATGATCAAACTTAGCGGGCTGACTCTCGATAAGGACATAAAAATAGTATTCACCGGTCTCCGGCCCGGTGAAAAACTGTATGAAGAACTGCTAAATGACAAGGAAAAAACCATTGCAACCCATCACGCACAGATACTGAAGGCTACTGTAAAGGAATATGATTTTGAAACGATCAGCAAAGACATATCCGACCTGATTCTTTTGTTCGACAGGCAGGACAATACCGCTATCGTGGCTAAAATGAAACAAATTGTACCGGAATACATAAGTAATAATTCAGAGTTTGAAAAACTTGATGTGAAGGCCGGGAGATAGGCATGGTTATGGATAAATTCAAACATATTACACCGGTGCAAGTCCGGTTTAAGGATATAGACAAGCTTGGTCATGTCAACAATGCCAATCATCTCAGCTATTTTGAACTGGCAAGAATGCAGTATTCTAAGGATGTACTTGGTAACATAGACTGGAGTAAAACAGGATTTATCCTGGCCAATGCACATGTGGAATTTAAGAAACCGCTCTTGCTGGACGATCAACCATATGTCAGAACCTGTGTATCCGAAATCGGGACGAAGAGTTTTAAAATGGAATATATTCTTGCCGGCAAAAGCATTGATGGAGAGGAAGTTGTTTTTGCCACAGGGTACACGGTTTGCGTTTGCCTGGATTATAAATTGATGAAACCGGTTCCTGTGCCTGAATCCTGGGAAGAATGTGTCAGACAATTTGAATCGTCCCCGCATAGACCCTAATTTTAAGTATATTTAGCTTTGCAATCTATTTCCACCATGAACAAATTCACCGTTACGATTTTTTTGGGAATTTCCTGTTTTACCTCCTTCGGACAGGATAGCAAAACGCATATCAACTGGCAACTGATGGACCCCCAGGCCGACAAGGTATATGGTGCCGGGGTGGAAAAAGCCTATTCTTTACTCAAAGGAAGGACAGCAAAGGAAGTAATTGTGGCTGTTATTGACGGTGGCACGGACATACGGCATGAAGATCTCCAGGGTGTGATCTGGACCAACAAGGGAGAGATTCCGGATAATGGAATTGATGACGATCACAACGGATATGTGGATGATATACACGGATGGAACTTCCTTGGCGGAAAGAAGGAAAGTATACAATATGAAAGCTCGGAACTGGCCCGTATATACCACCGTCTGAAAAAAAAGTATGGAACGACTGATTCGGCTCTGGTGCCCGAGAACCAGAAGGCAGAGTACAAGGAGTATGTAAAAGTTAAAGCCAAGTTTCAGACTGAACAAATGCAGAGTCTGAATCAGATGATGGTTATTAATGAACTGAACAAACTCATCATTAAAATCAAGAAACAGAATAATGGAATACTCACCCGTAAGGCAGTGAAGAAGTATAAACCGGAAGACGAGCGTGAAAAACTTTTTTGCAGGGCGCTGAAAATAGGTTTGATGTTCAGCAATGCTGCAGAGGTGGACAAGGAAATTACAGAAGGATCCAAACAGCTTTCTGCCACTGCCAAGTATAATAATATGAATACAGATTCAATACGTGAAGCCGTCGTCGGTGACAATGTGGATAATCCCTATGAACGTTACTATGGCAATAATGATGTCATTGGCCCTGATGCTTTGCACGGAACCCATGTTTCAGGCATCATTGCTGCTATGCGAAATAACAATATCGGAATTAACGGTGTGGCTGATCATGTAAAAATTATGGTGGTCAGGGCTGTACCCGATGGTGATGAAAGGGACAAAGATATAGCCAATGCCATACGTTATGCAGTTGATAACGGAGCTTCTGTTATTAATATGAGTTTCGGAAAATATTATTCGCCCAATAAAGCGGTAATCGATTCGGCAGTGCTTTATGCCCAGGCTCATGATGTATTGCTTATTCATGCTGCCGGTAATGAAAGTAAGAACAAGGATGTGGAGAATTGTTTTCCAAGCGACGAGCTCTTATCGGGTATAACCGTTAAAAACTGGATAGAGGTTGGTGCGAGTGACAGAAAGAAGGGAAGCAAACTGCTCGGATCTTTTTCGAACTATGGAAAAAGACATGTTGATTTTTTCGGCCCGGGAGTAAATATTTATTCAACCGGACCGAACAATACCTATATCAATGAAAGCGGAACAAGTATGGCTGCTCCTGTTGTTACAGGGGTGGCAGCATTGATCCGGGAATACTTTCCGGAACTGAAGGCGGAAGAAGTAAAAGCCGTTCTGATGAAGAGCGTAACGGTTTACAAGAGAAAAGTTAAGGTGCCTCAGAATCCGGGTTCCAAAAAGGACAGATTAGAGAATCAGCCTTTATCAGAATTATGTATTTCAGGCGGAGTGGTGAATGCCGCAAATGCAGTGAAGATGCTGCTCAAGAAGTGAAAGGACTTTAACCATGAACCGATTCTGATTTCCCGTAATTGGTTATCACAATGGCTTCGTATTCCAGCCATTCCTTCCATCGCTGTTCCACATTCAGTTCACCGGCATATTGGCGCGCATAACCCAGAAACAAGGTATAGTGACCGGCTTCACTGATCATGAGGTCTCTATAGAAGGAAGCCAGCTCCTTGTCTTTTACATGTTCGGATAATACCCGGAATCGTTCACAACTGCGGGCCTCAATCATGGCCGCAAACAAGAGCCTGTCAATGAAAGCCTTATGGCGGCCTTCCCCTTTTTTCATGAAGCGGTACAACTCATTTACATAAGCATCTTTTCGTTCTTTCCCAAGAGTATTTCCGCGGGCAAGGATTCGTTCATGCACCATGTTAAAATGTTCGAGCTCTTCCTGTGCCAGCTTAATCAGGGCGCTGACCATTTCTGCATATTCCGGGTAAAGTACAATGATGGAAATAGCATTGGAGGCTGCTTTCTGTTCACACCAGGCGTGATCGGTCAGGATCTCATCAATATTATTTTCGGCCAGTTGAACCCAATACGGGTCTGTAGGCAGTTTAAGTCCGAGCATATGTTGTTGCTTAGGTGTTATTTATTCAGCTCCTTCAGCGCTTCCTCAATGGTTCCGAACATCTCATGGTCAGGAGGAAAGATTTTTTTGAAATCATCGCGTGCCTCGAGCAGGTCTTTTCGGGCCATTTCTTTCTCCTCCATGATTACATATATGTAAGCCCGGTAGAAGAGAAGATCACCTGAAACTTCGGGGTTGCTTTTATACTTACTTAGTTTGGTAGAAAAGAATTCAAGAATTTCTTTCGTCTTATTGAATTCAAAATACCCATTGATAAGTTCACTGTACGTTTCCGGGCTGGTTGGATTCAGGTCAAAATAATCAGAAGCAACTTTGGGCAGTTCCTTATCATTGTATCTGAGTTCAGCTTTCAGCAGCAACGCATAAATATTCGGGCTGGAAGGGTTGAGCTTCAGGGCAGCCTTGTATTCACCAAGTGCAGCAAGGGTGTCCTTTCTGGAGCTGTAAATCATCCCCCGGAGCAGGTTCACATCCGATTTGTTGAATGTGTCTTTGAAGAGTTCATAGGCCTTGTTGGCACTTTGCATGGCACTGTCGGCCAGTCCGAGCTGCAGGCAGGAATAGGACAGGCTGTACCATGCATCCGGATAGGAAGGATTAAGCGCCAGGGATTCCAGAAAAGAAGCTTTTGAATCCTTAAAACGCTGGGTAAAAAGGCGGGCGAATCCTATACGGTATTCGGCAGTATAGGTTTTGAGTCCATGCGCACATGACAACATGTAATTATCTTCTATTGCCTTCACCAGGTCTTCCGGCTTTTTTAGCCATTTTTCCTGGAACAGGAGGAATACCTGGTAGTAATAATTACCGAGTCCCTCATTTAATCTGTAATCAGACGGATATTTTTTCAGCAGGGAGTCCAGCACGGCCTCCGGATCAAATCGTATCAGGGTTCCGTTTTCATTTTTACCCCTGAAATTTTCGGGTTTCTGATCGGCTTCCAGGTCTTTCAGCGTGAATACCTGGTGCATGACGGTATTGATATAATAATTCAGCAGCAGGTCTGATTTGGCCAGCGCGATAGAAGGATTTGAGTTGTTTGGGTCTGCTTTATCCAATACCAGCCAGGCCGAACGGTATTGTTTATGTGCTGTAAGTTTTGCGGCTTTTTTAATACAATGTTGCCCACTCAGGCTGGTAAAAACCAGCATGCAATAGAGCAGGATGAGCCTCTGCAAGCGCTTGGTGTTTATCTTTTTCACGGCTTCAGACCTTAAAGGTAAGAAAAGCTTTCAAGCACCCTTACCAATTTCCCTGAAAAGTGTTTCCAGCTCTGTCTTTGTCAAATCCTTCCACTGTCCGGGTTTCATATCATTCAGCAGGATATTGACCATGCGGATACGCTTCAGTTTCTTAACCTGGTAATGGCCCTGATGGCACATACGTCTGATTTGCCTGTTCAGACCTTCCGTAAGAATGATACGAAAACTCTTGACATTTCCTGCATTCACGAATACCTGTGCTGGTTTGGTCTTTTTACCCATAATCTGTATTCCGGTACGCATGGAAGCAAGAAATTCTTCTGTCAGGGGTCTGTTCACACTTACCAGATATTCCTTTTCTTTTTCATGCTCACTTTTCAGAATCTTATTGTAAATACTCCCGTCATTGGTAAGCAAGAGCAGGCCTTCCGATTCTTTATCCAGCCTGCCGACAGGGAATAAGCGCTCGGGATGGCCCAATGCCTTCGTCAGATTATGCTCGTTACCGGGGTCAAGGGTGGATTCTATCCCGGCAGGTTTGAAGTATTTGATATACACAAAATCTTTTTTTTCCTGTATAGCCTTTCCATCAAGCGTAACAGCATCTGCAGGCTTTACAGTGGTAGTGAAGCGTCCTCTTTTCCCATTCACAGTCACCCTTCTTTCCATAATGAGAGCATCTGCTGCCTCATTGGATATATTCAGGTTCTTGACAAGGAATGTTTTTAAACGGTTGGAGAATCCCACAATTTCAGGTATTAGTGAATGCATAAAAAAAAATCCCGGAAGCCAGAGCTGCCGGGATCTGAAGCGTCTTCCGGTTTAATGAACCACTTCCAGATAACCTTTGTTAACGATATCAATCGTTTTGGCTATACAGCGCGGGGTATAATGTGCAATCCAGTAATAGGTGCCGGGAACTACCTGCTTGCCCATGTATTTGCCATCCCATCCCTCCGTGAAATCATGGGTATTGAACATCAACACTCCCCATCGGTCATAAATCTCCAGATGATAGCGTTCGGTATAGTATGTGATATAGTCGAACATGCTTTCTGTGGTATTGTTCTTCTCGTCATAGATAGGGAAGGGGTAGTAAAGGTCATGGGCCCCGTCTCCATTGGGTGAAAATACATTTACCGTTTTGCTTGGTTCGAACGGAGGAGGAGGAGTTGTTCTCACCGAGAGGGTGTCATGCCTGCGGCAACCGTTTGCGAAATAAGTAATGGTATATTGAGGATATTGATCCGGATAGGCAATCCGGAAACTGTCTGGTTCCGGATGGTTCATCGAAACCAGGTTGCCGTTCTGATACCAGGTATAGACACCCAGGCCTGCAGGAAAATGTAAGGTTGTTGCCGTATCACCGTCACAATAGGAGCAGGTAATATTCAGGGAATCTTTCGGTTTCGGGGGACTCACGATAAGCAGGGAGTCAATATTCACACAGGAGTGGCCTGTTTCACGCGCAATGACAGTATACATACCCGGGTGCAGGCCGGAAATGGTTTGTCCGGTATTGCTGTATCCATTCGGGCCATTCCAGTGGTAATAATAGCTGGCGGGAGGAACACCTCCTGTGGCATGGTCTGTTATCGAAGCTACCGAATCCATCCAGCAATGTTCAGGAATATGGGTGAGACTTGTAGTCATTTTCACGATATACAGGGAGTCGTCATAAACCTGGAGGCAGGCATTTACATCACGCATCGTATCGCGGTAAACACCGGCTATTCCCAGTTGTGAAATATAGTGGGTGGAATCGTTATGAATACCGGTAGCTGTGGCAAATGAAGGCGGCATATACCAGTGATTTACAGGGTTCACAGGAGGGTTGAAACGGAATGTATCTCCCCTGCATATAGGATTACTTCCTTTGAGAATCGCCGGAGGTGGTAATGAAGTAACCGTCACAATTGTGTCAAAAGAACTCGTCGTACAGCGTATGCTGCTTACATGCACAGTATAGGTTCCAGGTAACAACCCTGTAATGGTTTGGGTAGTATCCCCCAAAGGAGGGTTCCACCGGTATGTATAACCATAAACTCCACCCTGGGGAATAACAGTAGCAGTACCGGTATGGCCCATAAAGCAGGTTTTGGTCGATGTGATATTATTTGCAGAGATGTGAGAATAACGAAGGGTATCTTTCAGAATAGTAAGACAGCCGGCCGCAGAAATCATATGAACTGTATAAACGTTACCGGGATGTCCTTTCAGAATCATCAGGGAATCCTTTGTTCCGAGCGGGGCTGCAATAGGGTTGCCCAGTGTGTCATACCACTGATATCTGTTGTAACCGGACGGGGCAACAAGCAGGGCTACACTGTCACCCGGGCACATACCTGTAATAGGACGAAGGGCATCACAGGAAGCATCCACATAAGCATAACCATAGTGCCCCCCCCGGGAACAGTCGGCCGATTTAAAGTCAACAGTTATTGTCCGTCCGAAATAAGGAGTAAGGTCAATACTGACAGCAGTCCATTTTTTATAGTATCCGGAAGCATTAGAACTTCCTCCGTTATAAGGGTGGAAACTCGGATCGAATGCGGCAGAATCAGCTGTGATATAATACGAATTACAAGGTGTGGCGCTTAGTACACCTCCTACGGAATCAAGCAGGGTGATCTGGAAGAAGGGCATTTCAGCGCGCAGGTGACCGGAAGGAGGCAGGTTCAATACAATGGCATATTGATAGTTAAACTCAGATGTGTTGGCAGTTACAGTCATAGTATAATCAAAACGCTGTATCTTTTTTCCATTACCATTGGGGGTGGTACCAAAAACTACGTAGTCGCCTAAACGCATGGATACATGTCCTCCTCCCGGAGCAACAAATGGAATATCAGCGAGTCCGGTAATGGAATTGATAGCAATGGAGTCATAACCAACCACCGGCCCGAGAGCAGGGTTGTTATTTCCCGGAGGAATATCAAGTAAAGTATGGCGGGCAAGGGAGTCACTGCAGTTGGCATTGATACCATGCGATTTGAATCCGGGAGTAAACACAATCGGACCCGGATTATTGAACGTTCCCCAAAATCCGGACCAATTGGTGAAGGTTGTATCTTCCATACCTACATTATTACAGTTGAGTGTGCTGGTACGGGACCAAACAAATTTGGCAGCGGTCGGATCAGCACTTTTGATCTGCCGGAATCCGAACCCTCCTTGCTGGGCTTTGTAATAAGTACTCTTTTTGAAGTCTTCTTTTGTAAATGGGACATAATCATCCTTTCCTGCATTCGGATCATGCTTTACAGCCTGATTTTGTCTGGAGTCTCCCTTTTTCTGTGCCTTTACTGCCTGAGTAGTAAAAATCAGGGATAAACAGAACAAGGCAATTCGGATAGCTGTCTTCATGGTAGAATAGTTTCTGTCGTTCAATCTTCATTCTCGCCTATGGGAATCCCATACAATGGCAACATTTGTCGGCACAAATGTTAATTTTCGAGCCAAATATATAGATAAAATACTGGATTTCCATAGATTATGGGCCTTTGGCCAGAACTGACATAATTCTATCTGATTTTACAATCGGATTGATTTGGACGTATACGATTCAAGCAAGGACAGAAGAGGGACTCGAAAAATATGATTTCTGTCATTTTCCACTTTTTTTTCGTGTGAATTATTGATTATCAGTGATTATTTCTCAGATCCTGACTGTAAATCGATTTTAAGCCAAACCATACATAAACCTGGCTTTATACCGGAAAACTGATCTGATAATTTCAATAATTCCCGTGCATAAGTTAGGGGCGCAAAAAAGCCCCGGACTTAATAGTCCGGGGCTTTTTAAAAATTCAGTTAAACCTTATCGGATCAGGGCGAACCATCCGGCCTTATTATAGGCTTTACCATCGGATCCTCCGGCAGTTATCACATAGTAATAGGTTCCGTCAACAGCCTTGCTGCCTGTGAAGGTGAGGCCATCCCATCCCAACCAGGGGTGAGTGAAGTGTGCCATCAGCACACCCCATCGGTCATAGATTTTGAGGTCAAATGTTTCTATGCTGGTATAGGTCACTTTGAAAAAATCATTCTCTCCGTCATTATTCGGAGTAAATATGTTTGGAACTGTTAAAGTGGAAAGCGGTTCCTTCACAATGATGACGAGGTCGTATGTGCTGTCACAACCGTTGGCATCCGTTGCTGTTTCCGAAACGGTATATGTTCCGGGGCTGGTATAGGTGTTGCTGGGGTTCTGGAGCGTGGAGACTCCTCCGTCACCGAAATTCCAGGCCCAGCTTACTGCTGAAGCAGAGCTTCCGTTGAGGAAGTTTACCGGTAAAGGAGCATAGCCTGTCATTGGGGTGGCTGTGAAGTTTGCGGAGATAGGATTGCTGCCATGGCCTACGGTCACTGCAACGGCCACTGAACATCCCTTGCTGTCTGTAACGGTACAGTTGTATGCTCCGCTGGCGAGGCCACTGATTGAGTTGGTACTGCCGGTTGTTGGAGACCAGGTATAGGTATAAGGCCCTGTTCCACCACCTGCCAGAACAGATGCTGTTCCATTATGGCTCAGACAGATTGCTGAAGTTGATGAAGGAGTTCCGGTGACGGCTGTTGGTTGCGTAATGGTCACCGTTTGTGTTTTCACACATCCGTTGGCATCTGTTACTGTGCAGGTATAGTTTCCTGCCGCGAGTCCGGTTGCAATGGCAGCATTTCCTCCCGACGGGGTCCAGGAATATGTATAAGCACCTGTTCCTCCCGCAGCATGAATTGTATCTGAAACAGTCGTACCGCCAAAACATTTTTCGGAAGCCGTATTGACAACTTCTGTCAATGCAACAGGTTGTGTAACGGTAAGAACTGTCTGTGTGGTACAGCCATGAGCGTCTGTTATTGAACAGGTATAATTGGATGCTCCGAGTCCGGTGGCAGTTGCTCCCGTTCCTCCTGAAGGAGACCAGTTGTAGGTATAGATAGCTGTACCTCCTGTTGGTATTGCTGTACCTGAACCATTGGTTAATCCGTTACAGGTTACATTCACATGCGTGGATGTTGCGGCCAGCACTGCCGGTTGTGTAATTGTAACCGGTGAAACCAGGGTACATCCGTGTGAATCCGTAATTGTACAGGTATAGGTTCCTGCAGTCAAACCACTGGCTGTGGCAGCTGTTCCGCCTGTAGGTGACCAAATATAGCTGTATCCCGGTGTTCCGCCCGATGGGGCAGCTGTTGCTGATCCGTTCGCACCTCCGTTACAGGAGATGTTTGAAGGTGTATTGCTTGCTGTAACAGCTGTAGGCTGGTTCACGGTAAGGGGTACAATTTTAACACAGCCTTTGTTATCCGTTATGGTACAGGTATAGTTACCTGCAGTGAGGCCGGTTGCATTTGACGTCGTTCCTCCGGAAGGCGACCAGGTGTAAATATAGGTTGGTGTTCCGCCCGAAGGTGTAACACTGGCCGATCCGTTAGCTCCGCCGAAACAGGAACTGGATAAGGTTGTGTCAGATACAGTCAGAAGTGTTGGCTGTGTGATTGTAACATGAGCTGTGTCTTTACAACCCCTGGTATCCGTTATGATACACGTATAGTTACCGGCACTCAGACCATTGGCTGTTGCCGATGTTCCACCGGATGGAGACCAGGTATAACTGTATCCTGGTGTACCACCTGCCGCATTAAGTACAATCTGACCGTTGGTGCCTGCGAAACAGGATACATTGGTAGTTGCATTGTTGGCAGTAACTTTAAGCGGCTGATGAATGGTATCTGTCAGGGTAGTCTGACAACCGGAAGCATCCACTACAGTAATCATATAAGTACCGGCAGGCAGGTTGGTTGCCAGGGTATCGGTTGTTCCTGTAAAAGAATTCGGAGACCAGGAATACGTAAGTGTACCTGTTCCTCCCGTGCCTTTGGCAGCAGCCGATCCGTTGGTTCCGCCATAGCAGGTCACATTATTACTTTGTGTTATAACAGATGCCGGGCCACCGGTGTTAGACACCGGAATATTGACCACTTTGGTACAACCATTGGCATCTGTCACCGTTACCGTATAAATACCTGCTGTAACTACAGTGAGTGAATTCGTTGAGCCTGCTGTTGGAGCCCAGGAATAGGTAAGGGTTCCGGTGCCGCCTGCAGCCGTGATCGTGGCACTACCTGTTGAGCCGGCACAGGGTGTGGGTGTGCTGGATGTAGTATAGGTAATCGGCGGAGCCTGACTGACTGTTGATGTGACGGAAGTAGTACAACCGTGAGCATCCGTTACCAGACAAGTATATGTTCCAGCCGGCAGACCGGTAGCTTTTGAGCCTGTGCCACCGGTAGGCGACCAGGAGTATGCATAGGCACTGGTACCACCGGTTACAATAACCGAGTCGGCACCTGTAGCACCTCCGTTACATTGCACATTTGCCACTCCCGGAGTGGCGGCAAGTACAGCAGGTTGCTTAACCGTATCGGTTACCGTTTTTGTACATCCGTGTGAATCTGTTATTGTACAGGTATAGACACCGGCAGGCAGGTTGGAAATACCTGCTGTGGTGGCACTGCCCGGGTTCCAGGAATAGGTATATCCGGGAGTTCCTCCGCTGGCAAGTACTCCTGTTGATCCGTTACTGCCTCCGTTACAAGCCACTCCTGTAGAGTTGCCAGGTGCGGCAAGAGGGGTAGGCTGGACAATATTGACTAAAGTTGAAGAAGAACATCCTGTATTGTCAACAATGTTGACCGTATAAGTTCCTGCACCCAGTCCGGTAGCGGTAGGTGTTCCCTGTCCGCTTATGACACCGGGTGTCCATGAATACGTGTAGGGGCCTGTACCACCTGAAGGTGATACCGTGGCAGAACCGTTGCTTAATCCGTTACATGTAGCGGCTGTAGGCAATACAGAAGTAGCCAGTGCATGGAAACGAATGGTGGTGTCGATGGTATAGCTGCAACCGTTCGGATAGGTGATGACAACCTGATATGTACCGCTTGCATTGACGACTACCGTTTGATTGGTTGTAGAACCTACAATACCGGCGTTACCGCTTGGCAAGGTACTCCAAATATAAGTACCTACACCTCCGGAGTTCGGAGCAGTGAGTGTATCATTCTGACCGATACAGACATGCGGATTGTTAGGCGGAATAGCAATCGGTCCGCAGGAAGCATCAATATACGCATAGCAAAAGTGACCGCCCAGAACACAGCCTGCGGCAGTAAAACGAACCGTTACCGGATGGCCTATGTAACCTGAAAGATTCAGGGAGTTGGAAGTCCAGGGCAGGTAATACACGTTATCACCGTTATTATCCAGAATAGCAGAGTTAAGGAAACCGGGAGGGGTGGCTCCGCTTGGGTCGGCTATGACATAATACTGCTGACAGGGATTGGTAATGTTGCCATTTGAATCCAGTACTTCCACACGGAAGTAAGGCTGCTGACCAGCACTGTGGTTAATCTTATCCATGATCACATGATACGAGTAGGTGAACAGGGAATTGGATGCTGTTACACGGAATGTTTGTTGAAGCATTTCAGCTCCGCTGTAACCGGTTGACTGGTCACCCGACACACAAGGTGTTGTTGTATTCCAGTTAACATTTTCTCCGCCAAGTCGTACTGCATAGGTTCCTCCCCCCGGATCCAGCATGGGCAACCCGCTATACGGGTCATTTCCGGCAGCAGCGTCAACAAGGGTGTGGTAGAAACAGGAAGTTTCCGATGCATCAATAGGCCCGGAGACAATGGCAGGGTTTGTAATGGTGATAGGTCCGGTAGAGCTCGGATTATTACCTACACCACCAGTCCAGCCTGCAAATGTACCGGCTTCAAAATCGGAGTTATTACAGGCTGTATTCAGTATAGTCGGAACTGTTTTGGATGCAGCTTTTCTTACCAGATGAGGCATATTGAATTTTGCAGCCACAAAGGCATTTTCCTTTTGTTTGATAAAAGCTTCAACTTCCCTGCCATGACAATGATCTTTCAGGGCATCCTGATAGGCAGCTTGGATGTCGAATCCGGATAAGGTATCGCCTTTGAAGAAGGTATAGCTATCCGCACTTTGTCCTCTGCTTACCGAAAAGCATAGTACTGCACTGAGGGTGTAGAGTATTTTTTTATGCATGGATTATATTATTGGCATGCGAATATAGGATATTCCGGCCAAAAAAAAAGCGGTATTCTGAGAAATCGGCGGCAATTTTTCAGCATTCTCAGAAATCTGTTAATAACCGGGCTGATCCGGCCGGAGTCTTTGATGAAGAGCTTAAGTCTTTATTTTCAACGGATTAATGGAAAAATTTATCTTCACCGGAATCTTTTCTTATTTTTGAGATCATGTCCAGACATAATGAACAAAGCCTGAAAGATGCTATTCAGCAAATGCTGAATACGTATAAGTTACAAGGCCGGATGGATGAGCTAAAACTCATGGCATCCTGGGAAAAGGTAATGGGGCCGGCTGTTCACAAACGGACGCTGGATTTGTCTGTACGGAACAGGATTTTGTATGTCAGGCTTGAATCATCGGCTCTGCGTGAAGAACTTTCCTATGGTAAGGAAATGCTCATAAAACGTTTGAATGAAGAGGCGGGTACGGAAGTGATCAACCAAGTCGTATTTTCCTGAGTTCAGCTATGAAATTTTATTCAGCCGCTTTTTCCCTGATTATCCTCTTTATTACGGGTAGTATAAGTGCTCAGCCTGCCCGGACGGAGGCTGAAAAGCAGCTTTATGCACGAAATAAAATCAAGACCATAGAGGTCACATCCCTTAAACTCAATAAAGACATCGATAAATTGACCTTGCTCGATGAACGTACGAGGCTGGACCGGGACGGGAATATCCTTGAACAGACATATTTTGACTCTACAGGACTGGAAATGCTGAAATGGACGTATATCTGGAAAGGGGGGAGGGAGACCGAACGTATTTTCTGTACGTATCGTGATACGATCGCCAAGAGCTATTTGTATTACAATGAGAAAGGTGGTCTGAGGTCGGAAATCACAGAAAATAATGACGGGAAACCACTCTGCAAGTTCACCTATACCTGTGATGCGAAGGGAAGGGTAACGGAGTCATCCGAAGATGTGTATCCTGAATTTCAGTCTTTTCTTAAGCAGGCATATCGTTCTGACAGGCAGGGCTATCTCATCCTTCGCTATATGGATGAAAGCAAATCACATATCAGGGTCCATTACAAATATGAATACAGCCGTAAAGGTCTTCTTGAAAAAGTTGTGGAGATGAAGATGGATACAGTTGATTTTGCCTGGATCAATATAGATTATACCCGGGATGGATTCCGGAAAACCTTTTCGGTACGTCACCTGAATGGTAAGCGATACAAGTGCTTTTATACCTACGACTCACATGGATATCTGAAAGAAGAGACGGGTTTTTACTACCTGAATACCGTGGTGCTTGACCAGGAAAGGAATTCCTTTATGGTCGATGCAAAAGGCAAGATCAAGAAAAGGATCAAATACAGGAACAACGAAATGTACATGCTGTATAATTACACCTATGAGTATTGGGAGTAACCACCCCCTCCCAGTCTAAAGTCTGGGAGACCCCTCCTTGAAACAAAGGAGGGGAGCAGGAAATAAAGAGGTTAAAAACGTTCTGAGCCGGAGAAAAAGAAATTTCCTTCGATAGCTGCATTTTCATCGCTGTCTGAACCATGAACGGCATTGGCAGCAATTGATTTTGCAAAAAGGTTACGGATGGTACCGGGTTCTGCCTTGGCAGGATCAGTGGCACCTATCAGTTTACGAAAATCAGCCACGGCATTATCCTTTTCAAGGATAGCAGCTACAATGGCTCCGGATGACATATAATCAACCAGTTCTCCGTAAAAAGGGCGGGCTTTATGAACTTCATAAAACTTGCCGGCAGCTTCCGGGCTTAGCTTTGTATACCGCATCGCTACGATCCGGAAACCGGCTTCGTTGATTTTGGCCAGAATAGGTCCGATATAATTATTCCCGACGGCATCGGGTTTGATCATGGTGAAAGTTTTGTTACCTGACATGTGCTTTAGAATTAAGATCCAACGGAAATCGGATGCGAAATTAACAAAAAAACGATTCCCGGAGCCGTTGTATCCATATCCTGACATCGTCCATGCCTTTCTGATAAGCTCAGGCACATAAAAAGCTTACCTTAGCCCCCTAATAATTCAGCATGAATACCAAGGAACTCAGTTTGCTAAAAAAAGAATTAGCAGCCCCCAAAAACCTGGTTATTGTTACTCACTACAGTCCTGATGGGGATGCGATGGGTTCTTCACTTGGGTTTTACAATTATCTGCTGAAGAAAAAACACAAGGTTACTGTTATCACACCCAATGAGTATCCTTCTTTCCTGGCCTGGATGCCTGGAAATAAAAAAGTCATCAACTTTGCGGAAGATGCTGCTCTGGCCGATAAAAAGATTCAGAAAGCCGATCTTATTTTTTGCCTTGATTTCAATTCCCTCAAACGTATAGATGCCCTCGGTCCCTTCGTGGAAAAAAGCAAGGCTGTGAAAGTGATGGTCGACCATCATCCCCAGCCTGAAGAGTTTGCCCGCTTCACCCATCATTCAGTAAAAGCCTGTTCAACGGCAGAGCTTATTTATACTTTGATAGAACTGATGGGTGATCATAAACTCGTGGATCGTTCCATTGCCGATTGTTTGTATACCGGCATTATGACTGATACAGGTTCTTTCCGGTTTCCAAGTGTGACTGCCGATACCCACCGTGTGGTAGCGGCATTGATAAGCGCCGGGGCTGTCACTTCTGCCATTCACGAAAGGATTTATGACGATAATTCTGAAAACCGACTCCGGCTTCTGGGTTTTGCCCTGCATGAAAAAATGGTCGTCATGTCCGATTATAATGCAGGCTTTATCACGCTTACCGAAGCTGAAATGGATCATTTCGGTTATGAGAAAGGAGATACGGAAGGCCTGGTTAATTATATTCTCAGTCTGCGCGGCATCCGGTTTGCAACCTTTATGGCCGAAAGGGACGGAGCCATCAAAATGAGTTTTCGTTCCAAAGGGGATTTTGATGTCAACCTTTTTGCCCGTAAACATTTTAACGGGGGAGGGCATAAGAATGCCGCAGGCGGGTATACGCGGGTGAAAATGGAAGAGGTTATCAGGCAGTTTCAAACCCTGCTTCCGGTTTATAAAAAAGAGTTGAATAAAGGAGTGTAATCATGAACAAAAGCCGCATACTGTTTGCCCTTGTTTGTGCATACTGTGCAGTTTCCTGCGGTAATGAAGAGGCGCCTAAAACTCCCAAACATTATTCCAAGGAGCAGCTTCTTACCGCCAATAAGGTTGATGCTCACCGAGAATCGGATGATATTGATGCGTTTGTATCGCATCACCATTATGATATGAAAGCTACCGGTACAGGCCTGCGTTATATGTTTTTATCCCACAGCCTCCGGGGTGACAGTGTGCACAGCGGTCAGTTTGCCAAAGTATCTTATACTGTGTTCCTGCTGAATGGAACCAGGTGTTATTCATCTGACGAGGACGGACAACGGGAATTCAAAGTAGGTGAAGACCATATTGAATCGGGGATACACGAAGCAGTTTTGCTGATGAAAACAGGCGACAAGCTTCGTTTTGTACTCCCTTCCAATCTTGCTCACGGCTTGCTGGGTGATGGAGATAAGATTCCGCCCCGTGCACCGGTACTTTATGAAATTGAACTAAGAAGCGTACGATAACGTATATGACTGAGAAGAGCTATAAACAAAATCCCGTATCAGGCACCCTGCTCGCTGTCCTGATAATCATTTGTGCAGGCCTGTTTGTGAGTTCCTGCAGGGAAGAGAAAGTGCCGGGGTTCAAACGTCTTTCCAATGGAAGTTATTTTAAACTCATCTCACTCGGTGATCATGACCGCAGGCCCCAGCCCGGAGATTACCTCGAGCTCAACCTCAAAAATACTTTTGCTGATTCTGTATTATATGACTCCCATCTCGAATCATCCAGGGGGACAATACTGGCTCCTTATAATGAACGGGACGGATATTCCCGCCTGCATGAAGGCGACAGTGCCGTATTTCTTATCCCTGCTTATGATATAATGCCGCTGAGCAAGGACTCGATGATGCATATGAGTGTAAGGCTTCTTAAAATATTGGATGAGAACCAATACAAAGCCGAAGCTGAAAAAAGAATGCATACTGATGAACTGGATGAACAGAAAATCCTGAGCTATTTTCTGAAACACAGCAAGCAGAATATGAAAAGTATTGGCAGGGGAGCGTATTATGTGGAAGAAAAATGTGGAAAGGGAAAAGGGGTGGAGCGGGGCGACAGGGTGTTGGTCAATTACAACGGACTGTTTCTGAACGGAAAGAAATTTGATGCCACCCGTGAACCTGTTGAGTTTACGATGGGTGATGAAGGACAAATGCTGGACGGTATGTCATTGGGTCTTTACCAGATGAGAGAGGGCGGAAAAGCAAAATTTATTATACCTTCGCACCTCGCTTATGGGGCCGAAGGGTCCAGCGCAGGAATAGTGAAACCATACACGACAATAGTGTATGAGGTAGAATTAATAAAAATAAATTAAGCACAGTTTATGCAACTCAGACACGTTTTTATTATTGCTTGTTTTGCGGGTACAGCATTTGTTGCCTGCCACAAACCTGAACATCCGGGTTATGAAAAGAATGCTGCCGGAATATTTGTGAAATCCTTCATCAAAGGCAAGGATACAGTCCTTCCGAAGATGGGTGAGCGGGTTGTGATGCAAATCGTATGTAAAACAGATAAAGATTGCACGCTAATTGATACCCGTAAAGGAAACGGACGTCTGCCTATACTCATACGACCCAGCATCTATCCAGGTGATATTTTTGCAGCCGTAAGCGGTATGCATAAAGGTGACAGCACCGGTTTTATTTTCGGTGCCAGGGAATATTTTCAGAAACTCGAACGGAAGGCTATGCCGGCTTTCCTTGACAGCAACAGTCTGCTTTACTTTTATATCAAGGTTGATCAGATCGACCCCAAGGCAATGGTAGAGGAGGAACAGAAAAAGCGCAGGGAAGAACAGATGAAACAACAGGAAGAGCAGATGAAACAACAGGAAGTCATGAAGAAGGAAGCCGGTGAAGCAAAGGAAAAAGAGCCGGGGCTGATTAAGAAATACCTTGCTGATAACAAGATCAAAACCAAACCTGCAAAATCCGGACTTTATTATATTGAAACACAGAAGGGAACCGGAGATAATATCAAGGCAGGACAGACGGTTTCTGTTAAGTATACCGGCAAGTTCTTTAATGGAGAAGTGTTTGATGCATCTGATAAACATCCGGGTGCGGCACCTATTGATTTTGTAGTAGGGCAAAAGCAGGTTATTGCCGGATGGGATGAAGCTTTGCAACTCATGAAAAAAGGAGGCAAGGCCACCCTGGTAATTCCTTCCGTAATAGCCTATGGTGAGCAAGGATCGGGCCCTATCAGGCCTTATACACCACTTACATTTGACCTCGAAGTAGTAAACGTGAAATAAACTTTCTATACATGAACCGGAGTCTTTTCTATATCCTTTTTTCCGCTGCAGCTGTTTTAGCAGGCTGTAGTGCATCCAAACATGCCAATGTACCCTGTGTTGCAACAGTGGTTAAAAATCCTGTCAATGTAAAAACAGCTTCGGGTCTGGAATATAAATTGACCACCAAGGGCTGTGGTGAACTGGCACAGGCCGGTGATAAGGTAAAAGTGCATTATACCGGTAAACTTACCAATGATACGGTGTTTGACAGTTCCATCAAACGCGGAGAACCGATTGAGTTCAAGCTGGGCGGGCATCAGGTCATCAAGGGTTGGGATGAAGGTATTGCACTCATGCATGTAGGTGATAAAGCGGTATTAACCATTCCTCCTGCATTGGGTTACGGACCACAGGCTATGGGCAGTATTCCTGCCAACAGTATTTTGGTTTTTGAGGTGGAGCTGGTAGGTCTTACTCCCGGTGTTCATCCCTGGATTGCTAAAGGAAAAGATACCGTTAAAACAGCCAGCGGATTAAAGGTGATTTATATGTCGGACAGAAAACTTCCTGAATTCAGTCCTTCCAATACAGCCGGGATGGCAGCGTCAGGTAACAAGGTAAAAGTTCACTATTCAGGTTATCTGCTCGATGGAACTTCCTTTGATTCTTCGGTTGATCGCGGACAGCCGTTTGAGTTCAACCTCGGTCAGGGAATGGTTATCAAGGGCTGGGACGAAGGTATTGCCCTGCTTCACAAAGGGGAAAAAGCCAAACTGATTATACCTTATAATCTGGCTTACGGAGAGCGGGGTCATCCTCCCGTTATTCCGCCCAAATCCACTCTTGTATTCGATGTGGAGCTGATTGACATCACTAAATAAATCAGAATCCCGTGCATGAATAAGAAAGAACGTTTCACAGCAGTTCTGGATTATTTCAGCACCCATATGCCGGTAGCGGAAACAGAGCTTCTGTACTCCAATCCCTATGAATTGCTTGTTGCCGTTATTCTTTCGGCTCAATGTACCGACAAGCGGGTCAATATGACCACGCCTACATTGTTCAACGCATTTCCTACTGCCGAAGTCATGGCTGAAGCCAGTTCGGATGAAGTGTTCCCTTATATACGCAGCATCAGCTACCCCAATAACAAAGCCAAACACCTTGTTGGCATGGCTCATATGCTGGTGCATGATTTCAAAGGGGTGGTTCCTGCAGATGTCGACAGTTTGCAGAAACTTCCCGGGGTAGGACGAAAGACAGCCAATGTAATCGCTTCCGTCGTTTATCAGAAACCCACTCTTGCTGTCGATACCCACGTATTCCGTGTTGCAGCCCGGCTTGGGCTTACCACCAATGCTAAAACTCCATTGGCTACAGAAAAACAACTGATGAAATACATTCCTTTGGCACAGGTGCCTATTGCCCACCACTGGCTGATATTGCATGGACGGTATACGTGTGTGGCCAGGAGTCCGAAGTGTGGGGAATGCGGGTTGAGGGCTTTCTGTAAATATTATGCAACACGGAATAATCATTAGGCAGAATCACCCGCTTGTCATTCAGAGGCACCTTGGGGCAGATGGTGGGATAGTAGTGCCGAAGAATCTATTTGCGTTAGGATCAGACTCAGGACTATATAAATTGTCAACCTTATCCCCAAAATAAACTACCTTATCAGTTCGTTATGAATATGTGCCTTATTCTTATGCTGTAATGAAGAAGTTCTTACTTTTCCTGATTGTTCTGAATTTTTGTCTTTCTGCTTATGGTAAGGTATCATTAAAGGATACAAGCACACTTCGATATCCAGGATGGATCATCGGATTTGGGATAGGTAACGGTTGGAATGCGGGTAAGACAGTGGTGCCTTTAAGATTAGAGCCCGATGGAACTTTCTGGGAAATGCCAATATCGTATCAGAAGGGGTTTCCTACGATGTGAATGCAAGCTTCATCAGAAGATTAGGTACAATAGGACGGGTAACATTCCTTGCAGGGCCAGAGTTTGATCGCTTGCACTATAAAGGAGTTGTTAAAGGATTTACTCAATGGCAAAGGGATCCAAATGGTTCAACGACCCAAAGAACAGTGCCGGATGTATGGGCCTATAGCTTTTCTGAAAGGATATGGTCTTTGCCCCTTATCGTTTCTATACGCCTCGGTAAACCCCGAAGGAACTATTATGGAGTAGAGTTGGGTTTAACCGGAAGTGCAATTATAAACGAAACTTATACTGGATATTTATGGTATGCTAACCAACCGTATGCTGCGTCTTTTGCAAGATTTGGTTTCGTTTATTTAGCTCATTTAAACGGAAAGGGGAATTTAGAAAGCATATGGATAGAACCTGAAATTAATTTTATGTTGTCACTAAGCCCCATTAATCAACGATTTTGCTCAGCAGGGATAAAATTCGGATGGGGATTCCAACCAGGCCGGAAAAAAGAACCAGATTATGTGGAGTGAGTTTAGTCTAAATAAACTCTACCTTCATTAACCTGAACTTTGGTATTCCAACTCATGAAATCAGTCCCCTTATTTTTCTGTTTATTGTTTTGTTCCGGACTTCATGCAGAAGGCTATAACAACGGCAAAAAAGGCCTTCGCTTTTCATATTATTTCGGGGTGGGGATGAATTCCTATATACCGCTGATAACGAATGATCAGCCGGGGTATTCCATTACGCTTGGGTTTGATATACGATTATTTGCCGTGGAGCGTTTCAATGTACGTGCCGGCCTGGGAGTGGAGGAAATGGTTTATACAGGCAGGACGACAGGAGGAAACGGAACGTATTCCGTTTCGGAAAGCATGGTGAATCTGCCGGTTTCTTTTATTTACCGTGTCAGTGCCCAGCAAAAAAGATATGTGAGTGTGAAGTTGGGAGTAACGGAAAGCATGGTTTTTGCTTATCATGTTACGGATATCAGTACAGCATCATCCAATCCTTTTATGCTCACCTTCGTGAATGCCGGCATGATCTATAAGATACGAAAGACTAATAATGGCGGTCCGGCTATATACCTCGAACCTGAATTGAAATACCAGGTAACACCGAATCCGGATGTACAGGATAGCAGAGCGCTCTTGTCCTTTATGCTCAAGCTCAGGATCGCGGCCGGTAATTGATTCTTTCCTGTTTATCACCACACGCTGCTTCTGCATAAACAGACGCTCCTTACGCACATTTACATTCTTCATATGCATAAACAGAAGCTGCTTACGCACATTTACATGCTGCTTGTGCATAAACAGACGCTGCTTATTCACATTTACACGCTGTTTCTGCATAAACAAACGCTGCGTATTCACATTTACACGCTATTTATGCATAAACAGACGCTGCTTATTCACATTTACACGCTGTTTCTGCATAAACAAACGCTGCGTATTCACATTTACACGCTGCTTATGCATAAACAGACACTACTCATGCACATTTACACGCTGTTTCTGCATAATCAGAAGCTGCTTATGCAGAAACACATCCTACTTATGCATAAACACACTCTACTTATGCATAAACACACTCTACTTATGGATAAACACACACTACTCATCCATATATAGACGCTTTTTTGCAATTATGAATATAATTATATTAAAATGAGCACCTTACGATAAATTTGCCTTATCCCCCATGCCGGATTTCCACTATTTCTTCAAAATATTTATGAGCTGATGTTGTAATTGTCATAAAAGTTGTAATTTGTGTCCGTAACAATGTCTGTATTTATGACAATTGTTAATTAAGAAGAAGTCGTTCTGTTGATAAAGCTGAAAAGTAAGCCTTGAATTTCGACCAAAGAATCTTGTACTTTGTATAGAGCGTAAGCCTTATGGTAGCGAAGAACAAAGAGCCTTTCAGGAATCATACAACATCTCTGAAAGAAGGAATGAAAGCTCCGGATTTTAAAATAAGAGATGAACAGGGAAGAGAGCAGAGCTTAAAGGATTACAAAGGAAAAAAACTCGTTCTTTATTTTTATCCGTCAGACGGAACACCCACATGTACCGAAGAGGCTTGCAACCTCCGGGATCATATAGGTGAACTGAAAAAGCAGGGGTATGAAGTGATAGGAGTTAGTCAGGATGATGAACGTTCACATCAGAAGTTCATTACCAAACACAAACTTCCCTTCAGCTTGCTTGCTGATACAGAGCTTGAACTGGCCAGGAGCTATGATACCTGGGGCAAGAAACAGTTTATGGGCCGGATATTTGACGGAATAGCCCGCACCACTTTTCTGATATCGGAAAAGGGGATCATAGAAAAGGTGATTGCGAAAGTAAAAGCCAAAGAACATGCCGCACAGGTGCTGGCATCTGAAATGTAACTAATACTAAACGATAGAGACCATGAGCAAGGAAACCAAAGAAAAAGAAGCGGTTAAGGAAAAAGACCTTATTAAGGAACTGAACAAAGAAAAGCTGAAAGCCTTACAGCTTACACTCGATAAAATTGAAAAGACCTACGGAAAGGGTACCATCATGAAGATGACCGGAAGCGTGGTTGATCAGGTGGAGTCTATCCCTACCGGATCACTCGGTCTGGATGTGGCTCTGGGCATAGGAGGATATCCGAAAGGAAGGGTGGTGGAGATCTACGGGCCTGAATCATCCGGTAAAACAACCCTGGCCATACATGCTATTGCCAATGTTCAGAAAGCAGGTGGTATAGCAGCCTTTATTGATGCCGAGCATGCTTTTGACCGTACCTATGCACAAAAGCTGGGTGTGGATCTGGAAGCACTCCTCATCTCCCAGCCTGATAACGGTGAACAGGCTCTTGAAATTACCGAGAACCTGATCCGTTCCGGAGCCATCGATATCATCGTTATTGACTCTGTAGCGGCTCTTACCCCTAAAAGTGAAATTGAAGGAGAGATGGGTGATTCCAAAATGGGACTCCAGGCCCGTCTTATGTCGCAAGCCCTGCGTAAGCTTACCGGTACCATCAACAAAACAGGATGCTGCTGTGTATTCATCAACCAGTTGCGTGAAAAAATCGGTGTTATGTTCGGAAACCCTGAAACAACCACAGGTGGTAATGCACTGAAGTTCTATGCTTCCGTTCGTCTCGACATTCGTCGTATAGGACAGATCAAGGACGGAGATACCGCTACCGGTAACCGTGCCCGTGTAAAAGTGGTGAAGAACAAGATGGCTCCTCCTTTCCGTCTTGCCGAATTCGATATCATTTTCGGAGAAGGCATTTCCAAAGTCGGTGAAATCATTGATATAGGAGTTGAACACAATATTATTGCAAAAGCCGGTTCCTGGTTCAGCTACGAAGGAACCAAGCTGGGTCAGGGAAGGGATGCTGTTAAACAGGTGTTTACCGACAACCCGGATCTGGCTGATGAGATAGAACGTAAAATTAAGGATGCACTCACCGCAGTGCCTTCTGCTAACTGATTCCAGAGGTATATTGGTTTTGGATTTATTTTATACCTTTGTTTGAACGATCCCCGGTACGCCATGACCGGGGATTTTTTTTAAGCCTATGAGAACATTCTGCCAACTCTTTCTTGTCGCTGTATGCGCTTCCTGTCTCAGCTTTTGCGGAAACAAAGCCGGAGATAAAAACAATACTCCGGGTTCGGATACCACGGCCGCCGCTCTGGAAAAGCTGAACGAAAAACTCCGTAATGACCCGGGCAATGCAGCTCTGTACCAGCAACGCGCCCGTTTCGAGTTGGGGCATAAAAGCTTTGATGCCGCCCTGGCCGATATCAAACGATCCCTGAATATTGACAGCTCCAAAGCCGAGTATTTCATGACGCTGAGTGATATTTCATTCGCCATGAACAAGACCGGAACAGCCAAACAAGCCCTTGAAAAATGCCATAAGCTGGACCCTAAGAATCAGGAATGTATCATGAAGCTGGCCGAACTTTATTTTTACGTACGCAAATACGAGGAAAGCCTTCGTTTCCTTGATGAGGTACTGATGCTCGATAAATTCAATGCCAAAGCCTATTTCATGAAGGGAATGAATTTCAAGGAAACAGGAGATACCA
This sequence comes from Bacteroidia bacterium, assembly GCA_044448685.1. Lineage (GTDB taxonomy): Bacteria > Bacteroidota > Bacteroidia > Palsa-965 > Palsa-965 > Palsa-965. Next base: position 29,331 of record JBIOHC010000010.1, read on the forward strand.
CCAGGGCTATTTCAAGTATGCAAACGGCCGTTGAACAGGATAATACCTATTACAATGCATATATACAGCTGGGCTTGCTTTTTGCTGCCAAACACAATAAGCTGGGAGAAGACTATTTCAACAATGCCTTGAAACTCCAGCCCGAAAATCCGGAAGTGCTGTATGACCTTGCCCGTATGTACCAGGATGAGCAGAAATACAAGGATGCGGCAGGCCTGTATCTGCATATGCTCCAGATCAACAAGAATTTTTATGATGCACAATATAACCTCGGAGTAGTACAGGTCGATATGAAAAACTATGCCGAAGCTCTAAACTATTTTTCCAATGCCATCACCATACAACCCAAAAACCCCAAGCCCTATTATGCCCGTGGCTATGCTTACCAGCTCATGGGTAATTTCCAGAATGCTGCTGCTGACTACCGCTACACATTGACACTGGATCCTGACTTTGATATGGCTAAACAGAGGATGGCCGAAATGCATCTTAAATAAGTTGTCAGTAGCAGTAGTCAGAATGCAGTAGTGCGAGGTGTGAGATTGTCGTTCTGAGGCGCCTTGGGGCTGGAAAGTGCGAAAGCAGTGCCGAAGAATCTATTCGGAAATGGAACGTATGTTAAATGCAATACGCAGGTAGATTCTTCGCGACTGCAACCACACTGGCAAACCCCAAGGCCGCTCAGAATCACAGCCGCATTATCTGGATTCGGACAACTAACTACTAACTTCTCGATTCTGACTTCTGGCTTCTGACTACTTTTTATTCAGTATTTTTATTCCCCATGACAGCCTTTCGTTTAAACATCCTCTTTCTGTTGGCACTATGCTGCCCGATCAGCTTGTTTACCCAGACTACAGGATTAATACTCAAGGGTCAGGTGCTGGATGGCCAAGGTGCAAACCCTATTACCTTTGCATCTGTAACACTTCACCAGTCTAAAGATTCTGTGCTGATAACCGGATCACTTACCGACGAAGCCGGTGGTTTTTCGCTTAGCGGATTAAAGCCTGGCCTCTACCTCCTTAAAATAAAATACATAGGCTATAAAACGTATTTACGTGATTCTATTCTGCTAAGCCCGGGAACAAACAGGGATATGGGAAAGATCCTCCTCCGTATGGCAGGCAAGGAGCTGAATGGGGTGACGATTACTGCCGAAGACAATGCCTTCCGCCTGGGAATGGATAAGAAAATATTCGAAGTGGATAAGGATCTGAACAGCCAGGGAGGATCGGCAGTGGATGTGCTCAAAAATATTCCTTCCATTTCCATGGATGTAGATGGAAATATTTCTCTCCGGGGGACTGGTAATGTGACTGTTTTGATTGACGGACATCCCTCCGGCATGGTGGTTTCCAACCGTACCTCTATCTTCGAACAGATACCGGCAAGTGCTATAGAGCGGATAGAACTGATCACGAACCCTTCGGCCAAATATGATCCCGACGGGGTTGCTGGCATCATCAATATCGTGCTTAAGAAGAATAAGGCAGAGGGCTTTAACCTTACAGGAACGCTTTCTTATGCCACCTGGATAAAAGGGAATGGGGCGCTCAATGCCGGATACAGAAAGGGTAAGCTGAATCTTTTTGCCAGCTACAACTACCGTTATAACCAGCGTGACTATAACGGTTATACAAACCGTTTGAACCAGCTTACGCATACTTCCTTTTCATCCGACCAGACCTCCGGAGGCATCATTACCTCTCAAACCCATATGCTGAAAGCCGGAATGGATTATGACTTCAATAAGAGCAACAGTTTTTCTGTCTCGGTACTGCTCAATACCGACCGTAGTTCAGATACGGATCATGTGCGTTATACCTGGCTTGACGGGGGGCGGAATCTGAACCGTTATGCCAGTCGGAATATGTTCGGCATCAATAAGGATCTGGGTTTCGATATTTCCGCTTCATACCGGCATGAATTTCTTAATCCGGATAAACTCTTCAGTGTGGAGTTTTCTGCTTCGGGTAATAATAACAGGGCGCTCGACAGCATCTGTGAATTGGATTACAATGCCAATGGTACCTATTCCAAACCTTATCCTGTATTGCAGCTGACAGACAATGCCTGGATGTACCGCAACGGGTTTCTGAAGGCAGATTTTACCCAGCCCCTGGGCACTTCTTCCCGGATAGAATCTGGAGCAAAGATCAATATGCGGAATGCGGATGATAAGCTGACTTCTGTTACTTTCAGCTATCCGCTCGGTGTATATCAAAATGATACCGGTATCTCTAACCGTTTTCAGTATAATGAAACAGTCTGCTCCGCTTACCTGTTGTATTCAAAAACCTGGGGCCGCGTACGCTCACAGCTTGGAGTGAGGGCCGAAGATGCATGGCGCAGTGCAGCCCTGCTGAATAAAGAGGTTGTTTATAATCATCAGTATCTCGATTTTTTCCCTTCGGGTTATCTGAGCTATAAGTCCGGCTTAGAGCAGGAGTGGAGGCTGGGTTACGGCAGGCGTGTAAACCGGCCTTCCATACGTTCCCTGAATCCTTTTCCGGATTATACCGATATTCTCAACCTGCGCTATGGGAACCCCGATCTGAACCCTGAATATATCGATGCTGTTGAACTGAGCTGGATGAGGTATTTTAAAAAATGCACATTCAATGCCGTTGCATATTACCGCCATACCCAGGGTGTAATGCAGATCTTCAAATATCTGGCCGATACTGTGAGCGGTGCTACGGTGAGTACGATACGTAATCTGAGTTCGTCTGATGCCTGGGGACTTGAACTCACCGCACGGGCTGATCCGTTTCGTTGGTGGAGTCTTATTCTGAACGGGAATATGTATGCTTTGCAACTGCAAAGTACAGACCCGGCAATGCTTCTTTTCAGAACAGGGCAAAGCGGATATGTAAAAGGAAGTTCCAGAATTAATTTCACGGGCAGTACAGCCTTGCAATTATCCGGAGCCTATTATTTCCCGGGTATCAATGCTCAGGGAACAACCCAGGCTTATTATTATCTCGATCTGGGTCTAAGGAAGGAACTGGCACATGGCAAGGGCGGCTTAAGCCTTAGTCTGGCTGATGTATTCAATACCATTGTGGCAAGATCCGGTACCCAGACCGCTACGTTCACCCAGGACTATCTTAAGAAGAAGGAAAGCCGGATTGCAACCCTCAGCTTTACCTGGCGTTTTGGAAAATTAACGGAGAATAAAAAGCCCAAAACCGATGAGCTGCCTGCGCCTCCTCCGGATGTTGAATAAGAGCGCATATTTCCATCAGGTTATTTTCTGTGTAATGAAGAATCCGGCATTGAAAACATTAATGTCAGACAAACTGTGAAATATATATTGCCGGATGAAAGTCAACCCCAGCGTGAAAAATAAATCCTGATTTTTCACCACCGTATCCTTGCTTAAACTAATTTGGGGCATGTCCTTCTATTTAGTTTCAGCTTGCATATTTCTTTTTCTGGTCAATTTTGTTTTGATCCTGAAAAGCAAAAGAAAGAAAAAATATGGTATATATCCCGGAGTAGTGGCATTGGTGCTGGCAGTTGCAGTGACTGTGTTCAGTCTGTATGCCGGGGCCTCTCTTCACCATCCCGGCACATTACCCCATTCTCCCGGCAGGTCACGGCAGGAAGAAAAGATTTATTTGTCGGAAGCCCGGCTTGAAGTACTCCGGAAAGAAGACGGAGATCGTTTAAAGAGCCTTATTCCTGTTTATCATTTTCTGATCAACCTGATGAAAGTCCAGCTTGTCGTATCCTTGCTGTTCGGAATTTGGGGACTGATCCTGACTTCGGGGCGGACAAAATTCTATACCCTGATTATAATTCTGTATGCCTGTTGTATACCAGGCCTCTTCCTGCTTGATGTATCCCTGTGCAATTTGATTTTTCAGGTGTGAGCAGGCTTAAGGAGGCAGGATTGGAGCGGATTTGCATTTCTCGGAAAAACTTCCCTATATTTGCTGTGTTGAATAACAAACAATGAACAAAAAAATGAATATCACTTGGTGGCATCTTCTGATTATACAGAGGACAGCCTGAGTTATATTCTATAACCATACGCCTAAAGGGCCTGCTGTTCTCAGCAGGCCCTTTGTCATTTTAAGAACACAGCATGAAAACGTATAAGTTCCGTACCCGATTCAAAACACTCCTGGCTGATACCTACAGCCCGGTGAGTATATATCTGAAGCTACGGGATAAATTCCCCGACAGTCTGCTGCTTGAAAGCTCTGACTACCATGGCCAGGAAAACAGTTTTTCCTTTATATGCTGTGCTCCGCTTGCATCCGTCTGCCTTGAAGATGATGTCCTGACATGTCATTACCCGGACGGGAAAATGGAAAGTCATTCAGGTCCGACACTGCGTACAAAAGTTCCGGAACTTCTGGCATCCTTTGCATCCTGTTTTGAGACAGAACATTTGCCTTTCTCTTTTCCGGGTAATGGCCTGTTCGGTTATATGGCCTATGATGCAGTGCAGTATCTGGAAGATATAGAATTGTTTGCCCCGCGTGTGGCAGAGCGGAATATACCCGATATACTCTATCATATGTACAGGTATATCATCGTACTGGATCATTTCAGAGAAGAGCTCTATCTGCTTGATCATGATCCGGAAAACGAAGCAGGCGGAGGTTTGGAATACCTGGAATCCCTGCTGAGCAACCGGACGGTGGCATCCTATCATTTTTTAAGGAAAGGGGAGGAGGAGAGTAATCTGACCGATGCTGCTTACCGCTCCATGGTCGATAAAGCCAAGGCTCATTGCCGCCGGGGTGACGTGTTTCAGCTGGTTCTTTCCCGTTCCTTTTCTCAGGCATTTACAGGCGATGATTTTAATGTTTACAGAGCACTGAGATCTGTCAATCCTTCACCTTACCTGTTTTATTTCGACTATGGAAGTTTCAGGATCTTCGGTTCCTCACCGGAAGCACAGCTGGTAATAAGCAAGGAGGAAGCTTCCATTCATCCTATAGCAGGCACATTCCGCCGTACCGGCAATGACCAGGCTGATGCAGCTCTGGCCGAAAAGCTTAAACTGGACCCCAAGGAAAATGCAGAACATGTCATGCTGGTTGACCTGGCCCGAAACGATCTGAGCCGTGACTGTACAAATGTTGTCGTTCAGAAATTCAGAGAGATTCAGTATTACTCACATGTCATACATCTTGTTTCCAAGGTAAGCGGAAAAATCAAGGAAGGGCATTCATCCCTGGCATTGGTGGCAAATACATTCCCGGCCGGTACTTTATCAGGAGCACCCAAACATATGGCTATGCAGCTTATTGACCGTTACGAGCCTTCATTGCGTGGCTTTTACGGTGGTGCGATCGGTATACTTGGCTTTAACGGTGATTTTAACCATGCCATCATGATTCGTTCCTTTCTGAGTAAGGATAAAAAACTATTTTACCAGGCTGGAGCGGGAATTGTGGAGAGCTCATCGGAAGAGAATGAATTGCAGGAAGTGAATAATAAACTGGCTGGTTTGAAAAAAGCCATTAACAAAGCAGAAGAAATTTAGAATCAAAAAACAAGACATGAGAATATTAGTATTCGATAACTACGACAGCTTCACATACAACCTTGTGCATTGCATAGAAAAGGTAAGTCCGCATAAAGTGGAGGTATTCAGGAATAACCGCATAAGTCTGGCCGAGATTGTTGTGTATGATAAGATTCTGCTCTCACCCGGGCCCGGGCTTCCTGCTGAGGCGGGAATATTGAAACAGGTAATTGAGACCTATGCCCCGTCAAAAAGTATTCTGGGTGTTTGTCTGGGTCAGCAGGCTATTGCCGAAGTATTCGGTGCCAGGCTGCGTAATCTTGACAAGGTTTATCACGGAGTGGCATCTGAAGTGGAGGTGTTACAGGACGATTTGCTGTTCCGCACGATCCCTTCCCGTTTTCAGGCCGGGCGTTATCATTCCTGGGTGGTCGATACACAGGGTTTTCCGGCTTCGCTGGAGGTGACAGTAAAAGATGAACAAGGGCTGATCATGGGACTGCGGCATAGGACCTATGATGTACGCGGTGTACAATTCCACCCTGAGAGTGTGTTGACAGAATTTGGGGAAACGATAATTAAGAACTGGATTGAAAGTTAATGAACAGGTCTCGACTTCGTTCGACCTGACATAATAAAATGAGTCTTGAAATGTAACAATAATGTCATTTCGAGCGAAGCCGAGAAATGAAAACAGAAAACGCCATGAAGGAATTATTGACCCGTTTAATGGAGCATAAAAGCCTGGATAAGGAGGAAGCCGGTGAAGCCTTGAGGCGTATCACTGCAGGGGCTTGTAACCCGAGTCAGCTGGCAGCATTCCTTACGGTATTTATGATGCGTCCTATCACCGTTGAAGAGCTACGGGGTTTCCGGGATGCATTGCTGGATCTGTGTCTGAAGGTGGATCTTGGAGGGATGGATACGATAGACCTTTGTGGAACAGGAGGGGATGGAAAGAATACATTCAATATCTCCACCATATCCAGTTTGGTGGTGGCAGGAGCAGGTATCCCTGTAGCCAAACATGGCAATTACGGGGTTTCTTCGGTAAGCGGTTCTTCCAATGTGATGGAATACCTGGGCTACCGTTTCACAAACAATGTTGATGAATTAAAGAAACAGATGGATACCTGCGGAATCTGTTTTATGCATGCCCCTTTGTTTCACCCGGCAATGAAGACGGTGGCATCGGCCCGTAAAGAGTTAGGCATGAAAACATTTTTCAATATGCTGGGCCCCCTGGTCAATCCTTCTTTTCCCAAATACCAGCTCACCGGAGTGTTCAGCCTGGAGCTGATGCGTCTGTATCATTATCTGCTTGAAAACAGTGGCAGGCAATTCACGCTGGTGCATTCCCTCGACGGATATGATGAACTAAGCCTTACAGGAGGTTTCAGACTTGTATCGAACAGGCAGGAACAAAGTCTTACACCCGAACACATTGGTCTCAGACGTTGCCTGCCAGCAGAACTTACCGGTGGGGATACAATAGAGGATTCGGCAAAAATATTCACGGCTGTTCTTCAGGGGAAAGGAACACAGGTACAGCAGGATGTTGTGTGTGCCAATGCAGCCCTTGCCATTCACTGTGTCTGTCCGGAACAAAGTATGGATTCGGCTTTGGCCCGGGCGAGGGAGTCACTGGAATCAAAAAAAGCATTGTCCATTTTCAAAAAACTCATCAGCCATGAATATGCTTGACAAAATAATACAGCACAAACAAAAGGAAGTACAGGAACGCAAGGCCTTGTATCCTGTAAAGCTGCTGGAGCAAAGCGTTTATTTCCAGTCTCCCTGTGTCTCCTTCCGCAAATACCTGCTCCGGGATGATAAGCAGGGGATTATTGCCGAGATCAAACGCAAATCTCCTTCCAAAGGTGTGATCAATAAATATGTATCCATAGAGCGCACTTCTATCGGTTATATGATGGCCGGAGCCAGCGCCCTGAGCATTCTGACGGATACGGAATTTTTCGGAGGAAAGAATGAAGACCTCAGTACAGCCCGTAAGTATAATTACTGTCCTATCCTGCGCAAAGATTTTATGATTGATGAATACCAGGTGGTGGAAGCCAAAGCCATAGGCGCTGATGTGATCCTGCTCCTGGCCAATGTTCTTTCTCCTTCCAGAGTCAGGGAGCTGGCATCCCTGGCCAGGTCTTTCGGTATGGAAGTCCTGCTTGAGGTAAGAGAGGCTGAAGAACTCGGCTCCGTGAATGAGTTTGTTGATGCCGTTGGTGTCAATAACCGCAATCTGAAAGATTTTACAGTCGATATACGGCAAAGCCTGAAGCTTGCTGCCGGCATTCCAAAGGAATTTGTGAAGGTGAGTGAGAGCGGGCTGGCATCTGCTTCGGTTATACACGAGCTGCGTCAGGAAGGGTACAGGGGTTTTCTGATCGGGGAGAGCTTTATGCGTCATGGACATCCGGAGCAGGCCTGTGCAGCACTCATTCGGGAACTCAATGAAATGCAAACGGTGAAAAACGCAATTGCGGTATGAAAAATCTGAAGATTAAAATATGCGGGATGAAAGATCCCCTCAATATTCATGAAATAGCCGGGTTAGGTCCGGACTATATGGGCTTTATATTTTATCCCCCTTCGGTCCGCTTTGTGGGTGATGATTTTGATCCGCGTGATCTGGAGGATCTGCCGGTATCGGTAATAAAGACAGGGGTGTTTGTGAATCAGGGACTGGAGGAGATAAGAGGTGCCGTTAAGCGTTATAAGCTGGATATGGTACAACTTCACGGAACAGAAAGTCCGGCTTACTGCTCTTTGCTGAGAGAAGATATTCCTGTAATGAAAGCTTTCGGAATAGATGAACAGTTCGATTTTAATAAGCTTAATGTCTATTCACTGAGCTGTGATTATTTTCTGTTTGATACACAAACAGGAGGACATGGAGGGAGCGGAAAAAAATTCGACTGGAATCTGCTGAGCCGTTACCAGGGCGCTCTTCCTTTCTTTCTGAGCGGAGGTATCTCGCTTTCGGATATTCCATCCCTTGCCGGGCTGACGGAACAATACCCTATGCTGTATGGTATAGATCTGAACAGCCGGTTTGAAACAGAGCCGGGAAAAAAAGATGTCGCAGTGCTGACACAAATGTTCAATACAACAAAACTGAACAAATGAAAAAAATAAAAGAATTGTATCAGGTAAACGAAAAAGGCTATTACGGAAATTTCGGAGGAGCCTATATTCCTGAAATGCTCTATCCCAATGTAGAAGAGCTGAGGGAGAACTATCTTCTCATCATGCAGGATCCTGCTTTCAAAAAGGAATTCAATACCCTTTTGCGTGATTATGTAGGCCGTCCTTCCCCGCTTTATTTTGCTTCCCGCCTTTCTGAGCACTATGGGCGGAAGATTTATCTGAAGCGTGAAGATCTGAATCATACCGGAGCACATAAAATCAACAATACCCTTGGGCAGATATTGCTTGCAATAAGACTGGGCAAGAAACGTATCATTGCCGAAACCGGGGCCGGTCAGCATGGGGTGGCAACAGCCACCGTCTGTGCCCTGATGGGTATGGATTGTACCGTATTTATGGGAGAGGTGGATATAGAACGCCAGGCTCCGAATGTAGCCCGTATGAAACTCCTGGGTGCCGAAGTGGTGCCAGCCACCTGTGGCAGCCGCACACTGAAAGATGCCACTAACGAAGCTATTCGCTGCTGGATCAACAACCCTGTTGATACCCATTATATTATTGGTTCTGTAGTAGGTCCTCATCCATTTCCGGATATGGTGGCCCGTTTTCAGAGTGTAATCAGTGAAGAGATCCGGATACAGCTTAAAGAGAAGACAGGAGTGCCAAATCCTGCTGTTGTCATAGCCTGTGTAGGAGGGGGCAGCAATGCCGCGGGAGCATTTTATCATTTCCTGGATGAGCCTTCCGTACGCCTGGTCGCTGTGGAAGCCGGAGGCAAAGGAATTCATTCCGGTCATTCGGCTGCTACCATGGTATTGGGTAAACCCGGTATCATTCATGGAAGCAAGACTATGCTGATGCAAAGTGAAGACGGACAGATCACCGAGCCTTACAGTATTTCAGCGGGCCTTGATTACCCCGGTGTAGGTCCTGTTCATGCCCATCTGTTCGAAACAGGAAGGGCTGAATTTGTTTCAGTCACCGATGAAGAAGCCCTTGAAGCAGCTTATCAGCTCTGCCGCCTCGAAGGCATCATCCCTGCCCTGGAAAGCGCCCATGCACTGGCACACCTGAACAAGATACAGACAAGTGCTGAAGATGTCATAGTCGTTAACCTGAGCGGTAGAGGAGATAAAGACCTTGCCGCCTATATAAAACACAAACCATGAACCGTATAGAAGAACTTTTTAAGCGGAAGAAAAATATTCTGTCCGTTTATTTCAGCGCCGGGTATCCATCCCTTCAGGATTCCACACGCCTTATAAAAGCACTTGCAGCAGCAGGTGCCGATATGCTTGAAATCGGTATTCCCTTTTCCGATCCTCTGGCCGATGGACCTGTCATACAACACAGCAGCGAAGTGGCATTGGAAAACGGAATGTCGGTACGTATCCTTTTTCAGCAACTCAGAGCCTTTTCTCCCCACAGGCCTAAAGACCTGCCACTGATTTTGATGGGCTATCTGAATCCTGTACTTCAATACGGTGTGGAAAATTTCTGCCGCGAAGCCAAAGCCTGCGGTATAGACGGACTCATCATTCCCGACCTCCCGATACATGAATATCTGGAATCCTATCGGCCCTTGTTCGAAAAATACGGACTGATCAATATCTTCCTCATCACACCTCAGACTTCGGAACAAAGGATACGCATGATAGATGAGCATTCCAAAGGATTTATCTACCTCGTCTCGGCATCCAGCACCACGGGAGTGAAAGGAGAAATCAGTACAGAGCAGGAAACTTATTTCAAGCGAATACGGGATATGAAACTCCATACATTGCTGCTCATTGGTTTCGGTATTTCCGATGGAGCAGCTTTTTCAAAAGTCTGTGAATATGCCAGCGGAGCTATTGTAGGTAGCGCATTTGTAAAAGCTGTTTCCAACACTGCCACCCTGGAGCAGGATGTGAATGCATTTGCTTCCCATATGGGATTAATCCTTTCTGAAAAACAAAAAGCCGTATGATTATACATCTGGAAAAAAATATTCAGGCAGGAGAGAAAGCCATAATACTTCAACACCTGGGACAGGCCGGCTATCAGAGTACGGAAGTAAAGACCCAGCACGGACTTTATCTGGTCTGCATAGGAAAGAAGGAATTCGATATACGCCGCTTCGGGTCTCTTGCAGGGGTGAAGGATGTACACCGGGTATCAGACAGCTATAAACTTGTTTCCCGCAAATGGAAAGTAGGGGAGAGCCCGGTTGATCTGGGTGAGGGGCTTCTGATAGGAGGCGGAAATTTTACCATCATGGCCGGGCCATGCAGTATTGAGAGTGAGGAACAGGTTACAAAGGTGGCGGAGCATCTGGCTTCGAACGGAGTAAGGATTATGAGAGGAGGAGTTTTCAAGCCCCGCAGCTCCCCTTATGCATTCCGGGGTATGGGTCTGGAAGGGTTGAGGATGTTCAATCGTATCTGCCGTGCACATGGAATAAGGATCGTCACCGAAGTGATGCAGGTATCGCAGATAGCGGAGATGTACGACTATGTGGATGTATTCCAGGTCGGGGCGCGCAATTCACAGAATTTTAACCTGCTTGATGAGCTTGGGCGTATTGATAAACCTGTACTCATCAAACGAGGTATGAGTGGAACCATTGATGAACTGCTTCAAAGTGCTGAATATGTATTCAGCGGAGGCAATGAAAAACTGATGCTTTGTGAGCGGGGCATACGCAGCTATGAAACAGCCTACCGGAATACATTTGATATCAATGCCATAGCAGTACTCAAGGAAAAGACCCATCTTCCGGTTATTGCTGATCCATCACACGGTATTGGTCTCCGTGAACATGTAACAGCCGTTGCGCTGGCCGCTGCGGCTGCCGGAGCCGACGGACTGATTTACGAAGTGCATGAAAAACCGGAAGAAGCGCTGAGTGATGCTTCCCAAACACTTAATTTTACGGAATCAGCAGCGTTGATTGCGAAGGCAAGGAAATTGCGGGAATACCTTCAGGAGCCTGTTTCCCTTATCTGATTTCCAGTAGCTTACGAGGTGATAACAAAACAAGTTAATTTGATTACCTTGTACCTTCGTTATCACACACAACACACATCTAATACATACAGGAATGAAAAAATCACTACTCCCATTCATGCTGGGCCTGGTTTTCATGAGCTTTCAGTTAAACGCTCAGGACTGGGTTCAGATGATGCAGGATCCGAATGTCAATTTCTATGATGTTCAGAAAGCTTTCAATAAATACTGGGCTAAGGAAGAGCGGAATGCATCCCTTCGCCGCCTTGTAGGAGGAAAAGAAAGCCAGAGTGCGGAAGAGAATTACGAGAAATATAAACGCTGGGAATATTTTACCGAGCAGCGTGTATACCCAAGCGGTGACCGCTCCCTGATCCGTAAAGGAGCACAGGAAATTCAGGATCACTTTGTCACTTCATCAAAAAGGAGTCCTTCTTCTATAACTATGGCAGGTAACTGGTCCCTGCTGGGGCCTACTACCCAGATCTCGGCCGGCGGAGGTGCAGGCAGGGTCAATGTAGTTCGCTTCGATCCTTCCAACCCCAGTACAATATATGCCGGAGCTCCTTCAGGAGGATTATGGAAATCAACCAACAATGGCCTTACATGGACCACCAATACTGACCGTCTCAGCGTACTGGGTATTTCCGATATTGCTGTTGATCCTACTAATCCGAATACTATTTATGTGGCCACGGGAGACTGTGACGCGGGTGATTCTTACTCCATAGGTGTGCTTAAATCAACCGACGGCGGGCTGACCTGGAATGCCACCGGATTAAGTTTCAATATTGTTGATACACGTAAGACATTCTGTCTTATCATCAATCCTAAAAACCACCTGGAGCTTTTTGCCGGTACCGGCAATGGGATTTTCAAAACAATGGACGGAGGAGTGAGCTGGGCCAAGACCCTGGGTGCACCTGCACGGGATATTAAATTCAAACCCAATGATACCACGGTTGTATATGCGATCTCGGCCGGATCATTTTACCGGTCAACCAATACGGGTAACAGCTTTACTCCTGTTGCAACCGGTTTGCCTGCAGCAAGTGCTGTAAGCCGCCTTGCCATAGCTGTAACACCGGCCGATAATACCTATATCTATATCCTGGCTTCCAACGCAACCAGCTTTAACTACAATGGTGTTTACCAAAGTACAGACCAGGGACTCACCTTTACCAAGAAATCTTCAAGCCCTAACCTGCTTGGATTTAATCAGAATGGAAGTGATACAGGAGGACAGGGATGGTATACACTTACCATTGCCGCATCTCCTACCAACAAGAGTGAAATCATAACAGGAGGGGTGAATGTATGGCGCTCTGTAAATGCCGGCGTAAGCTGGTCTGTTAATTCAAGCTGGACAGGCTGGGGCGGTCCATATGTACATGCAGATATTCATTGCCTTACCTACCTGCCCGGAAGCGGCACGACTTATTTTGCAGGCTGCGACGGAGGATTGTTCAAGACAGCCAATAGCGGAAGCGCCTGGACAGACCTTAGCAACGGCTTGCAGATAGGAGAGATGTACCGCCTGGGTTGTTCACAGTCTAATCCCAATATGGTTGTACAGGGCTGGCAGGATAATGGTACAAGCCAGTATCTGTCCACTGCTACTCCGGTATGGAGCCAGGTATTGGGTGGTGACGGGATGGAGTGCTTCATAGACTATTCCAATGCCAATATAGCGTATGGGGAACAATACAACGGCAGTCTGAACAGGACCACAAATAACTGGGGAAGCTCAACCAGTATCAACAATAATATTACTGGTACAGGAGCCTGGGTCACACCATGGTGTCAGGATCCTGTTACACCGGCAACCATTTATGCAGGTTTCCAGGAAGTCTGGAAATCGACCAGCAGGGGTAATTCGTGGACAGCCATTTCTGCTTTCGGAGGTAACAGCATGACTGTACTGGCAGTGGCCAAATCCAATCCACAATATATCTATGCCGGCGGGCCCAGCAATTTATTCGCAACGGCGAATGGTGGCACAACCTGGACTAACCTTACCACCAAACTTCCGGGAACAGGAACGATCACCCATGTGGATATTTCAACCATCGATCCTAAAGTTATCTGGATCACCTATTCAGGGTATACAGCCAATTCAAAGATTTTCAAATCAAAAGATGCGGGAATTACCTGGACCAACCTGAGTACCGGTCTGCCTAATATCCCTGCTAACTGTTCCATCTACCAGCCCGGAACAGCTGATGGCTTATATGTAGGTACGGATGTAGGTGTTTATTATACCGATACGGTTATCGGAAACTGGGTGTTCTATTCAGCCGGATTACCGAATGTGGTTGTTGATGAGCTTGAAATTGTTTACAGCGCCAAGAAGCTGCGTGCAGCAACTTACGGCCGGGGTTTGTGGGAAACAGGTCTGTATGATCCAACCTCCACACTTCCTTTGGCCAACTTCAAGGCCAATGTGAATATGGTTTGTCCGGGCGATTCCATTCAGTTTACCGATATGAGTACCAACAATCCGACTTCCTGGAACTGGTATTTTGCCAACGGAACGCCTAATTCATCAACAGCACAAAACCCGGTTATACATTACAATGCTCAGGGAACCTATAACCTCGTAAAGCTCACTGCAACTAATGCCAACGGAAGTGATTCGGTAACCAGGTATGCCTATATCGGAGTCAGTCCTATGGCTACACCAATCATCACACTTTCAGGTAAGGATACGATTTGTGCAGGCGGGGCCCTGGTTCTGGCTTCCAGTTTCGGAACAAGCTATTCATGGAGTCCGGGAGGAAGCACCAACGGGTCTATCGCTCCTTCTTCTTCCGGATCTTATATCGTTACCGTTACAGATGCCTATGGTTGTAAGGCCAGCTCTCTTCCAAAGAGTGTGGTGATCAATCCTGTTCCGAACCCTATCATTACACAGCATGGTGATACCCTGTTCTCAAGTATTTCCAGCGGTAATCAATGGTATCTGGGTTCTACAGCCATTGCAGGGGCTACCGGATCGTATGTTGTGATGAATGGAACGGGAGCTTATTCCGTACATGTTACCGATGCCAATGGTTGCAAAGGAACATCCAATATCATTCTGGGTATAAATGAAAACAGTCCGCTTGAAAATGCAATGAGCGTATACCCGAATCCGAACAACGGATTGTTTACACTCAGCCTTACCCTTAATGATCATGCAGAATATCTGCTTCGTATTACAGATGTTGCCGGCCGTATGGTGTATGAGGAAAAGCTGGTTGTAAACGGACCCCTGGAACATGCCATCGATTTAAATACATTCGGAAAAGGCATGTATCTGCTTGAACTGAGTGGTCTTAAAGGCCGTGCGGTTAAGAAACTAATTGTTGATTAACTTTGTGTTTGAACGTTGAACGGGGCGGCTCAAAGGCCGCCCTTTTTTATAATACCTAAAAACATGAACATACTAGGCACTTTTTTACCCGGCATCATTAAAAATTTCAGAACTTACAAAGGACTCGGAGATAAAACCATAGCACAGCTCCGGGAACAGGAAATCAATTTCCGTCAGGATGAACATTCCAACAGCATGGCTCTTATCGTTAAGCATATGCATGGCAACATGATTTCGCGGTGGACTGATTTTCTCACTTCCGACGGTGAAAAGCCTGACCGTAACAGGGACCGTGAATTTGATGGGGATATAGCCGATAAGGCATCTATGCTGAAACTTTGGGAAGAAGGCTGGGCCTGTCTGTTTCATGCCCTGGAATCATTGAAGGAAGAAGACCTTGGCAGGACAGTGTATATACGCTCCGAAGCCCATACCGTACTGGAAGCCGTCACCCGGCAGGTCATGCATTATTCTTATCATGTAGGGCAGATGGTATATCTGGGTAAGCTTATCCGCGGTGGAAGTTTTCAGTCTCTTTCTATTCCCAAAGGGAAGTCGGAGGAGTTTAATAAGGGGATGCTGAAGAAATAAATCTGTAGCCAGGTGCCTTGTCATTCTGAGGCGTATTGTCTGCCCCACGGTGGCTCAGAATGACAATTCCGTTCAAATAAAATTACTTGTTTTTAAACGACTTGTAAATAGAGCTCCCCTCCATTTCCTTCTTACGCTTCTTGTCAATCTTTTTAAACTCCTTTTCAAAATCACCTTTGAAATTGGAACGCAGATCTTTCACGCCCAGCTTATCTAAAGCATAGAGACACCATGGCAGCATTTCTTTTCCATGGAGATCATCTTTCTTCAGGCGGCTGAAACAGAGCCAGTATATTTCAGCGGCATATGCATTGTCCTGCAAGTCAAGAGCTATATCGCCCATGGTTGCAATATCGGACGGAAACTTATCTTTTTCCTTAAACAGTTTGGACTGTGAAATTCTGCGGTAGAGTATATACCCTTCCGTACCCGAGCTGGCTCTGGCCTGAACGGGATACATGGGGTTGCAGCGGTATATACCGGGGCTTGCCAGATCCCAGTTGGCACGGCTTAAAAGGCTGTCCTTCTTTTCTTCCATGGCTTTTTTATTGCCTGAATAATACAATTCATAATGCACCCAGGCTGAGTTAGGGTACTCTGTATTGATTCCTTTGTAGACAACCAGTGCTCCGTCATAGTTACCGGCATCATGCATTTCCAGTCCGCGTTGCATACGCCCGTTCAGCTCCTTGTTGAACTCATCCAGCCTCCAGGCAAGTTCCCGTATATACAAAGTAGCTATGGTCTTTTCGCCTGAAAAGGGTTTGAGCAGCTCCGCATACTGTTTGGCTATATCAAATTCCCCGTTGGCAACATACAGCATTGTTTTGGACAGAGGGATGAGTTCATTGCCCAGGCTCATTTCCATCACAGCCCTCCAGTAGGATGAGGAGCTGTCGCACAATGCATGCACATTAACCGGAAAGGCCGATGGCCCTTTACGGGAAAGATTCTGAAGCAGATCACCCATATATTTTACTCCTGCAAATTTGTCATCCACCTTTGTTTCATAAGATGCAAGAACAGGAATCACTTCGTTAACAGCCCAATCCATCAGCAGTTTTCTTTTTCCCCCAAGCCCTGCCTTACGGAACGCTTCCATATGTACGATTTGTGAGTCGGGAGGAGCAGGTTTGGGTAGGGGAGTGAGGATGTTTTGAGCAGAAACGGAAAAATGCAATATGCCGGCAACAAAAAGCAAGAAATGGATTATACGCATAGGGTAGTATTGAGGAATAAAGATAATAGAATGATGCTAATTCAGTTTAAGAAAAAACAATGGTAGGGTGTTGTCATTCTGTCCGCCCCAAGGTGGCTCAGAATGACAATTGGCCCGACTACCTACAAATTACAATCAGATTAGAAAAACCCTAAATCCTGATTCCTAAATCCTAAATGCAATTTATGGAATGATCCTTGTTAAAGCGTCTTGTATCCGTAAAACAAATCCTGAACCTCATGAAATACCTCCTGCCTGTACTCTTTATTTGTTCTTTTTCATCCGAATATAAGGCTCAGAATCAATTGAATAACTCGAATCCTGTGCAGCAGATACAGGTTCAGGCCAATGCTCCTGTCAGGAATACGGATCAGAATGTTAATCTGAATCAGGTGTATGCCAGCAATATTAACCTGGGCAATAAGAACCTTCAGGCACAGATGGCGAATCCTCCTGCCCAGATTCAAAATGAGCAAATACAGGTCCAGGGTATAAACCTGAGCGACAATAATGACAATAATTTCAGCAATATAGCGCTGAACAATTCTGGTTCTGACGGAAGCGGGTTATCCCTCCCATCCCTGAATATGCCTAAACTTAATCTTAAGTTGAGTGTTCCTTCCCGTTCCATCGGCACGGGTTCACATCATCACTCACACAAACATCAGCACAAGGTTTTGAAGCGTCTCAATAAGCGCCTTCTGAAGATGAAAGACCACCATAAGAAGCGCAGCTTTGCAGTGGCTTTGTGCTGGATACCCTGAAAAGAGCTAAATTTAGGGTCTGTAAAGAACCTATGATCCACTCCACAAATCGTATACTATCCTTCCTTTTTATTCTAATCCTGCCTGTACTTGCGACTGCACAGAAAAGCAGTGAACCGAAAGATTATCCCGACGGGAGGGGAGGAAAGGTGCATTTGCCCCAGGGTGATATTTCTTTTGCCGATGAAGTGATAAGTTATAAGGTGGGAGATCCGGCACCTATTTCACGTGCTATGGATTCATCGCGGGCATTAGGCCCTCCCGACTGGAAAGGAGATTCCAATTTCGTAACCCTGGGATGCGGAGGTACCCTGATCCTGAAATTTACGGATAATGCCCTTGTCAATATTGATGGACCCGATCTTTATGTGTTTGAAGTAGGGAAATATATAGAGCCCACAATGCTTTCCATTTCCAAAGACGGGAAAAAATGGATACAGGTAGGGGTGATTAAAGGAGGCACAGCTGCGGTGGATATAGGTGATTCAGTGAAAAGCGGGGAGAAATTTAATTATGTGAAGCTGACTGATCTGAAAGTACAATGCGAAGGACTCTGGCCCGGTGCCGATATTGATGCAGTAGCGGCCATTGGCAGCGGAAAGATGATCAGTCTTAATTCTGCTGTATTGTTCAGTACCGGATCAGCTGTGCTTAAACCCGAAGCTGTAAAGGAGTTGGGCAAGGTGGTTACCCAGGTAAAGGATTATCCCGGTGTAAGGCTGGTAGTTGAAGGTCACGGTGACAATATAGGGTCGGATGCACTCAATCAGGCTCTTTCTGAAAAGAGGGCGAAGGCTGTTGCTGCTTACTTTGAAAATGCACTGAAAGGAAAAAAACTTGATATTAAATCCTATGGTTATGGCTCACAGTACCCGGTAGCACCGAATGACACCCCTGCAGGGAGGGAAAAAAACAGAAGGGTAGAACTTGTTTTACTTCCGCTGAAGCCTTGATTATTAGTCTGTTCCCTTAAAATCACCCATTCCTCCTTTTTTATATCTTTGTTTATATAAAAGCAGCCTTTATGAAGCCCCGTTTAACCCTGCTCCTGATCATATTATTTACGAGTTCAAGTTTTTTGCTTAAGGCACAAAAAAGTGTTGTGCCGGCTGATTCGCATGATGCGAATGAGAAATTCACGAACAATAACTTCGAAGGGGCGCTGGATCAATACTTGCAACTCCTTGAAAAGGAACCTCTCAATGAGCGTTATAACTACCGGGTAGGGGTATGCTACCTGAATACGAATATATCCAAGAAAAAGGCTATTCCTTATTTCGAGGTAGTGACTCACCAGGCCCATCATGATCCGGATGCCTTATATCTGCTTGGGCGTGCCTATTGCTTTGCATACCGTTTTGACGATGCCCTTAAATGTTATAATGATTTCAAAAAAGCCGGCAAAGGTACTGCTGCCAACCTCAAGGATGTAGACAGGGAAATACAGAACTGTTACAATGCCAAAGAGCTCATGAAATTTCCGCTCAATGTTACATTTGAAAACCTGGGTAAGAATATAAATACACAATATGCCGATTACTGGCCCTTTGTACCTTCTGATGAAAGTTTCCTGGTATTCAATTCCAAACGTCCTGACGGAGGTGCTGTGATGGAGCTGAACGGGGAATATGCTTCCGGTATATTTATTTCCAAAGTGGTGAACGGAGCCTTTGCCAAAGCCAAGAATATCGGTCCGCCGATAAACACTAAGGAAGGCGATGAAGAGGTTATTGGTTTGTCGGCAAGCGGTGAGCAGATGTTATTGTACTATGACAACCTGATGGGTGTTGGTGATATCTACCTCGCTGATGCCGATAAGAAAGGGAATTTCAACAAGGCGGAGATTCTGGATAATACCATCAATTCGGTGAATGGGTATGAAATATCTGCGGCAATCACCAACGACGGACAGACAATTTATTTTACCAGCGACCGTAAAGGAGGTCTGGGCGGAACGGATATTTGGTGCTCACACAAGTTACCCACAGGACATTGGGCCGAAGCAACCAATCTGGGTCCGGAAGTAAATACAGAAATGGATGAGGATTTTCCCAGTATCTCTCCCGATGGGAAAACACTTTATTTCAGTTCCAAAGGTCATACCACGATGGGTGGTTACGATATTTTCAAAATGGATTGGGATGAGCTGAATCATAAATGGATAAGTCTGAAAAACCTGGGTTATCCTATCAATACTCCGGATGATGACATGAACTTTCGTATTTCGGAAACAGGACGTTTCGGCTATATCTCAGCCACACGTGATGAAGGTTTCGGCGATCTGGATATATACCGTGTCATATTCAATAATATTGAACCTAAGTATTCGGTACTGAAGGGAAAAATCGTGAGTGCCGACACTGCGAAGAAGGTGAATTTTTCGGATGTATTCCTGACAGTCATCAATGAGAAGACCCAGGAAAATGTAGGCAACTATGTACCAAACTCCAATACAGGGCGCTATGTAATCATAGTGCCTCCTGGAATTTATACCATCAATTTGGAGCTGAGCGGATTCCAGACCTATACACAGAAGGTCAGTATTGTGGATAAGAGTTCTTTCAAAACCGAAATAGACCGTGATATTACCTTACTTCCGGTAGGTTATGTAGCTCCCAAACCTGTTCCTGATAAACCACCCGGAACACCTCCGAAAAAGAACGGCAAATAAATTCTTTTCATGGCCCTTAAAGTTGGCATCACAGGCGGTATAGGCAGCGGCAAATCCGTTGTATGCGATATTTTCCGTCTGCTCGGTATAAGCATTTTCAATTCCGATCTGGAAGGACGTAAAATTCTCGATGAGGAAGAAGAAGTAAAACAAAAGCTGGTGTTGCTCTTTGGTCCTGAAGCCTATACAACAGCTGGAAAAGCAGACCGTAAATACATCGCTTCCCTGGTGTTTGAAAATCCTGTCCGGCTCAAAGCCCTGAACGATATAGTACATCCTGCAGTAGCGGCCCGTTTTCAGCGTTGGTGCAAGGCACATGAAAAGGAAGCGTATATCCTCAAGGAGGCAGCTGTACTCGTGGAGTCGGGAGCATATAAGGAGATGGATAAAATTATCCTGGTCAGTGCACCTGATCACCTTCGTATAGAACGGGCACAGAAACGTGATAACCTCAGTGCTGAGGAAGTGAAGAAGAGAAGCAGGAATCAGCTGAGTGAAGAAACATTGCGTAAGTATGCCGGCTATATACTGGTGAATGATGAAACTCAGCTCCTCATTCCTCAGGTACTGGCACTTCATGAACAGCTGAAAAAGCTAAGCCGATGAAAATCCTTTCTTCCGGGCAGATTGCAGAAGCCGATCTATTTACGGTGGCCCATGAACCGATAGCTTCTATTGATCTTATGGAAAGAGCAGCTTTGGCTTTTGTTAAACGTATCCAGTTGTTTGATTTTATACATCCTGCTACGGTGTTTCGTGTGTTCTGCGGACCCGGGAATAATGGAGGCGATGGACTGGCTATTGCCCGTCTGCTGTCGGAAAAAAATTACAAGATCTTTATTCATATTCTTCCGTCTGAAAAATACAGTCCCGATTTTGAATTAAACAGGCAGCGTATCTCAGCCTCTGGAGCTATTCGGATAGCCGAAGTTCTTGCAGAAGAAGCAGGCGGGGAGCAAACGGTGATTATTGATGCATTGTTCGGAACAGGATTAAATAAACCCGTAACAGGCCTTGCTGCAGAATGGATAGAATGGATGAATAAAAGCAAACATCGTGTTGTGGCCGTTGATATTCCTTCCGGATTGTTTGCCGATTCGGAAGCGGAAAAAGGAAATGCGGTTGTTCATGCCACCCATACACTCACCTTTCAGCAGCCCAAGCTCAGTTTTTTCTTTGCCGATCATGCGCCTTATGTAGGTTTTTTTCATGTGCTGGATATAGGTTTGGATAAAGGATTTATCGCTTCCCTGAAAACGCCCTATACCTATGCAGATGGGGATGTTGCAAAAGAGCTTCTGAACCCCCGTCCGAAATTTTCACATAAAGGAATGTACGGACATGCACTCCTTGTTGCAGGCAGTTATGGCAAGGCAGGTGCAGCAGCGCTTGCTGTCAAAGCCTGTTTAAGAAGCGGAGCAGGATTGGTCACAGCCCTTGTACCTGCCTGTGCGGTCTCAGTACTTCAGACGCTTGCTCCGGAAGCAATGCTGGTACCTGATGAGGAAGAAAAATTTGTGGCTTCACCCGTGCACCTTGATAACTATACAGTTGTTGGTGCAGGACCGGCACTGGGTTTGGAGAAGCAGACCCAGCATATGCTCAAGGTGCTGATACAGCAAAGCGGCGGACCCATGGTTCTGGATGCGGATGCCCTGAACATACTGGCCGAAAATAAAACCTGGCTCAGCTTCCTGCCGGCTGGAAGTATCCTGACACCACATCCCAAAGAGTTTGAAAGACTATGCGGAAAAAAGGGCAGCAGTTTCAGCCGTTTTGAATGGCAGAAAGAACTTTCAATTAAATATGGAGTTTATATCGTTCTGAAAGGAGCTCATACTTCGGTATCCTGTCCTGACGGACAGGTATTTTTCAACGCCAGCGGTAATCCGGGAATGGCCAAGGGAGGAAGCGGAGATGTGCTTACCGGTTTGATCACCGGTTTGCTTGCCCAGGGTTATGTTCCGCATGAAGCAGCCGTACTGGGTGTTTATCTGCACGGCTTGGCCGGTGACATGGCTGCTTCCCATCTGTCTATGGAAGCGATGACAGCGGGAGATATTATTTCATTTTTCGGGGAAGCATTCCTGAGTCTGCACAGGGCGGCTGAAGAAGAAACTAGATAAACGCGTCAAGGTCTCCAAGTCCCTGACGGATAACAGTGAAGTCATCATTGGTACAGTCAACCACTGTCGAAGCCTGCATATTACCATATCCTCCGGAAACAACCATATCTACTTTCTCTTTGAAATTCTCATAGATCTCTTCCGGGTCGGCGCTGTATTCGAGTATTTCATCATCGTTATGAACAGATGTTGACATAAGCGGATTACCAAGCTCCCTGACGATTGCGAGGCATATTTTATTATCCGGAATACGTATCCCTACCGTTTTTTTGTTGCTCTTCATCAGGCGGGGCACCTGTGCGCTGGCTTCGAGGATAAAGGTAAAGGGACCGGGCAGGGCTTTACGCATCACTTTAAACACAGGAGTACTGACCTGTTTGGCATAATCACTGAGATGGGCCAGGTCGTGGCATACAAAAGAGAAATTGGCTTTGAGGGGATCGATATTCTTGAGTTTGCAGATACGTTCCACAGCTCTTTGTTTGAATATATCGCAACCAATTCCATACACCGTATCAGTAGGGTATATAATAACTCCGCCATCACGCAGGCATTCGGCAACTTGCAGGATGTGGCGGGGGTCAGGGTTTTCGGAATTGATTCGTAGAAGCATGTTGAAAATTATTGCACTGGCACTGCCTTTACATACCTCGACTCCGCTCGGTATGACATACACGATGTCACTTCGAGCGGAGTCGAGAAGTGTTAACTGCCTCCTGCTATTATTTCTTAGCGTCTGCCAGAAACTGAGCCAGTCCGCTGTCGGTCAGCGGGTGTTTGAGCAGTGCCAGGATAGCGCTGAGGGGGCATGTAGCCACATCGGCTCCAATGCGGGCACATTGGATGATATGCATTGGATGACGGATAGAGGCAGCCAGAATTTCAGTACGTATACCGTAATTGTCAAATATCAGACGAATATCGGCAATGAGGTCGGTACCTTCAGTACATACATCATCGAGGCGTCCTATGAAAGGAGAAACAAAGCTTGCTCCGGCCTTTGCAGCTACCAGGGCCTGTCCGGCTGAGAAGATCAGCGTGCAGTTGGTACGGATACCTTTTGTTGAGAAATACTTGATGGCTTTAACCCCTTCTCTGGTCATAGGGATCTTTACCACAATCTGTTTATGCAGTTTGGCAAATGCTTCCCCTTCTCTCACCATGCCTTCATAATCTGTTGCAATCACTTCGGCGCTTACATCACCGGTAACGATATTGCAGATATCTACATAATGTTTACGGATATTTTCTTCCCCTTTGATGCCTTCTTTGGCCATCAGGCTTGGGTTGGTGGTTACCCCGTCGAGAACACCCAGCTCCTGGGCTTCCTTAATCTGGGCTAAATTGGCTGTATCTATGAAGAACTTCATGGTTTGGTGTTGTTTCCGCAAAAATACGGGAAGGAGGGCTGCTATTGAAGAAAGTAATTAACAAGTTATTCAATGAGTAGTCAGAATTCAGGAGTCAGAATCCCGTAATCAGTAGGGTTTGTTGGTTTTTTTGTCATTCTGAGCGGCCTTGGGACGGAATGATGCGATGGCAGTCGAGAAGAATCTCCGTGGTTTATGCATTGTCGAGGTGATTCTTCGGCACTGCTCACCCACTTCCCGCCTATGCTGAAGCTTCGGCGGGCAAGACAACCCCAAGGTGCCTCAGAATGACAAAATAATCCGAACTGCGGTCTACCCCAGTAGCTCCTCTTCCTTCAGTCCCAACGGTCCCAGCTTGAATTCTTCTTCATTAAATACCATCAGGGGGACATTGCTGAGATAAGTCATTTTACCGGCCAGGCCAGAAAACAGGTCTTGCATCATACCCAGGTGCTTGCGGACGATAACGAGCATGGATGCATCTCTGAGTTTGATATGCCTGTCGAGCTGGAGTGCTATATCTTCTCCGTTGATGAGGGTGCAGGATATTTTTTTGTAACCTGTATGTTTGATCAGGTCGCTGGTTTCCAGATAAGGACTTTTTGTTTTTCCTGTCCCATGGTGTATATGTATCACTTCTATATGGGCATGAAAGGCCGATGCAAAAATGCATAATTTCTGGAGGAAGCTGTATTCCGGAATATGTGTTCCGACAGCCAGAACTATTTTACGCAGGCCCTGAAACTGCATATTCTCCGGAACGGCAATCAGGGGAATGGTACCCATGCGTATCAGATCCTGGGTCATGCTGCCTAAAATTGTTTTCTCCAGACGGGGAGCAGGGGTGATGCCGGTGATGATCAGATCGGCATGATGGTGTTCGGCATCTTTGAGTATACGATCCACATGATGACTATGACCAATAACAGGCAGACATACCAGGGAGAATTCGGTGCTGAGCTCCCTCGCCTGGATTTCCAGTGTTTCGGTAGCCTTCCTGAGCAAGGCGGTAGGTACCGGCCCGTCGCCTGTTTCCTCCTTGTGTGAAACAATATGATAAAGTATAATTTCTGCATTCAGGCGTTTGCCCAGGCTGGCTGCATAGCGTGTTGCATTATCAGCAGCTTTGGAAAAATCGGTAGTGACGAATAGTGTGTACATGAGGCCGGTTTTTTACCATACAAACATCGGTTCATTTCGCTGGTAAATGAATGACGGGCGTCATTGTTTTGGCTGACGGGTGTCATTCACAAATTGGTAATATAGAAGACTGAATGCAGAAGTCAGAATCAAGACAGAGCGTATTTATCATTCTGAGTCGCCTTGGGGTAGTCGGTGAGAGGACAGTGCCGAAGAATCTCCTTGGTAAAACAAATAATCTTAAATGTTAAACACTAAACACTAAACTCTAAACTCTCAAGGATGCCTACTTTAACATTTAGCGTTTAGTGTTTATTATTTGGAGTTGTTTTTTTTGTACCTTCCTGAAGCAGCCTATCCTTTTATGAAAACATACCTATTCCTGGTCATCCTTCTCGCTTCCTTTCCGGGTCCTGCCCAGGAGAAGATGCAGCGCATGAATCAACTGGATTCTGCAGGAAAGAAAAATGGGTATTGGTTTATCAATCAAAAAGACTCAGCCGGACATATTTCACTGTTGGAAGAAGGGGTTTATAATCACGGTGAAAAAACCGGGAAATGGAAGCATTACTACCCCAACGGGAATTTGCAAAACGAACTTACCTATGTAAACAACAGGCCAAAGGGACCTGCCCGAATGTATAGGGAAGACGGATCACTCTCGGAAGAGGGGGAGTGGGAAAGGAATCGCTGGGTGCATTGGTATAAGCTATATACACATGGCTCCTGTCTGGAGCTGGAAGTCAAGTATGACGATAAAGGGAGAACACTTAAGCGGACAACCTATTATAAGGATTCCTGTAACCGGATCAGGGAAGAATGTAGTTTCAATAGCGAAGGGTATAGTCGCCTGAGCAGGGAGTTTGATAAAAAAGGGAAGATCATTAAGGAAGATACTATTCTAAGAAGAAATCCGATATGGTGTGACTTTGACTCAGGTACATACAAAGACCTTTGCAGCAGACCGTTTAGTTTTCAGGATACGATAAACGGAGTCCGTACATTATATAACAAACAAAGGAAAATTTCTAAGGAAGGAACCTTCAAAAACGGGAAGCTGATGGATGGTAAAGTGTTTATCTATAATGAAGAAGGAATCCTGCAGCGTATTGCCGTATTTAAAGACGGAATATATCAGGGAGATGAAAAATAAAATCAGGAGCAGGACCCAAGACTGAGGTCTTTGTCATTCTGCCCCATCGTCGCTCAGAATGACAATTCCGCCTTATGCTTGATTCTTGTTGCTGCTTTCTGTAACTTCCCTCAGCTCCCTCGTAATCAGCTCCGACACTTTATCCGCCATTGAATACACCATAAGGTGCTGACCTCCTTCGAGAATAACATCGGGATTCGTAAAGTGTACAGGCAGCACTTTGTCTTCGCTGCCATGTATATGATAGAGGTGGGGAGGGAGGTAGTCGTTTTTCCAGTCAATGATAGCCCGCATGGCCCATTTCACGAATACAGGATCGGCATCACGGGCTATATCGGCAATCAGTTTCTTGCCTTCCGTATCGTTGGTGCCTACGAAATAAGCCAGTGAAGCAGGAGTGTTGAGTGCGGCGCCGGGTATAAACTTATCGAGCTGGAAAGCCCCTGCCATTCGGAAATACCAGGGCAGGTCATGATCCCCTTTGATGCTCGAGATCAGGATTACCAGTTCAGGCTTGATGAATTTGGAAATCTCCAGGCTTATCATTCCACCCATGGAGACCCCTATAAGTGCAAAAGGCTGTGAAACATCTATAACGGCAGAAAGGCGTTTGGCGTAAGTTGCCAGGCTTTCATCAGGCAGTGGAGTGATCCATTCAATATACACGATTTTATATTCAGCAGGAAGTTTCAGTTTCTGGAATACACGTTTGTCGGCACCGAGACCGCTGATGAAGTATAACGTAAGGTTCATAAGGGAGAATGTACCTAAAGGTAAGGTTTTTTCAGAGTACTTTGTCATTCTGAGGCGCATTGGGGTTGTCTTGCCCGCCGAAGCTTCAGCGTAGGCGGGAAGTGAGTGAGCAGTGCCGACGAATCTCCTCGAAAATGCAATACTCAAGGAGATTCGTCGCGTCTGCATTCAGACGGTCCGCTCCAAGGTCGCTCAGAATGACAACACCGCTTACTACTGACTACTGAATTCTGAATTCTGAATGCTCACTACTTTCCTACTTACCGAAATATCCTATCTTTATCCTTAGCTGAATAAGCAACAATGAAACCCCGTATCCAAACCATAGATGCTCTCCGAGGCCTGGTCATGATCATCATGGCTCTGGATCATATACGTGATTTTTTTCACTACGATGCCTTTATGCATGATCCCCTGAATATTCAGGAATCCTCACCGCTCTTGTTCATGACAAGGTGGATCACCCATTTCTGTGCCCCGGCATTTATTTTCCTCACCGGACTGTCGGCATATCTCTATGGATTAAAACATACACGTAATGAGCTGAGCCGTTTTCTGTTCACCCGCGGACTCTGGCTGGTGCTGCTTGAACTGACACTCTTCGCTTTCGGATGGTTTACTAAAATTGATCTGGCTCATCCTATGCTAATGGTCATCTGGGCCATAGGTATCAGCATGGTATTTCTGGCACTGGCATCGAGGCTTCCTTATACTGTCATACTTATAATGGGTATACTGATTGTCTGTCTGCACAATGCAGGAGATCATATTCAGTTTGAAGCGGGAACAATTCAGGATATACTCTGGAGATTTTTGCATGTACATGGGCCTGTGCATATCAGCGGGAATTTCGGACCTCTTATCTTGTATCCAATACTCCCATACCTGGGCCTTATCTGTATTGGCTTTGCTTTCGGAAAGCTTTATGCCCCGGAAACAAAACCGGAGCAGCGGAAGAAAGCATTGCTCGGAGCCGGGCTGGCCTGTACAGGTATATTTATTTTGTTGCGTTTCACGAATCTGTACGGAGATCCTGCTCATTGGGAAACACAGGATAGTCCTTTCTCAACAGTTTTGTCGTTTATCAACTGCACTAAATATCCTGTCTCCCTTTTATTTGCACTTATGATCCTGGGTCCTTCCATACTCTTTTTGTATTTCATGGAAGGCAGCAACACTATCTTCAATACGTTCCTGGTAACAATCGGGAAGGTGCCTATGTTTTATTATATCCTGCATCTCTATTTGATTCGGTTATTGGCAACCATTCTCGAAAAAGGCAATCCCCGTTCCATGATGAATGCAGAAGGGCAGTACCACCTGTGGACGGTTTATCTTATCTGGGCAGGGGTTGTCCTCGCACTTTACCTGCCTTGCAAGTGGTATGGGGAATATAAGAGTGCTCATCCGGAGCAGAAGTGGCTGAGTTATCTTTAAGTGAAGCTAAGCCTTGAATAGAGTATTTTCCTTTAACTGAAGACACTTTTCCCGTAAGCATAGTTCCTTTTTCTTTTGGAAAAGTCTTCTTTCCTGCATAAAGGGTTGGGAATCAAATTTGAAGATAGAACATTCCCAGGTTACCAGCCTCTTTTATCGTTTAATCCTTTTCGGTAATCACCCATTCAAATGCAACTCCAGGGAGATTCTTCGGCTCCGCCCCCACACTTCCCGCCTACGCTGAAGCTTCGGCGGGCAAGGCAGCCCAAGGTGCCTCAGAATGACAAAAACCATTCCCTCCCGACTAAAGTCGGGAGACCCCTCCGTGAAATAAGGAGGGGAGCCAGAGGGTAGCGAATTTTGAGCTGATGGCTGAGCCCGGGGTCAGTATGCTACCATGCAAAGGTGCGTGAGGATTGACGGCGCGCGATGTCGTGAAGCTTGTGCGGCAGGATTCGCGTCGTCTTGATTTTTTTGGTTCTTTTTGTATTAAGACAAAAAGAACAAGAGAATTAGAGTGGATCGTAGATCCACGACAACTAATACCTTTATACCAAAGAAGAGAAGAAATGAAAAAATACATGATCACCGAACGCTACAAACCCGGCTGCTATGACAAAATCTACGAACGCTATAATACGCATGGCCGTTTCCTCCCCGAAGGCTTAACGTATCTGAATTCCTGGGTCAATAAAGAACAGAATATATGCTATCAGCTTATGGAATCTAAAAGTGAAGCCCTTTTTCAAGAATGGATAAAGCATTGGAACGATCTGGTGGATTTTGAGATTGTGGGGATTGATTAATAGATAGAAATTGCTTAACTTGTCTTGCAGTCCAACTCCAGTCCGATGAAGCAATCCCGCCGTCAGGTCATCAAAATTTTCCTGTATTCCTTGCTGGTCTGCCTCCTGTCTTATCTTGTTTTTTGTTTCGTGATTGCTTATGAAGATATCAAAGGTGAAGGAGGGTATGATTTACCCCAAGACTATTTTCTGCTCCCATTTGGTTTTGCCTGGTTGATAATTGAAGATAGTTTTAAAACAGGAAACTTTTCCCTGTTATACGCAACTCTGGAATCCTGTCTGCTGACGGCCTTGTTTTTGACCCTCTGGAGCCGGTTTGACAAAACGAATAAGGCAAGAAGAATTCTCCTTGCCTCCTTCTCCCTGTTTGTTTTTCTGCCCGGATTTCCCTTTCTGCTGTTGCTCCATATCGGACATATTAACTGGAAGCGTGATTATATTCCCGCATTCCTGCCCGGGGTGTTTAATTATATGGGTTTTATGATGATTGTTTTGTTCAGGAGAAATCCTCGATTAAAGATACCGGATAAGAATGAACTTTAGTTCGGCGTGGATTTGCTTATATTTAATGTATATCAATCATGATGAGTAAATTTTAAAGATTTTTTTTAGCACTGGTTTGATAAATGTCATATGAATCATTTGGCTGTGTTGCGACATTATTGTCTTTTGTTGTTCCTCTTTCTGCTGCCTGCCATGTTACATTCACAAAGCATTGATTCTTCCCAATGGCTTACAGGACTCACAGGTGGACCTACATATGAATACAGGAATATCAAACTGGCTGATCATACCACAGCTAACAATGGGGATGCTTATGAAGTGAGTTCCCACAAAGCAAAGACAGGATTTACCCTTGGGGTTGTGTTTGAGTACAAGACGACCAGGCCTGGTTTGTATCTCTGTTGCGGACTGATTTACGAGGATAAGGGGTTTGTCAGCAACAGAGTGGATACCAGTTATTCATATTTTCCTTCCTTAAGCGGCACAAGTTATTCCTCGATACCGGATAAGTATACATATAAGGAAGAATATGTGTACCGGTCCTTCTCTATTCCTTTGACTTTGTGTTACAGACACCGATTCGGGAAATTAGTTCTGTTTGCCACTGGAGGATTGATGATAGAATTGCCAACCAATACCTATTCCTATACCTACTGGAAGTCCGTAAATAGCGAATATACTACCATGTCAGAGAGTCATTGGCATCATAGTTTTAATGAAGGATTGATGTTAAATGCGGGAGCCGGTATTTTGTTGCATAATAATCTTTTGCTTACAATCCTTCCAGGTTTCATTCAGGATCTGAGTTACAATGACAAGGTCTAGAATCCTGATACATATGGCACTTCGCATTACCTTTTCCGAACCTGGTCTATCATATGTCCGGTCACATTGACTTTTGGAAGATAAAGAAGTCTCTGGTCTTGTAGGTATCTTGTAAAATGCATCACAGGCTTATTTTACAATTTTTACTCGACCTGCGAGCTTATGCTCTGTCACCTTGCCACCGCATTCAGTCTTACAGCTCAACTCCCAGGAATAGGTGTCAGGTAGGAGATGGTTATATTGCCAATCTGTGCAGATAGGAGGAGAGTTTTCAAAAAAATCATTTGCAGAGAGCGAATAGCTTCCTCTATTATCGGACCCAGATTCTAATTTCATTTTCTATATGCAATGCCGATAGGAAAGGCAAAAGAGTAAAACCTGCACCAGACATTACCCAGAGAGGAATTTTTCGGATAAAAACCTGCATAATCTTTGTAATTCAGGCAGCGTGAATAAATACCCTGTATCATCACGAATAGATGCTTGTTAAGTCTGTATGACAAAGTAGCATCCATTTCATAGCTTTTATTGGAGGCTACAGACCCTCCGGTATTATCCAATATTGTTATGGATGATGTTCGATCCATGTACAAATAGTAGCCGGCTTCCAATATCAGTCCGCCCCCGACAATGAGCCCAAGCTTCTTATAGGTAAACTTGTATTTGACAAGCAAGGGTACTCCAAAATAATGGTAGTGATAAATTTCAGAATGCGAATAAGGTATCACGCCTGTGACCCCATATTTATTATAAGAATAGCTGGTATCTGTAACCTGATTTGTTTTAAAGCCCTTGTCTTCATAATTCAAGCCTGTACATAAGTAGAAATTTGTGGAGTAAACCCGTAAGTCAAAAAAGAAGGAAGCAAATATGCTGTTTTTCGGTGTCTGTGCATTCAGGTGAGATAAGACCTGCGGAAATTTGCTTTCCGGAGTACTCGCTATTTGTCTGAATTCATTCGAAGGACCAGCTCCTATTCCCAGGATCCATTTTGTTGAATCTGAAAAATTTCTCTGAGCACTAATGTTTAGGTTGAACCCACATACCAGGAGAAGAATAAGAAGGATTCTGGGCATAAACCAAATTTACGAAAAAGAGGTGGTTTACTGTCGTAGATTCTTGTCGCAAATGCGTCGCAGTTTTTATCCTCCAGGATAGCTTTATGTGCATCTTATTTCATAGCCGGGAAAGTGGTGCAGGAAAGAGAGTGGGGGCTAAGATGCGCTGTTTCAGAGCGTAGGAGAGGAAAGTTATGCGCACAAAAAATGGGTAAGCTACTTACATCGCACCGCTCAACCGTGTACCCTTGCTTTGTTCCCAATCTGGGGGAGTTGACAGGAGCTGGTCGTGTAAGACTTACCCGCACCAAAATTACAAATTATGTGGATATTCACCTTGTTTTTTTTAAAGCCGGGGCTTATATTTTATCTTTATATTTGGTGTCAGTATATAATAAATCATGGAAAAGAAACAAACTTTAATGGGCAATGCCCTGATTTTCGGTGCTTTGACAGGTGTCACGCTGATCATACTCTCAGGGGTCCTCAATCTAACCAATAACCCGGAAAGCAAGGCCCGTTACCTGGGTTATCTTCTCCTGGGTGCCGGTATTGTTATCGGGACCCTCAATTACAGGGATAAATCACGCGGTGGTTATCTTTCCTATGGCCCTTGTATGGGTACAGGGGTATTGATTTCCGTATTCGCGGGTGTCCTTGCCAGTATATATGTATTTGTATATATGTCATATATAAATCCGAATCTGGTAGAAGAAATGCTGGATAAGATGCGTGCTCAATGGGAAACACAAGGTCTGAACAGTGATCAGATTGCAACAGCCGAAAAATGGTCCCGCAGGTTTATGACTCCCGGTGTGATGACAGCCTTTACTGTTTTGGGTTACGCCATTATCGGAACACTTATTTCTCTTGTATCCTCTGCCTTTATTCGCAAAGATCCTCCTCTTTTCAGTGATACTCTGGACCAGCCTCAGCAATGAATATTTCTGTTGTCATTCCCCTTTTTAATGAAGAAGAATCCCTGCCTGAACTGAGCGAATGGATTGCGAAAGTTATGCAGGCTCATAACTTCAGCTATGAAATCATTTTCGTAGATGACGGAAGCAAGGATAATTCCTGGACGATTATTGAAAATCTGGCGGTGACAAATCCAAATATAAAGGGTATAAAATTCAGACGTAACTACGGTAAATCGGGCGGACTCAATACAGGCTTCGAAGCTGCTCAGGGCGATGTGGTCATCACCATGGATGCTGATCTCCAGGACAGCCCTGATGAGATTCCTGAACTGTATAAAATGATTACCGATGGGGGATGGGACCTTGTCAGCGGATGGAAGAAAAAACGCTACGACCCTATAACGAAAACGGTACCTACCAAGCTCTTTAATTTTGCCACGCGCAAAATGAGCGGTATAGAGCTGCACGATTTTAACTGCGGCCTCAAAGCATACCGCAAAGATGTTATCAAGACCATAGAGATTTACGGAGAAATGCACCGCTATATTCCGGTGATAGCCAAATGGGCAGGTTTCTCGAAGATTACCGAGAAAGAAGTACACCACCAGGAACGTAAATACGGAGTCAGCAAATTCGGACTGGAACGTTTTGTAAACGGTTTCCTGGATCTGATGACTATCACCTTTGTTTCACGCTTCGGAAAACGCCCCATGCATTTCTTCGGGACATTGGGTACACTGATGTTCTTTGTCGGCTTTATGGCTTCGGTATATCTGGGTGCCATGAAGTTGTATCATGTGTACGCACATGTTCCGGCAAGGCTCCTCACCGAGCGTCCATCGTTTTATATTGCACTTTCCTGTATGGTCATCGGCACCATGTTCTTTCTGGCAGGGTTCCTGGGCGAAATGATTGCCCGCACTTCTCCGAATCGCAATACATACCTGATAGAGAAGAAAAAGAATCTTCCGGCATGAAGATCATCCTCGTCGGCCCTGCCTATCCGCTCAGGGGTGGCATAGCAAATTTCAACGAGGCGCTTTGCAGGGCTCTGACAAAAGCCGGACATACCTGCGTGATCTATTCCTTTTCCCTTCAATATCCCGGCTTGCTGTTTCCGGGAAAGACTCAGTTTGAAACAGGACCCGGTCCTTCTGATCTGGATATCGTTACCTGTATCAACTCTGTCAATCCTTTCAGCTGGTTCAGTGCTGCTGCTAGAATAAAAGCTGAAAAGCCCGATCTGGTAATCATGCGTTACTGGCTGCCCTTCATGGCTCCCTGCCTGGGTACAATGGCCAGGAAGCTGAGAAAGCAGTCGAAAGTTATTGCCATTACTGATAATGTCATACCCCATGAAAAGAGGATGGGGGATAAACAGCTGACCGCTTATTTTGTAAAGGGATGCGATGGGTTTGTGGCTATGTCACGTTCCGTTCTGGATGAGCTGAGTCTGTTTACCTCAAATCCCAACAAGATTTACCTTCCTCATCCTATCTATGACCAGTTCGGAGAAGCTATAGCAAGGGAAGAAGCTTTGAGGCATCTGAATCTGGATCCCGCTTACCGCTATATCCTTTTCTTTGGTTTTATTCGCCGCTACAAAGGTCTGGATCTGATTCTGGAAGCAATGGGTGAGGCAAAGCTGAAAAGCCTGCCACTAAAGCTTATTGTTGCCGGTGAATATTATGAAGATGCTGCTTTGTATGAGGAGATCATTACCAAACATAAACTTTCTGACAGGGTTATACTGCACACCACTTATATTGCTCCCGAAGATGTACGTTACTATTTCTGTGCTTCCGATCTGATTGTACAGCCATACCGAAGCGCCACACAGAGCGGGGTGACACAGATTGCCTATCATTTTGAAAAGCCTATGCTGGTTACCGATGTAGGCGGACTGGCAGAGATCGTCCCCGATAAACAAGCCGGTTATGTAGTGCCGGTGGATGCCGGAGCCATTGCATCAGCCATCGTTGATTTTTATTCCAATAAAAGAGCTGAGCCTTTCACTGCACGTGTGAAGGAAGAAAAAAAACGTTTCCGCTGGAGCGCCTTTGTGGAGGGTATGCTTACACTCTTACACCGATAATCAATACATCATCGACCTGTTCAAGCTGGTTCTGCCAGGTTTTGAATGAATGCAGGAGCATGGTTTCCTGCTCGGCCATAGTCCTGTCCTGAATGGATAACAGCAGCTCCTGGAGTTTTTTGTATTTGAATTTCTTTCCTTTCTCACCTCCGAACTGATCGGCATACCCATCGGAGAAGATATAAATGGTATCTCCTTCGTTCAGATGAATGACGTGATTGGTGAAAGGTTTATGTCCGTCATATTGCCCGATAGGCTGCTTGTCGGCTTTGATTTCTTCCAGAGCATATGTTGTAGTTCCGTTTTCCGGCAGGCGGCGTATAATCCAAAGCGGGTTGTTGGCACCGGAATATTCGAGCATACGGGCTTTACGGTCGAGGGAACACAGGCTCATATCCATTCCGTCCTTGACCTCATCTTCACTTTGTCCGAACACTTCCTGTACAAGTATATTTAGCTTATCCAGGATCTCCGAAGGTGTATCGAGGTGGTATTCTTTCAGGCAGCGGTTCAGGGTGCTGTAAGCAACCACACTTACCAATGCTCCCGGAACTCCGTGACCAGTACAATCTACTGCGCTGAAAAGGACCTTGCCTGCTGCCTGTCCCATCCAGTAAAAATCTCCGCTTACAATATCCTTGGGTTTTAAAAGCACAAAGGATTCGGGCAGGAGCTCTTTAATGGTTTTTCCGGGAGGGAGGATAGCTGTCTGGATACGTTTGGCATAGTTGATACTGTCAGTAATACTTTTGTTTTTTTCTTCAATCACCGCATTTTTCTCTTCCAGCTGATGGTTGTTCTTTTTCTTGAGGATATAGTTGCGGTACAGGATAAAGGCCAGAACGAGCAATATCACCATCACCAGCACCATGGCATACATAATAATACGCATCCGGCTGCGTTCATGAGCTGCAATGGTATCTTTCTTGTCTTCCTCCATCTTCAGCTTGTCAACTTCATAACGCATTTCATTTTTGGAGATCTCCTTGTTCTTATTATCGTTAAACAGGGTGTCTTTAAGCGCTGAATAGAGTTTGTGGTAAATATGGGCATTCTTATAATCCTGGTTTGCTTCATAGGCCTCGCTGATACCTCCGTATACATTCATAAGCTGCTCCTTCTGTCCGGCTTTAACCAGACAGGAGATTGCAGAATCGTAATAAGGGATGGACCGGGCCGGGTCTCCGGTATGGAAATAATAATCGCCCATAGAGGAATAGGCAGCAGGAAGAGAATAGGTAAGATTTTCTTTTTTGTAGATGTTAAGCCCCTGGGTGATATAGTTCAGGGCCTCTTTGTACCTCTTAAGGTGTATACAAAGCTCGCCCATATTGCAATAAATAGAACCGGTGGCTTCTATTCGTTTCAGATGTTTATTAACGTCCAGGGCTCTCTGATTTATTTCCATGGCTTTTTCATAATCGCCCATTTGCTGAAAGAGGGTGGCCATATTGATAAGGGTGGTAGCTTCGGTTTTGAGATTTTTATGTTTTTTGTCAAGCGCCAGGGCCAGGGAATCGAAATGCAGGGCTTTGGGTATATTACTCTGGGAAGCATACAGAATACCAAGCTCAATATAGCATCCACCGGCAGTAATATGTGTTTTACCGGCTTCAATCAGTCTCAGCTCACGGTACAGGAAATCGTTTGCCTTATCAAAATCGCCCATATCGATATAGATGGCACCCAGGTCATGATAAGACTGAGCGAGACCAGGCATATACTGCAGCTTCTCCGCCAGCTTACGGGCCTGTTCGGCATAAGCAATTCCATCTTTGGCGCTGTTATAGCTTATTTCCCAACTGAGGTCTGTAAGCAGATGGACCTTGTTGGTATCTTCTTTGCATAAGGGTAATGCCTTCAGCAGGCTGTCTATCTTCTTTTGATCCTGAGCCGGAAGAGCAGCAGAAAGGAGAATGCATGTATTAAAAAGCAGACGAAACAAAAGGGACTTCATGGTTAGCCGTTAAAAGGCTGTCAAAGTTGGGGATTTTTTTGATATAGAGCCAATTGAAGAGCTGTTTTTACGATAATCGTACGACCCTTTCAGGGTCGTACACATCATCACCAATCTCCAACCTTAGGTTGTTTATTCTGGGTGATTTTGTAGAAAATCTCCTCCAGACCATCGGCAGGCCCCGGAGCAGGGCTAAGGATAATCTTTCCGTTGGGGCTGATAAGATAATGGTAGGGCACGGAAAAGATATTATAATCATGTTTTACCTGCTCATTGCTCCCTGCATTCAGGAAGGTCCAGTTCAGATGCGGATTTTGTTTTAATAATTTCTTCATCTCCACTATCTGCTCATCTGTCAGGATCGTTACCAGACGGAAAAGGGGGTATTTCTTTTGCAGATCTTCCATCATCTTCCATTCACTGATACAGCTTGTACACCACGAAGCGCCGAAGCTGAGGTAAATATATTTCCCTTTGAAATCGCTCAGCTTTACCGGCTTTCCGTTCAGATCGGGCAGGGTGAAGCCCGGGGCTGCCGACCCTTTTTTAAGCTGTGTAAAATGAGCAATGATATTACGGGCTATAAGACGGTGAGCACCAACCTTGCTTTGTTTGGTTGCCTGTTCAAGTATACCAAGGATACGGGCTTGTTTGAAATCCTTGTTGTTATAGTTTTCATACAACCCTTTCAGCAGAAAAAGTTCCAGCAGGGTATCATTGCTGATGTATTTAACGGGTTTAAGGGCCAGGAGTAATGCCGGGAGACTTCCGCTTTCGTTGATTGCATCGTACACCGGCTGTCCTTTTGGACTGAGAGCAAACTGATAAAAAGCCTTGTCGAAAAACTGATTGAAGAAAACCATGTATTCATAGCTGGAATACAGAATAGGTTTTTTGTCGAGGTAATCTTTGGAAAGGAAATTTTCGCTTTCCAGGGTGCTCACACGCGTGGAAGCTATACTGTAATCGACATAGGAATGGAAATAAGGGTTCTGAATCTTTTCATACACCGTATTCATGGAGCGGCGGAAAGAATCGAGGGGGATACGCATTTGCTTCAGCACAAAGTGCTGATAATTTTTCTTCCAGAAATCATCAAAGTGATCATTGAAATCAAAAATCAGCCCGTTCAGATCCGTCTTATCCATGTCAATAAAAATCAGATCTCCATCCTGGTCTATATGTTCATTGATAAACCGGCTGGAATCCCTGTAAGGAAAGTTTACCGCATATGTTTTGCCGGACTGGGCATACATGGGAGCTTTGACATGCTCGCAGAGGAGGTAGATACGCCGGGTATCTTTCAGATCAAGGCCGAGGCTGAATTGTCCATCAGGTTTCACGGTATCCGATGCAAGCGTATGGCGGGTATAGGTGATATAATCCTCGTAATAAAAAGCCTGTATCTCCTTACCCGGAAAGGCTTTCGCAAAACCTCTGATGGATACCTGTGCTTCAAGCCTGCACAGGCCAGCAAGGAACAGGAAAAGAAGAGTAAGGACGTTTCTTGGCACAGTGGGGCGTACTGGTTCAGGTAAGGGTGATCCCGGCCGGAACATATGGGCTGGCATCGCCTCCGTTACGTACTATATCACGGATAATGGTTGAATTTATTGCGCTGAGCTCCGCTACGGGTAAAATAAAGACTGTTTCCACTTCCGGGGCCTGGGCCTTATTCATCTGGGCAATGGCTTTTTCAAATTCGAAGTCGGCAGCGGTTCTGATTCCCCGGAGGATATACTGGGCATTGTGCTTTTTGCAGAAATGAACGGTCAGGCCGCTGAAGCTTGTAATGCTTATTTTAGGCTCATTGCCGAAGACCTGTTTAAGCCAGGCCAGCCTTTGTTCAAGCGTAAAATAATAGCTCTTGTTGGAGTTGACGCCGATAGCGATAATCAGTTCATCAAACAGGGGAAGGGCTCGTCTGACAATACTTTCATGCCCTATTGTAACCGGATCAAAAGATCCCGGGAAGACGGCTGTTCTTTTCATACAACGGATTTAGGATACCAAGGTAATGATTATTGAAACAGGCTGAAATTGACATTTCCATAAGTCCTTTTGCTGACAAAATGGGGTACCAGGCTAAGGTCTGTTTCCTTACCATGTTCCACCACCAGGATTCCATCCGGAGCCAGGAGTTTATGTTCAAAGACAAGTGCAGGTACATCAGCTGTATTGCTCATATCATAGGGGGGGTCGGCGAAAATAAGGTCATACTGACCACCCATGCCTTTCAGAAATGCAAACGCATTGCTCTTGACGGTCCGGATAATATCCTGAAGACCCCATTCCAACGCCGTATCCTTGGTGAAGCTGCAGCATTTGGGGTTGTTATCGACTGCTACAACAGAAGCCGCTCCTCTGGATGCAAGCTCCAGAGATATATTACCTGTTCCGCTGAACAGATCCAGAGCTTTGATACCTTCAAAATCAAGGTGGTTAGCCAGGATATTGAACAGGCTTTCCTTGGCGAAGTCGGTCGTAGGCCTTACCGGAAGGCTTTTGGGTGCTGAAGCTTTGCGGCCACGATGTGTGCCGCTGATAATACGTATATGCATCAGCTGAGAAGTTGCTGTGAAAACAAGGTGGAATAAAAATGTCCGGGCAATGTATTCATCGGATGGCAGTATGTAAAGGCATCAGGGCGCTCTCCGAAACGGATGGTACGCACATATTTATAAAGCATGGAATAGATGGCTGAATTTTTTTCCACTTCTCCTATCAGGATCAGTTCAAGGGTTTCCGGATTCAGCTTAAGCTGTTCGCATACAAAGAGCAGGTAATACATAAAATCTTCGCTGGTCTGATGGCGGAAGGTATTGTAAAATTTCAGGTTCTTTCCTTCAAACAGAATTATTTCAAAATGAGAAAGGGAGATATGTACTACCAGCTTGGGCTTGGATTCATTCTTGTATTTCAGAACCAGGCTTTCGAGCAGGGCGGTGGCCGGGTGACGGAACTTCGCTTTCGGAAAACGCTCCTGTACTGCCTTCTTAACCGCTGAAGGCAGATAGTAAATATTCCGTGTTTCAAGTTGAGTAAGTACATCCGTCATCACTTCATCCCCGGCTTCGGCCGGATGGTTAAAGCCTATATATGATGAAACCTGCGCGGGATCGTAGAGGGCTTCCGGTACCAGGGTTGAACGTGCACTGTCATAAGCCATACAGACGGATTCGAAAGGAAGACTTAATACAGGATGATCCCTGAAGAGAGATGAAAGGGCTTTGCTCAGGCTTTCGGCATTCAGAGCCTGCTGCAGATGATAACTTTCAAGCGCTACGAATTTATTCTGTGCTTTATGGTAGACGGCAAACGAACATACTCCCGGTCCAGCTATAAGGTGCAGGGTAAAGCCGGATGTGTTTTTCAAATCTGCTGTTTCATCGAGCAGGGAAACAGAAGGGGTCAGTTTGCGGGTTGCGGTGGTCATTTGAGAGGCAAAGATAAGCTTATTCTGTTGGTTCCATTTCTCGGCTTCGCTCGAAATGACATGTAGGAATAATATGTCATGCCGGGCGGAGTCGAGGCATGCTTATCTGAGAACAACCAGCCTCGTATGCCCCGCAGGCCTTCCATTGCTGTAAACAGAAAGGAAATAGACTCCGTTAGTCCACCCGGAAGCATTGAGTGAGAAGCCGCTGCTTAGCACTTTTTCAGTATGGACAAGTCTTCCCTGCATGTCATGAACCCGGATATCGATTCCTCCGTTGGGCACAAGAATATCTTTTAACTCAACCGAAAAACGATCAGAAGCCGGGTTAGGCCATATATGAATAGCCGGCTGTGGAGGAACGGTATTTTCAGTTATCCCGGTATAAAAACCTTTCAGGGCCAGGACATACTCACCTTTGTGTAGATGCCGGATCGTGATAATCCCGTATTTGTCGGTCAGGCTTCCTTCATTTTTAATGATACCGGTATCCAGCATCCAGTCAGCAGCCGTGTTCGGGCGGTAGAGGAGGACAACACTGTCTTCCAGATTCGTTGTGGTAAGAAGGTTATTATCCAGACTTCCTCCTCCTCCGGAAGTGATGGCCCGGCCGTCATAGGTGATCTGGCCTGTGGCATTAAAGGTAGCAGGGAACAGACCGTCTACTTTCCAATAGCGGTTTGGAGACAGGAGATAGGGCCTGCCTCCTGTTTTGAAAGGATCAGGAGTAGTATAGTTATGTTCTACACAGATCCACGCCGAATCAGTGGAGATGGAAGCATTGGTTGCAGTAACCAGCATACGTCCCCGGAGCTGGCTATTGAAATAAGGGCTGGTGGAACTGATATAATGTCTGTCGGCAGTTACAGCATGGCTTATTTTATCATCCAGATTCAGTCCGGCATAGGAAGGCCGGAAAGGAACGGTGAAATGAAACGTACTGTACTGCCCGTTTACAATTATATGTTGAATGCTTGAATGCAGGAGGCTGTCATTCAAACTGAGTGCAAGGGGAACCTGTTTGAAAAATGCCGGAGCTCCTGTAAGACGCTGACGAACATAAATAGTTATATCAAAATTGGATCCGTTTGGAAGTACTGAAAAAGAATCCACGGAAAAATGAGGCCATCCCGGATTGAAGACCCACCCGTTAAAGAAATCCTGAATATTGCCAAGACCTGTTCCGGCAATCAGGTCGTTCATGAAATCGGTACTGCTGCTGCTTTGAAAAGGACGGTTGCTGAGATGGTATTTGAGACCCAGGAAGAAGAGGGAGTCGCCCATATAGCTGCGCAGCGTATGGGCCACATCTCCTCCTTTGTGGTATACATGGTCTCCATAAGTATAAGCATGAGGAACACCCGACACAGCAAGATACCCTCCTTCTTTCCAGTTGGCGTAATGCAATACATCATCATGGTATCCTACAACCTGAGCCAGGTAGGCAGGATATCCGTATACATTTTCCATAAAAATATACTGTGAATAGGTTGCCCATCCTTCATTGAGCCACATATCCCCTTCTGTGTTGCAGGTAACGAGATCACCGAACCAGTGGTGACTGAGTTCATGAGCCATCAGCTGACTTTCATACGTTGTTGTTCCGTTGGCAAAAGCTTTTGGGAAAGTGATATTACTGGCATGCTCCATAGCTCCTGAACTGAAAGGAACAAGGGAATAGCCCACCTTATCCCATCTGTAAGGTCCGTATCTGGATTCAAATCCGGCAAAGGCATTGGGGAGGTGGATAAAAGAGTTCTTCATATTGACTGTATCGCCTGGAATAGCAGCAATAACGACAGGTTTGGGACCGGTCAGAGATGCGAATGTCATATTGACCTGGGTGAATGGAGCCACAGCCACACAAGCCAGATAAGAAGGGATGGTTTTGTTCAGCACCCATTTACGGGTACGCAGGCCGGAGCCATCTGTGGTATCATGGGCAAGCAGTCCGTTGCAATAAGCAATCTTACCGGCATTGGTACTGATATTGAATTCATATACGGCCCTTTCCACAAAATTGTCGAAACAAGGGTACCAGACTCTTCCGTAGTTATGCGGGTTGGCTGCGAAGCCTACACCCAGGTTATAGGCAAAGGGAGGTTGAAAATAAAATCCTCCCCATCCGGATGCATCTATTTTGGGTTTCCCATGGTAGTACACAGTGATCACTGCCGTATCTGTTGTATTCAGAGTTACGGGAAGCTTACAGATAATCAAGGTGTCGTTATAGGTTGACGCAATGCTTGCAGCTCCTATATGCAGGGAATCGATCTTCATATGAAGCAGATCCAGACTGAGCGTTTTAATACCGTTCAGTTTGGGTGCAAAACGTATGGAGGTATTTCCTCTTAATGTATCCGTCGTGAAATCGGTGATGTTGAGACTGATGGTGTATTTCAGAATATCCACCGTGTCACTTCTCAGATTAGATGCCAGGACAGAAGGATGGGAAGCCAGCTTTTCATGAGCCGTCATACGCTGCTTCATAAACTGGCAGGAAGCGGTATCCTGTGCATTGAGCAGGGTGGAGGATACGCCGAATAAATAAAAGAGTACTCTTTTCTTCATTTTCCTGTACGTTGTTTAACTGCTTCAAACAGAACGATACCTGCAGCTACAGAAACATTAAGTGATTCTATCTTTCCGTTCATAGGGATCTTTACCCTGGCATCGCTGTTCTTGATATATTCAGGTGAAATACCGTCTTCTTCCGAACCGAGAATAAAGGCTGTAGGCCCTGAATAGTCGGCGGCAGGATAATAATCGCTGGCTTTCTCTGTGATGGAAACGATTTTCAGTCCGCATTCTTTAAGGTAAGCAATGGCTGTCTTGAGATTAGGTTCCCTGCAAACAGGTATGGTATGCAAGGCTCCGGCAGAAGCCTTCATGGCATCACCGTTGACCTGTGCGGCTCCGTGAGCCGGTATCACGACAGCCTGCACTCCGGCACATTCGGCTGTACGGCAGATAGCTCCAAAG
Organism: Bacteroidia bacterium; assembly: GCA_044448685.1. Classification (GTDB taxonomy): domain Bacteria; phylum Bacteroidota; class Bacteroidia; order Palsa-965; family Palsa-965; genus Palsa-965. Next base: position 72,137 of record JBIOHC010000010.1, read on the forward strand.
TTTCGTACATCCGTGATCCGGTCAAGCACCAGGATTAGCGGGGTTTTTCCGTCTTCAAAAATACCGGGTAACACATCTTCCACTTTGTGGTAGAGGATATGGGATATAAAGGCTACAATACCCTGGTGGTTACGGTTATTGGTAACCCTGTTAAGTTTCTCTGTCGGGACAAACTGGTAAGGTATATTATGATCTTCCAGTAATCGCCTCAGCTCTCCGAAGATTTCACTTTTCAATCCTTTCTGTACAAATACCCTGTCAAATTCCTTACCCGATAATACTGCTTCCTTGATGGCTCTTAATCCGTAGAGTAAGGTATTATCGTAATCTTTAGGTGGTAACATTTATGTGAATTTATGATTTAAGATTTATGATTTACGCGATTGCTGATTATGTGATTTTTTTGAATCTTAAATCGTGATTCATAAATCATAAATTATTCAGAATAAACCCTTCCCTGTCTCCAGGCTTCCACAGCCTTATACCAGGGGGCTTTGAAAGCAGGATCCCGGTTCAGGATAAAGTCATTACCGGTAAACTTGTTTTCCTGGTGTACAAAGGTAAATGTTAAATAGGAAGCATAATGCTTTCCGCTGTATATCCAGGATTCTGTACTGGCTGTTTTATGTACGGTAGGAGGAGGGCCGAAAATGAGGTAGATAAGGCCACGGTCAGTTCTCCACCCTTCTGTATAACTTCCGAAAAAGCGGTTGGCATCCTGAACCCTGTTATAATACTGGCTGATGAGCTCTTTGGCTCTGTCTTCATTGCCGGCCAGGTCTAGCCAGTATTTATCAGCTGCCTCTTTCTTATTCGTGCTGGCATGCAGCTTGTCGAATTCATCCTTATTGCTGACATAACGCAGAGAATTAACAAGCAGTTCGGGGGTGGTCACATCCGGATAGCCGTCATAAAAACGGAACAAGGTTAGTCCTTCGCTCTTGCTGGAATCAGTCTGAATGAAATACAATCCTTGTTTACGAAAGCTAACACCTTCCCCTCCGGGGATTCCCATGGTATAAATACTGTCAGGGCGGTGGTTCATAGAAGGGGGTACATATTTGAGGGAAAAGGGAGGGCCCGGCAGGTGCACCCTGTTCTTGTAATATTTCACGTAATAGTGTGTAACCTGAGGGTCGCTGCAGAGGATCTGAACCTTATCCTTGCTGCCTATCACATTTCCGAAAAATTCCCTTCCTTCATCCGAGAGAAGCAAAAAATTCTGGGCGTTGTGTTTATTTCGTTTGTCAACAAACAGGTAATTGCGGTATATGGTTTTACGGTTAAGGTCCGTTACATTGACCTGGAGGTAATAGGTATTGGGATAGGTGGCTTTGAACTTCATCTCCCCATGAATGAATTTGTCATTATTGCCCTGGGATACATCGGTAAGAACAGAGCTGATACTATCGAGCACATCATCTGTTTCGAATTTGGAATGAAGGGTCATGGCAATTTTAACATAAGCCCTGCGTACGGAATCAGCACCTTTGCGGGCATACTGGAGTTCGGAAGCATCAATGAGAAAGTCGAGCTGGGAGCTGGTCTCGCTCAGGTGATAGATATTGAACTGAGGATGCAGCTGGCCCATGTTTTTGCTGTACAGAAAGGAATGATCCATACGCTCAACCCGTTGGGGGGCTTCGCAGGAAGCCAGGCAAGCTATGATAAAAAGTAAGGAAAGGAGCTTATTCATGGTTTCAGTGGTCTTTTAGACGTTTCCGGCTTGTTCATCGCTTTCAGTACGTTCGACTAGTTTGGGAGGCAATAGTTTACTCACTTTAGCTCCCAGTTTACGCATTTTTTCGGCCCTGCCAACGAGATTTCCGGTTCCATCACTCAGTTTCTTCATGGCTTCCCCATACTGACCTTTGGCTTCATCCATTTTACGGCCTACGGCAATAAGATCTTCTACAAATCCTACAAATTTATCATACAATCGTCCTCCTTCTTCTGCAATCTGCATGGCATTGGCAGTTTGTTTGGCTTGCTTCCACATGCTTGCAATGGTACGCAGGGTAGCCAGGAGTGTGGAAGGACTTACGAGCACCACCTTCTTATCCCAGGCATAGTTGAACAGGTCATTATCGGCCTGTATGGCGATGGAGAAGGAAGATTCTATGGGGAGGAACAAAAGGACAAAGTCGGGAGTATTGAATGCCAGTGATGTGTCATATTTTTTATCACCCAGTCCTTTGATATGGGCACGGAGGGATTCCAGATGTGACTTCATGAATTTTTGACGGGTATCCTCATCCGGGGCATTTACCAGTGCTTCATAGGCTATCAGGGAAACCTTGGAGTCAATGATCAGGTGTTTGTCATCGGGCAGCAATACCACTACATCCGGGCGTATTGTATCTCCATCCACATTGCTGGTTTGAGCCTGTGTCAGGTATTCACGTCCTTTTTCGAGGCCGGAGCGTTCCAGTATTTTTTCAAGAATCACCTCACCCCAGTTACCCTGCATTTTGTTATCGCCCTTCAGTGCGGTAGCCAGGTTATTGGCTTCCTGACTGATCTTGGTATTGAGTTCCACCAGATTTTTGATTTCCGTTTTCAGGGAAATACGTTCATCCGATTCGGCTTTATAGGTCTTGTCAACCTTGATTTCAAAATCCTTGATACGTTCCTTGAGCGGGTTCAGGATAATATCCAGATTGGTCCTGTTCTGTTCTGTGAATTTGGCGCTTTTTTCTTCCAGAATTTTGCTGGCAATAACCTCAAACTCTGTGGTATATTTTTTATGAATGGTATCCAGCTCCTTACGCATATTCTCCAGATTCTCTTTCTGGGCTACCAGATCCTGACGATCCCGGGCCAGGATAAGTTCACTCTCATGGAGGCTGCGGGTAAGGCGGGTTATTTCTGTGCCAAGCTTTTCTTTTTCGGCCAGCAGCTCGGCGGAGGCAGTTGCTTTCAGGTCACGGAGTTCAGTTTCCAGCCTGGCATACTGTAATGATGTGGCATCGAGACGGGTCTGGAGAACGGCAGTGGCGGTGGTATCTTTTTCCTTGCGGAATAAGAGCCAGCCTATGACCAGGCCAAGTACTAATCCGAGCAGGAGGAAGAGGATATTCATAGAATGATTGCAAAGGATAAAGGTAGTAAGAAGCGGGGATTAATCAGCATCAATCTTACGTGATAGACCGCTGATTATTATGATCCTTATGATTAATTATGATTGGAATCTCCGTTAATCATAATAATCATAAAAATCTGCGTTCCATCCTTCAAAACAAACTCAGAAACCCGAAATTGATCTTCCCTGATTTAAGGCTGAAGGGGTTGTCAAACTGTTTACCAACGGCATAACTGATGCTGAAAATACCGGTCTTGGTATCAAATGTTATTCCTGCACCAACTCCAAACGGGTTATCATGCACATATTTGTTGATGCTGGAATTTTCATACCAGGAGCCGTCACCAAAGGCAAAGAGGTAGGAGTTCTGATCCAGGATGTAATGGTATTCGAGTGTGAAAATACCATAGGTCGAAGCATAAATACTTTCTTCATCAAACCCTCTCAGATTCTGAAGCCCGCCGATGCGGAACAGTTCATTCTGGAACATATTGTCGGCCGACAGAAAGGATCCTCTGAGTGCGGTTTTGATTACATTTCGTCCTTTCAGATTGTAATAGTATTCAGCCAGCAGGTCGGCATTATACTGTGTGCTTTTGAGTTTCAGATTCTCATATACCAGAGGATTTACGTTGGCATTCTGACGTATGGTTTTGTCACCGGCCCCGGCTGCTATACTGAATGTATATCCTTTACGCGGGTTTAAACGGTAATCAAGCCTGGCGCTGCTGAAGCCAAGACCATACGTGAGGGAATTGACATCTGCATATACCGGCAGGGTGGTGATATTCATAAGCCCTGAAGTAGAAAGAAGGCTGGAGCTTTTGTTGTTGACGAATATTTTAAACACATTTCCTTTGCTGATCAGGTAACTCAGGTCTACCTGCTGGGTTGCATCGAGGTATGTCGTGTCTTTCTTGAAAATGTTGAGGGTGTAGGCAATGCCGAAAGGGCTGGAAAGAATATAAGGATAAGCCAGTTTGAGATTCAGGCTTTGGGCCTGGGATGGGAGTTTTTTCCAGTTCAGATCTATCAGATCACCCCGGTTAAAAAAATTCAGAAGCTTGATACGGGCATCACCTGTAAAGGTGACTTTGCCGGTAAGCGGGTCAGGAGCAAGGCCCAGGATTCCATCGAGCTGACTGGCTTTTTTCTTATCCAGATACAGATAAAGCGTGGTCGATTTGTCGGTGAAGATTACTTCATACGGTTTGATAGATTTTACAAAGGGAATCTCTCTCAGCCTGGCTTCTATGCCTGCAATACGGCTTTCGTTATACAAGTCTCCGGGTTTAATGCCCAGGGCGCTGTATATATAAACAGGTGCAATTTTCGGATTACCCTTGATGACGACACTGTCGATACGAACAAGTTTGTTTTTACTGAGCTTTAAACTGGCAAAGAGCTCATCTCCGCTGATATGTATACTGTCGAGGCGTATTTCGGCAAAAGGATATCCGTTATTTTCGCAGGAGCGCAGCAGTTTTTCTTCCATCCGTCTGAGCTCTGCATAGTGAATGGGCTTTCCGGTGAAATATTTTTCCCGGAACCCTATCTCATTGAGCAATCCTTCATCCACATTGCCTTTGCCAAGCCTCGCCCAGGTATACTTTTTCCCACACCTTATCCAGGCATTGGTTTGTAAGGAGTCTGAATGTATGCTGTCGTAACTTGCCAGGAGGAAGGCCTGGTCGTACAGATTTTTAAGAAAGTTGTTAAGCTCTTTCCGGGCTTCAGCCTTATTACGTACTTTCTGTTTATAATCGAACAGATGTATATCTGTTCCGGGTTGTGGGTGGAGGTACAGTGTATGCTGTGCCGGGGTCATTCCGGCAAGGATAAGAAAGAGGAGTATACTGCCTGTCTTTTTCAAATGCCTGATAAAGGTATGGAAAGGAATGTTGCGTTACTATATCAGGGCACGTGGACAGGTTTCCTTTCCGCTTCTGATCTCTATCCGTATTCCGGCACGGAGTTCGATAGCCTGGTTGTACAGCTTAAGATCGAGCACATGATAAGAAGGAATCATAAACGTAGGATCGGGGTTGTAAATGGCTTCTATAAACGGTTTTACAATTCCATAGGTGATGAATTCCCACCCTGCTCCCACAGCCGGAGTGATCTGGATCTTGTTGAAATTACCTCTTTGTACAGGAGGGGAATTGCTGCTGCTTTGTAATACGTATTCCAGCCTAGGACCGGCGAAAACGTAAGGTACTCCCTGATAGGCGTCGAACCTGTATTTGAGGTAATTGTTCCAGCACAGGTGGGTTGGGTTGATACCGAGCTTTTTGTTGTTATGGGTCTTGTCAACATCAATGCCACCCTTATTATTGTATTGTATTTCCGAATCCCATCTCCAGATTTCACTGTTGATGAACTCGAAAGTTACGGCTGCATTCCAGCTGTACTTCCATTTTTGGGGGTCATTGAAATAATAAGGGCTTGGGGATGTATTGTCAACCTTCCAGATTTCACGGGCCATGGTCAATCCGCCGTTAACCCCAATGCTCTGAAAAAACTGGCTTTGGCATTGGAGTGTAAGGACCATCAAAGAAAGGAAGGCAAAGGCTCTTTTCATGTACTGAATAACGTTTTCAGGCTGTGATTATTGTTCAGGCGCTCTGGGCTTCCATCTCTTTATTGACCTTTTTGACCAGGCCCTGCAATACTTTACCCGGACCAACCTCTGTAAAGCTTGTGGCGCCGTCGGCAATCATCTGTTGCATAGTCTGTGTCCAGCGTACAGGAGCGGTGAGCTGGGCAACAAGGTTCTTCTTGATTTCTTCCGGATCAATTACCGCCTTTGCTGTGACATTCTGATAAACAGGGCAGAGGGGCTGTTCGAATTTGGTTTGGCGTATGGCTGCTTCAAGTTCTATACGGGCAGGTTCCATCAGGGGGGAGTGGAATGCACCACCTACAGGCAGGATAAGGGCTCTTTTGGCTCCGGCAGCTTTCATTCGTTCACAGGCTATCTCCACTCCTTTTACGGAGCCTGAAATAACCAGCTGACCGGGACAGTTATAATTGGCTGCAACGACTATTTCCCCTTCCCGGGTAATATCCGCACAAATATTTTCAATGATCGTATCATCCAGATTCAGGATCGCTGCCATAGCCGAAGGCTGGAGTTCACAGGCTTTCTGCATGGCTCCTGCCCGTTTGGAAACGAGCACAAGGGCATCTTCAAAAGCCATACATCCGTTGCCAACCAGGGCGCTGAATTCGCCCAGTGAGTGGCCTGCAACCATCTGAGGCTTGAAGGTTTCACCAAGGGTTTTGGCAAGGGCTACTGAATGAAGAAATATGGCAGGCTGTGTTACATTGGTTTGTTTCAGGGCTTCCTCTGTACCGCTGAACATGATATCGGTAATGCAGAATCCAAGTATATCATTGGCTTTTTCCAGCAACTCTCTGGCAACATCATTTTGCTCATACAACTCTTTGGCCATACCCGGAAACTGGGATCCCTGGCCCGGAAAAACATATGCTTTCATAGGGGTGATCGGTTTTTTTCTTGGTTGAACAAAAGTAGGGAACAGCATGTATCCTGCAAATAAAACTTATTCCAGGGCTGATATAGGTTCATAACCTGTTGATATTTACTTTTTTCTGTAATATAGGGGCCTGAATATGGACTTATTTTTATCCTATGCTAGTAAAGGGTGACAAGAAAACAATAAATGCCTGGGCTTTTTACGACTGGGCCAATTCTGCTTATCCGCTTGTAATTACGACGGCTATCTTTCCTTTGTTTTATGAAGCGAATACAGGCTTAACGGAAAACGGTATAAAGACGGATATGGTGAGTATGCTGGGTATCCGCTTTCATAATACCGAGCTGTACGATTATGTGGTAGCGCTTTCTTTTCTAATCGTTTCTTTTTCCACACCTCTGTTATCAGGTATTGCCGATTATACAGGAAGCAAACGGAAGTTCATGATGTTCTTCTGCTATATGGGTTCTCTTTCCTGTGCTTCTCTCTACTTTTTCAATCAGGAGCATCTGGGCTTAAGCCTATTGTCGGTTTTATTTTCCAGTGTTGGCTTTTGGGGAAGTCTGGTATTTTACAATGCCTTTTTACCCGAAGTTGCCGAACCTGCTGATCATGACAGAGTAAGTGCCAAAGGATTTTCACTGGGATATATAGGAAGCTCTATTCTTTTGATCCTGAATCTGATCTTTATAAAAGTAGCAGGAAGCCAATATGCCGCATGGTCTTTCATTTCGGTTGCAGTTTGGTGGATAGGATTTGCCCAGATCACCTTTGCCCGGCTTCCCAATAATGTTTATGGACGCAAACCTGAAGGCAGTTCAATCCTGAAAGGATTTCAGGAGCTTCGCATGGTTTGGATAGAGCTCAAGGGAAACAAATACTTGAAACGTTATCTCGGATCTTTCTTTGTGTATAGTATGGGTGTTCAGACAGTCATGATCATTGCTGTCTTTTTTGCCAACAAGGAAATATTTCCCGAAAAGGAACGGGGTAATCTCATTATTGCCGTATTGGTCATTCAGTTTGTAGGGGTGCTGGGTTCCGTGCTTTTTTCCCGTCTTTCAGGATTGATAGGGAATATCAAGGCATTGGGTGTAGCCATCTTTATCTGGGTGGGGATTTGTCTGGGTACCTTTTTATGGGTCTATACCCCGAATCAGTTTTATGTGGTAGCGGCTCTGGTAGGATTGGTGATGGGTGGTATTCAAAGTCTTTCCCGTTCAACCTATTCCAAACTCCTGCCTGAAACACAGGACCATGCCTCTTATTTTAGCTTTTTTGATGTATGTGAAAAGATAGGTATTGTGATCGGCATGCTTTCTGTAGGAGTCATTGAACGTGTTACCGGAAGTATGCGAAACTCGATTTTAGCCCTCATTGCCTTCTTCGTAGTGGGTTTTATATTACTTTTGACTGTCCCAAAATCAAAAGCCACAGAAGTATGATTGTAGATATTTTTATTCCCTGTTTCATTGATCAGGTTTTTCCTGAAACGGGCCTGAATATGGTGAAAGTGCTGGAAAGGGTCGGATGCGGGGTGAATTATAACCCGGAGCAGACCTGTTGCGGACAGCCGGCTTTCAATGCAGGCTACCAGGATGCAGCCCGGGAAGTAGGGGAGAAGTTTATCCGTGAATTCCAGAACGATCGTTATATCGTTTGCCCTTCTGCTTCCTGTGTAGGTATGGTAAAAAATTATTACCCCGATATGTTCCACAATTCAGCCCTTCACAATGAGTTGAAGAGCCTCCAGAAAAATCTGTTTGAGTTTACAGATTTTATGGTCAATGTGCTTAAGATTACAGATCTGGGAGCCAAACTCAACGGGGTGGCAACCTATCATGATTCCTGTGCGGCCCTGAGGGAATACGGGATAAAAAGGGAGCCCCGTATCCTGCTCGAGAAAGTAAGAGGGCTGGAATTAAAAGAAATGAAGGATTCGGAAGTATGTTGCGGTTTCGGAGGAACTTTTTCGGTGAAGTATGAAAGTATTGCCGTGGGTATGGGCGAGCAGAAAGTGAAGAATGCAGAAGAAGCGGGAGCAGAGTATATCATATCGACCGACATTTCCTGCCTTATGCATCTGGACGGATACATTAAGAAAAACAACAAGACCATCAAGACCATGCATATTGCCGATGTGCTTGCATCGGGCTGGGATTAAGATACGATTGCTTATTCAGGCACATGATACAAAACGGGTCAACCCCCTTGTTTCGCACCACCGTCTTGATACCTGTATATAATGAATCAGGAATAATACCCCTGATGATTACTGCAGTACAGGAGTTTTCGGCCAGCCATCCGGATTATTATTTTGTATTCATCAATGACGGATCTTCCGATCTTACCGGTGATCTGATCCGAAGTTCTATTGAAGGCAACCCAGGCATGAAATTGCTTGATATGCCAATAAACCAGGGAAAAGCCGCAGCCCTGAAAGTCGGTATGGAACAGGCGAACACCGAGCTCATCTGTTTTACCGATGGAGACCTGGCTTATTCCCTTGACCACCTGCTGCTCCTGGTCGAATCGCTGGAAAAACATGATGTCGCAATCGGTAACCGCAACCTGGGCGAAAAACACCTCCGGAATGTGAAACGGATGATAGCCGGTGAAAGCTTTAACCGCCTTGTCAGGATTTTGCTTCGCATGCCGTATACCGACACCCAGGCCGGTATTAAAGGGTTCCGTAAAGAAGCAGGAAAAAACCTTTTTCGCCTCTTCCGTATCCGTGATTTCGCTTTTGATGCCGAGCTGCTCTATATAGCCCGGCGCAAAGGATACAGCATTGGACTTATCCCAGCCCGCGTTGATGAGAGTCATCAGAACTATCCTTCAAATGTAAGTGTGATCAGTGATTCCGTTGGCATGTTCTGGAGCCTCCTGAAAATTATTGTTAATGGAATCCGGGGCTGCTATGATGAATAAAACCCTGCTGAGTTTTGATCTGGAAGAATTTGATATCCCGGAAGAATACGGTCAGAAGCTGGACCCGGAAACTAAGATTGGTCAGAGCTATGAAGGTCTGCTGCTGATTCTGGAATTGCTCCGTAAGCTGGATATTAAAGCCACCTTTTATACTACAGCTGTTTTTGCCCTGGCTCATCCGGAACTGATCATGGAAATGGCTAAGACACACGAAATTGCTTCCCATAGCTATACCCATTCTTCCTTTACTGAAAATGATATTGCTTCGTCCAAAAAAGTGCTGGAAGAAATAACCGGAAAAACAGTGTGGGGTTTTCGAAGCCCGCGTCTGGCTCCCGTTTCAGAAACAGTGCTGCAGGATGCCGGTTATCTGTACCAGTCATCACTCAACCCGGCATGGATTCCGGGAAGGTATGATAACAGGGATAAACCCCGCCTGCCTTTCCGTACCGGTCTTATCAATCTACCTGCTTCCGTAACTTCCCGCCTCCGTATTCCTCTTTTCTGGATAAGCTTCAAGGTATTGCCATCCGGGTATTACAGCAGGGCTTGCCTGGAACTGCTCAGAACGGAACATTTTCTGCATCTGTATTTTCACCCCTGGGAATTTACGAACCTGAGCGCTTATACTATGCCCTGGTATACGCGCAAACCGGATGGGCTGATACTGCTTCAGAAACTGGAAAAACTGCTGACCGGGCTTAAACTTCACAGTAACTTTATACTTAGTTCAGTCTATTGTGAGCAGGAACAGGGTATGTCAAAACCATGAAAGAAGAAAAACCATACCTGTTTTATCCATGGATCACGATACGCACGGTGGTTGTCTTCTACCTCATCAGTGCCATCGGTCTGAGCTTGCAGGCATATTATTCCGGACATTACAATAATTACCTTGTTTTTTCCCGTCCGGTTATTAACCTGCACCGTGGCTGGAGCCTGTATGAATATTACAATACATTGTATGAAGATGTATTCCGGTACAGTCCGGCATTTGCCTTCCTGGCCGGAGCTTTTTCCTATTTACCTGACCTTGCCGGGCTAATAATCTGGAATCTGCTCAATACGGCTCTCCTGTCAGGAGGCTATATTTATTTTTCAAAGGCCTACGGTCGGCCTGTTTCCGGTCGTATCACCGGTCTGCTGATTATGTACCTGGGGTGGCTAGTTTCAACACAGAATTGTCAGAGTAATCCGCTCATTGCCGGATTTATTTTCCTGGCAATCGGATTGCTGAAGAAAGAAAAACCATTTCTGGCAGCATTGTGTCTGTCGCTTTGCGCCTTCACGAAATTTTATGGACTGGCAGCAGCGGTCCTATTTCTTTTCTATCCACGCAAACTGCGTTTTATTTTTTCCATGACCTTCTGGTGCGCACTGCTGATCATTCTACCCTGGCTGGGCACTACGATGGAATGCTTGCTGAAACAATATGTGGCCTGGTTCAATGCACTGACATCCTGTCCGGTAAAGCATCAGCTGAGTATATTGGGGATAATGACGTATTGGTTTCACATCCTTATTCCGTTTGTGTTTGTACAAATTGGCGGATTGCTGATAACACTTCTTCCTTTGTTGCGTTTCAAACGGTACGCGGAAGCTTTGTTCCAGCAGCTTATGCTGGCTTCCCTTCTTATTTATGTTGTCATTTTCAATACCATGGCTGAATCGCCTACGTATATCATCGCTATTGCCGGTGTTGCTGTTTGGTTTGTGGCACTTGAAAAAAAGAATTGGGTGGATTATTTGTTTCTTGCCCTTGTCATTCTGGTAACGAGTAATGCCAACAGTGATCTCTTTCCGCTCAGCTGGAGGCAGAATTACATAGCGCCTTATTCCTTTATTGCGGTTCCCTGTGTGCTGGTCTGGATCCGAATTCAGCAGAGGTTGTGGAAATCCTAATTGTACGACCGAGAAGGGGTCGAATGTTTATAAGGGGTCTAACCGACAATATTCAGCTTCGCAAATTTAATCAGCAGTTGTTTTGTCCCAACTGTCTCGAAATGAATGGTAGCCTTGCTGTTGGGGAATTCGCCTTCCATCTGGGTTACGGTACCTTTGCCAAAACGTTCGTGCATGACCGTCATTCCGCTTGCAAGGCTTTGGAGGTGTGAATTGTCATAAGCTGTCCCGGAACTGTTCACAGCCGTATTGAGCTTGACCAGATTTTTCTTAACCACCGGAGCGGTAGCCTTTGTATAAATTTCTTCTTTATCCCCTGCCTGGCTGTTCCGTGCTCGCTGTGGAACACCGAATCCCCGTGGAGCCGTGGATGGCTTTTCACGCAGCACAGAAGCGCTGAATTCAATGAATTCATCCTCAATTTCCTCAATAAAACGACTGGGTTCGCAGGCAACGAGGTTGCCCCAGCGGTAACGTGTAATGGAATAGCTCAGGAAGGCCTGTTTTTCAGCACGGGTAAGGGCCACATAAAAAAGCCTGCGCTCCTCTTCCAGATCGATTCGTGAATTGAGGGCCATTTGTGATGGGAAGAGATTCTCTTCCAGGCCTACGATATATACATAAGGGAATTCCAATCCCTTGGCCGCATGTATTGTCATGAGGGATACCTTGTCGGCATTTTCTTTATCATTCTGCTTGTCCGAATCAGTCAGCAAGGCAATATCCTGCATAAATTCATTCAGGTGTTTGGGTTTGACAGCATCGCCAGCTTCTCTTTCAGCTTCTGGCTCTTCTGAAACGGGTTCATCAAAAACTAATTCCCCCGCCTCCGCTGAAGCTTCATCCTTCACTGACGTTTCGGATGACAAGCTTGTGTCTTGTGTCTTGATTCTTGTGTCTTGACTCTCTTCAGGTTCCAGATCATCAGGCAGCTCAATCCTGTTCACCCCTTTTTCCGTAAACTCTTTAAGCCCGTTTAATAACTCCTGTATATTCTCGTAACGACTTACTCCTTCCGGTGTTTTGTCGGTATACAATTCACGGAGCAGGCCGCAGCTGTTGGCTATATTCATTCCGAGTTCATAGGCATTCTGACTGTGAACAGAGGCATTGAAATTCTTCACCATTACGACAAAATCATGCAGCTTACTCATCGTACCTGAATTCAGGCTGAGATTGAACTCCCCCATGTTATCCAGGATAGTCCAGATACTCACATCATGATCAGTGGCAGCCAGCATGAGTTTTTGAAGTGTAGTGTCACCTATACCCCGGGCAGGGCAGTTGATGACTCTTTTCAGGCTTTCCTCATCATGCATATTGATAGCCAGACGGAAATAAGCAAGCAGATCCTTGACTTCCTTACGCTGATAAAACGATAACCCACCGTAAATACGATAGGGGATATTCATTTTACGCAGGGCTTCTTCCATTGCACGGCTTTGTGCATTGGTCCGGTACAGAATGGCAAAGGCTTTATTATGCGCCTGATTGTTCATCTTGGTTTCGAAAATGGATCGGGCTACAAGCTGACCTTCTTCATTATCGGTATTGGCTTTCATGAGCACTATCCGCTCTCCGTCTGTATTCGAAGTCCAGACCTTTTTTTCTATCTGATCTTTATTTTTTGCAATAATGCTGTTTGCAGCCTTGACAATATTCTGGGTAGAGCGGTAATTCTGTTCCAGCTTAAATGTTTTCATATCCGGATAATCCTTTTCGAAATTCAGGATGTTCTGGATATTGGCTCCGCGGAAAGAATATATACTTTGTGCATCATCACCGACCACACAGATATTTTCGAAACGGGCAGCAAGCTGCTTGACAATTACATACTGGCTGAAATTGGTATCCTGATACTCATCCACCATGATATAGCGGAATTTGTTCTGATACTTCAGTAAAATATTCCCGTTATTCTTAAAAAGAATATTGGTATTGAACAACAGATCGTCAAAATCCATTGCTCCTGCTTTGAAGCAGCGCCGGCTATAGCGCTCATAAATCTGGTTCAGTTTAGGCTTGCCGCTTTGCCTGTCTTCATCAGCAATGGTATTATTCATAGCATAAGCCTGTGCGGAGATCAGGTTGTTTTTAGCAGCTGATATTCGGTTATAGACCAGACCGGGTTTGTAGATTTTTTCATCCAGTCCTAATTCCTTGAGGATATCCTTGATAAGGTTCTTGCTGTCGTCCGTATCGTATATGGTGAAATTGCTAGGGTAACCCAGTACAGTGGCTTCGGTACGGAGGATACGGGCAAAGACAGAATGGAAGGTTCCCATCCACAGGTTACGGGCTTCACTTTCAGGAACGATACGGGAAATACGTTCTTTCATTTCCCGGGCTGCTTTATTGGTAAAGGTAAGAGCCAGGATATTAAAGGGATCAATGCCTTCGTGAATCAGATGGGCTACACGGTAGGTAAGAACTCTTGTCTTTCCGGAACCAGCTCCGGCAACGATCATGACAGGCCCTTTTGTGCACAATACAGCTTCCCGCTGTATATCATTCAGTTCGTCCAGGTAATTAGCGTTCATTGTATTGTCAGCAAGTATAGGAACGCTAAATTACTCATTTCGATGCTTGGGAATCAGCTGCTGATCATTTGTTCAAAAAAATCCCCCCTTCCCGGAAGGAAAGAGGGGGCAGATGAGGATAGCGCCAACCCCAGGCTATCACATCACCTTGAATGTTGCTTTCGGAATGGATGCGGAAGGATCATGCAAATCAAAAAAATGATTGTTAGAAAAAACAATATAGGTTTCAATAGAATTTGCATCAGCGTCCTTTTATGAAGTTAAGACGCAGAAAGGAGGGTTTGGTTTAAGGGAGGGGGATATTTTAACAAGAAAAAGATGGCACTTCCCGACTTCGCTCGAAGTGACATGTACAAATGTCATGCTGAGCGAAGTCGATGCATATTCAGGCTAAAGTGCCTTTATGCAGCAGCTCCCACAGCGCTCCTTCTTTGAGGGAGTAAGTGGAAAGACGCATATGGATAAGATCCAGTTCGGTCAGGACGAGGCGGACAAAAATGGAGGAGACAACAATCATATCTACCCTCATTTCAATAAGGCCTTTCATTTTCAGGCGTTCAGCACGGGTGGAATGTACAATGAGTTTATAGATTTCTTCTGTATGATCGAGATTAAAGCGGTATTCTGTCTTTCCTTCCAGGGTATGGAAATGATTGAAGCGGTGGGCAATCATTTCGGCCAGGGAATCGAAAGAACCTGAAGAGCCTATGAGTTCCATCACCGGGTAGGTGTTCACGGCATCAAACAAAGGCAATAATTCCCGGAGGAGGTGAGCCCTGAGTCTTTCAATTTCTACAACGGTTATCGGATCACTTTCATGATAACTGGCCAGAAGACGGGCAGCCCCAAGGTCAAAACTCCTTTTCCAGATAATACGGTGTTTGTTGGCAATAATAAACTCCGTACTTCCTCCTCCGACATCCATGATGAGGGAATAGGTATCCTGCATTTTTACGGCATTCCTCACTCCGTAATAGATCAGCTCCGCTTCTCTGTCCCCACTGATTATCTGTATTTCTATTCCGGTTTGGGATTTTACTTCTTGTACGAATTCAGCTCCGTTTGTCGCGCTCCGTATGGCTGATGTGGCAAATGCATACACCGTCCCGACTTCCAGGCTATCCATCTTTTCCTTATACCCTTTCAGGGCATGCATACCACGCTGAAAGGCCGCAGGACGGATAATTCCATCGTTTATACCTCCTTCGCCAAGTTTGGATGCTACTTTGGTTTTAAAAAGAATGCGGTGGCTTCCATCACTATGCTTTTCGGCAATGAGTAGGTTAAATGTATTGGTGCCTAAGTCGATGATCGCTAAACGCATAATTAATTTATGATTTATGAATTATGATTTAAGATTTTGATTATTAATCATAAATCTCAAATCATAAATCTTAAATTTTCTTCATCCTTTATAAAACAACCATTTCCCTAATTCTTTCCAGCTTGATTTTTTTCCATACATCAATATTCCGGTTCTGTAAATACGGGCAGCCAGCCAGGTAGTGACAAAGAATCCGGCAAGAAGCAATGTCATGGAAAGTATCATCTGCCAGGGCGGGACTCCATACGGGAGCCTCATCATCATCACTACCGGTGAGGTGAGCGGGATCATGGAGAACCAGAAAGCCACAGGCCCGTCGGGGTTGGTAAGTACAACACCCGACATGCTGATGGATAAAATGAGGGGGATGGTCACCGGCAGCATGAACTGTTGTGTATCCGTTTCCGAATCAACAGCAGAGCCTACAGCTGCAAAAATAGCCGCATAGAGGAGATAGCCGACCAGGAAATAGAAGATAAAGCATAGTACGACTTCGCTCCATCCGCTGTGGGCAAAGAAATCCCAGATCCGGCTAAACCTTGTCTGGCCCGGATCGGCAATTTGTGTATTGGTTTTGACTTCATGTTTGGAATGCTCCGGACCGGAAATTTCTTTGTAATGTTTTTCAGTGAGAATATATCCGGTCAGAGGGGTAATGACTGTACCGGAAAGGAATACCCAAAGCAGGAATTGAGTAAGACCAACCATAGCAATACCGATGATTTTTCCCATCATCAGCTGGAAGGGCTTGACAGAGGAAATGATAACTTCGATGACACGGCTGGTTTTCTCCTCTATAACCCCTCTCATGACCTGAGAGGCGTAAACGAAGATGAAAAAATAAGTGATCATACCCAGGGCAAACGCCACATAAAATGTCGCTGCTGTATTGCTTACCTGCCCGCTTTCTATTTTGGCCGAAGCGACATTGACAGGCTTGATGTATTCATCAACGAAACTTTTGTCGAGGTGATTGACTTTCAGCAGATCCCTTTGCAATTCGCTGGCAATGGTAATGGAAATCAGTGAAGTTATATTGACATTGGGCTGATTTTTGGAATAGACTGTAACCATTCTCGCTGTCAGCACTTCTTTGTTAATATGAAGGACAATGGCATCTTCATCATTCTTAAACATTTCCCTTACCTTACCGATAGGCTGATCATAAAACGTTGTATCGAATTTCACTTTGGGGTTATCCTGAAAAATATCATAGTATAATCGTGTGTCATCTACAACATAAACATGTTTCAGTGACTCAGCTGCGTCGTTCAAAAATGCGGGTACAAGTACAATACCGGCCCAGAGTACAGGGCCAAGCAGGGTGAGAATGATAAAGGATTTTTTCTTCACCCGTGTCATATACTCCCTCCGTATGATCAATCCGATTTTTCCCATTATTCAGTAAATGATTCGTTCATAACTTCGTTGGTTCCTTTGACACAGGATATAAAAATCTCATTCATACTGGGTATGATTTCCCTAAGCCCGTGAAGGGTTATATGGGGCAGTACGGAGGTAAGGATGTCATTGATGGAAGTCTTGCCATTCAGCTTTATACGGGCATGGATAAGTCCGTCTTCTTCTCTTTTATCAATCAGCTCAGCCCCGGTCCACAGATTATGTGTGAAAGCCATCATATTGCCTTCAAAAACCAGTTCCCATGTATGGGTCTTATACTGGGTACGGATTTCCTTCACCGATCCGTCCAGAATTTTCTGACCCTTATTGATAAGTGCGATGTGATTGCATAACTCCTCTACGGATGGCATGGCATGGGTGGAAAAAATGATCGTACTACCCTTTGCTTTTAATTCGAGGATTTCATTTTTAATCAGGTTGGCATTGATAGGGTCGAATCCGCTGAAAGGTTCATCGAGGATAATAAGGGATGGTTCGTGAAGGACGGTGACAATGAACTGCACTTTCTGAGCCATTCCTTTGCTCAGCTCTTCCACTTTTTTCTTCCACCAGCTTTGTATCTCGAATTTCTCAAACCAGTATTTCAGCCTTTTCATGGCTTCTGCCTTGCTCAGACCTTTGAGGCGGGCAAGGTACAGAGCCTGTTCTCCAACTTCCATTTTACGGTATAAACCCCGTTCTTCCGGCAGGTAACCAATCTGTGCAATATCATCGGGTTGAAGCTTTTTCCCTTTCAGCAAAACTTCCCCGCTGTCAGGGCCCGTAATCTGGTTGATGATACGTATCAGGGTTGTTTTTCCGGCTCCGTTCGGGCCCAGCAATCCGAAGATAGTCCCTTCCGGAACTTCCAGACTGACCCGATCAAGTGCCTTGTAGTCCTGGAATTGTTTACTTACGTTTTGGACTGAAAGGAGTGAAGACATAAGGGTGTTGATTCAGGGTGCTAAAATACGAAGTTAATTACAAACCTGGTAGTTCGTGACTGAGGACCAATGTTCAAAAACTGCTGATTCCTATTGCTTTAACCTTTTGGGTAAATTGTGTCACCCCTTCGGGGTTTTGATTCATTCATGATCTGCTGTTCTATAATTATTTCACCCCTTCGGGGTTATTCAGAAAACAAGAAAGCCCGAAGGGCAGGCATAATTATAGAAAAATTGAGATAAAAAAACACGAAACCCCGAAGGGGTGACACAAATAAATCTCTGAATCGCATGGTAGGAGGGTGGTGCTTATTCGAAATACTCTTTCATCCTGTCAAAGAATCCCCTGTCTTTTTTGCCCGGATGTGGTTTGAAATTATCGGAATCCCGGAGTTTTTCCATAAGTTTTTTCTCTTCCGAGCTCAGATGCTGAGGGGTCCAGATATTGATATTGACGATGAGATCGCCCTTGCCATAATGTTCCAGGCTTGGGAGTCCTTTGTTTTTAAGACGAAGCAGTTTTCCTCCCTGTGTTCCGGAATCAATCTTTATTTTGGCCTTACCCTCCAGGGTAGGAATCTCTACACTGGTACCCAGGGCAGCTTCGGCAAAATTGATAAAGAGATTATAGATAAGATTATTTCCTTCGCGTATGAGGTGTTCATGTTCGGCTTCTTCGATCTGAATAATGAGATCGCCGGGAACTCCGCTTCTCGGCCCTGCATTGCCTTTGCCGCTTACACTGAGTTGCATGCCCTCTGAAACTCCCGCCGGGATGTTAAGGGTGATGACATCTTCCCCTTTAACAATACCATCTCCGTGACAATGTTTGCATTTCTCCGTGATGATCTGCCCTTCACCACCGCAGGCCGGGCAGGTAGAAGAGGTTTGCATCTGACCCAGAATCGTATTCTGAATACGGGTTACATGCCCCGAGCCATTGCAGGTGGTACAACGGCTATAAGCCGACCCGCTGTGTGCTCCGGAACCGTTACAGGGATCGCAGGGAATGAATTTGTTGACTTTTATTTTTTTCTCTACCCCGTTCAGAATTTCTTCCAGGGTCATTTTAACTTTTACACGCAGGTTGGAACCCCGGTTCACTCTCCGTCCTCCTCTTTGTCCTCCACCGCTGAAACCACCGAAATGACCACCGAAGATATCTCCGAACTGGCTGAAGATATCATCCATATTCATACCTCCGAAACCGCCTTGCCCTCCTCCTGCAGCACCGCCTACACCGGCATGTCCGAACTGATCGTAACGGGCTCTCTTGTCGCGGTTACTTAGCACCTCGTATGCTTCGGCTGCTTCCTTGAAATGTTCTTCAGCTTCCTTGTTCCCCGGGTTTTTGTCGGGATGGAATTTGATAGCCATCTTACGATAGGCTTTTTTTATTTCATCATCACCGGCACTACGGCCAAGGCTAAGTATTTCGTAATAATCTCTTTTGCTCATGAGTAAAAATTATCGGGGCAGGTTTAGCTTCCTACCACCACTTTAGCGAAACGAATCACTTTCCCGTTCAGGGTATATCCTTTTTCAAGTTCATCGACAACCTTGCCTTTGAGGTCATCTGTAGGTGCCGGAATATTGGTTACTGCTTCATGCAGATCTACATTGAATTCCTTACCCATTGAATCAATAGGTTCAAGACCTTTTTGCCTGAGTGAATGGCTGAATTTATGGTGTATCAGATGCAGGCCTTCTGTAACTGCTTTGAGGTCTTTGGCTGTATCATTCGCTTTCAACGCCCTTTCTATATCATCAATAACCGGCAGGAAGGAGCGGAAAATATCTTCACCGGCAGTCTTAACCAGATCTATACGTTCACGCTGAGTCCTTTTCTTGTAATTGTCAAATTCGGAGTATAAACGCAGATACCTGTCGTTCAGCTCTTTAATCTTGTCCTCCGGGCTGGGTTCCGGGGTGGCTTCCTGCTCCTTATTCCCGCTCGTATCTTCCTGGTTTTCCTGGCTGTTTTGCAGCACTTCTTTTTCGTCTTTACTCATCTTTTTAAATCGCTTAAACAAAATGGCTTGTTTTGTATGTAATTATCTGTAAATCAATAGTAAGGTAGAATTTCGGGCAAAGATAACCTTACGATCCTTCCTAACCAATAATGTTGCCAGCAAAGATATAAAAGTCAAATTGACAGGAAAGCGGGTAATTTGGCAGTTCGGTCAGACTTTAGACACAAGACGTGTCTCTTGTATCGCGATCCTAGTGTTTGTTCCTGCGACCATAACGTTTGTTCCCACGATCATAATGTTTGTTCCCGCGACCGTAACGTCTGTTCCCGCGACCAGAATGTCTTTGTGCGTTGTTATGAAGTATTCTTAATTAAAACAGGATACCCGTTTCCGGATATCCTGTCTTTAAACTACTTAAAATCAGCGGATTATTTCTGTGCTGCCAGATGCTTTTCAATTTCAGCATCCAGTTCCGGTCCACGGAGACCTTTGGCAATGATAATACCGTTTTTATCAATCAGGAAATTCATCGGGATGGAAGTGACACCATAAATCTTGGCACCTTCTGAACCCCATCCTCCCAGATCACTTACATGATAGGGCCAGTTTAGTTTATCATTGGCAACGGCCTTTTTCCAGCTGTCTTTGTTCTGGTCGAGTGATACACTGTAGATTTCAAAACCTTTGGCATCTTTGAATTTGGCATTGTGATACTTGTTATAAGCTGCCACAACATTAGGATTTTCTCCCCTGCATGGGCCACACCAGGAAGCCCAGAAATCAATGAGTACGAGTTTTCCATGCAGATTGGAAAGGCTCAGTTCCTTATCATCCGGGCTCTTGTATTTAAGTTCCGGCGCCTTGTCGCCTATATTGGTTCCTGTTGTTACACCGGTGTTTTTCACTATAAAGCTCATGCCTATGAAGGCTACAGCTGCGAGTGCTATGAAGATATTTGCTTTTTTCATGTTCCTTGTTTGTCTTGTTTCTTGTGTCTAAGTTAAGCTTTCCTTACAATATCCGCGCCAAGAGCCTGGAGGCGGGCATCAATATTCTGGTAACCACGGTCAATCTGGTTGATATTGTAAATTACGCTCTTGCCTTCGGCACTGAGGGCAGCGATCAGCAGGGCTACACCGGCTCTTATATCAGGCGAAGCCATGGAAATGGCACGTAGTTTTTGTTTCCTGCCAAGACCGATAATGGTAGCCCGGTGAGGATCACAGAGTATGATCTGAGCTCCCATGTCAATGAGTTTATCGACAAAAAAGAGGCGGCTTTCAAACATTTTCTGGTGAATAAGCACGCTGCCCCTTGCCTGGGTTGCAACAACAAGTACAATACTGAGCAGGTCGGGAGTGAATCCGGGCCAGATGGCATCGGCTATGGTTAATATGGATCCGTCAATAAAGGTGTCTATTTCGTATACATCCTGTTCCGGAATATAGATATCATCTCCCCGGCGTTCCAGGTTAATTCCCAAACGTTTAAATGTATTGGGAATGATACCCAGATGGTCGTAACCGACATTCTTGATCGTTATTTCGCTTTGGGTCATAGCTGCCAGTCCTATGAAACTGCCCACTTCAATCATATCAGGCAGCAGGCGGTGATCGCAACCGCTGAGGTACTGAACACCTTCAATGGTTAGCAGGTTGGAACCAACTCCGCTTATTTTGGCGCCCATACTGTTGAGCATACGGCAAAGCTGCTGCAGATAAGGCTCACAGGCTGCATTGTAAATGGTGGTAGTGCCTTTGGCCATGACAGCTGCCATGACGATATTAGCAGTTCCGGTAACGGAAGCTTCGTCCAGCAGCATATAACATCCTTGCAGGTTGCTGGCTTCGACTTTATAGAATTCTGATTTGCTGTCGTAAATGAATTTTGCACCGAGCGCCTGGAAGCCAATAAAATGTGTATCCAGCCTGCGGCGTCCTATCTTATCACCTCCGGGTTTGGAGATATAGCCTTTGCCAAAGCGGCTCAGCAGTGGGCCGATGATCATTACAGATCCTCTTAATCCTCCTCCTTTTTTACGGAATGTTTCGGAATTGAGATAATCAATATTGACATTATCGGCCTGGAAGGTCCATGCTTCAGGTCCTGTCTTTTCAACTTTTACGCCCAGTTCACGGAGCAGATCAATAAGTTTGTTGACATCGATAATATCAGGGACATTGCTGATATGTACTTTTTCAGGAGTCAGCAGCACTGCCGAAATAACCTGTAGTGCTTCGTTCTTAGCGCCCTGAGGGATGAGCTCGCCTTTTAGTTTCTTACCTCCGTTGATTTCAAAAATTGCCATAACAGGACGCGCTTACTTTCCTTTAAAATTTTTGTACTTACCTCCGTTGTTCCGGTTGTTTTTCTGGAAGCCGCCTTTCTGGAAATTTTTCTTGAATGGTTTAGGCGGAGCATCACTGGTTCGCTGATTGAAATTGGCAGCCTTGCCCAGGATATCGTTGGTGTATTTAAAACGGAAATTATCAGCCAGTTTCAGCTTGCCTTTTGAAAGCTCCACAATATGCTGCACAATGAGTTCATCATTTACTGAATCACGGTTCCAGGTGAGGTAGAAACGTTTCATCATATGGGCAAGCTGTTCTACGAGGGCGGTTTTCATATCTCCGTCTTCCATCTCCACTGCTTTGCGTATCATGGCTTCAACGGCTTTTCCGTAATGTTTGTAACGTATATCACGGGAAGGGTAGTCGACCTTATCAGGCTTGGTCTGAAATGTTTCAGGTGTAGGCTTAGGATAGGGGGAGTCCACATCAAATTTAAAATCGGATATGATAAAAAGATGATCCCACAGCTTGTGTTTGAAATCGGTCACATCACGCAGGTGAGGATTCAGTTGTCCCATTATTGAAATGATAGCCTGAGCTGCATGGTTGCGCTCATCCCTGTTTTCAAGGGCCATGGCGAAATTGATCATTTTCTGAATGTTGCGACCATACTCGCTCATGAGGAGCTTTGGTTGCTGGGTGTTGTATTCCATCAGGAAGTCTTGTTGCTTGATAAGAAAAAGTTCTAAATTGTTAAAACAGGAGACTGTATTCAGAGAAGGGAATCATGCTCCAGGGCTTTTTGCCCTTGTTATTGCTTCAAAAGTAAAGATTTGATCCGGATTATACAAGATCCATTGAAAAATCATGTTCCGCATAATCTTTCACCACTCCGTAAAGGGTATCCCTTTCAACAGGATGCCTTCCGGCTTGTTTGACCAGCTGTACAAGCTGAGCGGTACTAAGGGATGGATTCTGCTCTTCCGAGCCGGCCATGGAATAGATTTTAGTGGTGTCGTCAATTGTTCCATCAATATCATCCACTCCGAAATGCAGGCTCAGCTGTGTAGTCATGCGCCCTATCATTGGCCAATACGCCTTGATGTGTGCAAAATTATCCAGAAAGATGCGGGACACAGCATAATTCTTCAGGTCTTCTATGACCGAACATTCAGAAATATGAGACATTTGGTTGTCTTTGTTCCGGAATTTTAAAGGAATAAAAGTATTGAACCCCTGTGTGCGGTCCTGTAGCTCCCTCAGCCTGTTCATATGATCAATACGGTGTGCAAAAGTTTCGACATGCCCGTACAGCATCGTCGCATTGGATGGTATACCTATTCCATGCGCTGTTTCATGTATTTCCAGCCATTGGGCAGAGGTGCATTTATCTTCACATATTTCTGCTCTGACTTTTTCGTCGAATATCTCGGCTCCGCCTCCGGGCATGGATTCCAGTCCACTGTCTTTCAGGATCTGCAGCCCTTCCTTATAACTCACCTTTGCCTTGCGGAACATATATTCCATTTCCACCGGGGTAAATGCCTTGATATGGAGTCCGGGACGCAGTATTTTTATCTTCCGGAAAAGGTCGGTGAAGAAATCAAGTCCCATTTTGGGGTGAACACCCCCTACAATATGAACTTCAGTCACGGGCTGAGCTTCATATTTCCGTACAATATCAAGCATTTGTTCCGTACCCAGTTCCCAGGAACCCTCTTTTTGTTTCAGAAGCCTGGAATAGGAACAGAATTTACAGTCAAACACACAGATATTGGTAGGCTCTATATGAAAATTACGGTTAAAATAGGTCAGATCCTCATGCTTCTTCTCCCTTACATAATTGCCCAGTATGCCCAGAAAAGAAAGATCTCCTTTTGTATACAGCAGAATGCCTTCTTCAACAGTGATGCGTCTGCCTTCAAATACTTTGCTGGCAATCGCTTTCAGGTCAGTACTTAGAATGCTTTGAGCAAGTAACTCTTCGGGTTGAAAGGATGACATGGTTCAGATTTAGGTACAAAGATAAGGGCTTTGGAAAGGATGAACAAACCTGATTTTCAACCATTTTATGCCAGATCCTTCGGATTGATCCGAATCGTATTTCATCTTAATAATAGTAATTAATACTACTATATAATAGTTAATAGTATAATA
>JBIOHC010000011.1:0-92995 GCA_044448685.1 Bacteroidia bacterium
GGCCAGACCTTCTGTAGTTTCAGCAAAACCGGTTGTTTCGTCATAGATTGCCGGAATGATAATGGATCCGGCCACCGGATAACCGTTGTTATCTTTCTTATACGGATCAGGATAGCCGAATCCGATTTTCCCGTTCACTTCAACGCGGATTAGGGTCATTTGTGCAAGCGATGCAGAAAAGAATGCGAAGAAAGCAAGGCAAAGAGCGATGGTTTGTTTTTTCATGGCAGGGAAATTGGTTTTATATGTATTGTTATGTTGGTTTAACTGATGGCTTTTTTAAACTCGGACATATCTCTCAGTGGGACGAAGTCATTATCGGCACCTATCTGCTCCTTAAAAGGGGAATGCAATTGGGTTGTTTTAATGATATCGGCTAAAGCTTCCTTGTAATTTTTCAGGCGTACATGCGCGCAGGCGCGTGAATAATAAGCTATGGGCAGAGCTGGATCAACCGTGATGGCATGGTTACAAAGCTCCAGGCCTTCTTTGAGTTTGCCGGTTTCGTAATGATACTGGCCCAGCAATGCCCAGGCCGAAGCATCGGTTTTCCCGGCATACGTATCGGTATTCAGATAGTCCCGCAATATTTTAATGCTTTCCTGCGGGCGGTCCGACTCCCCGCAAAGATTGGCCCAGGTTTCTATAGCCCTGTTGGCCAGATAATCTTCTTTACCCCGCCGGGCTGTGTCAAACGCTTTTTTGAACAAAGCAATAGCTTCTTTTTCTTCCCCGTTTCTCCACAACGCAATACCTTCATTCACCTCTCCATAGGCGGCTTCCACTTCTGCTCCAAGAGCATCCTTTGCCTTTTGTTCTTCCTCAGTCGGGCCACTGTTGTATATTTTATCATAGTACTGAATCCATAAATTATCCTTCACTGGAATTCTGACAGGCACTATGTCTTTTACAATTTCCAGGTAAGCCTCTTTATTCCCATGATGAAAACAACCTGCTGCCAGCCAATGTTCAAGAAAGGTGCGAAAGTCAGACGTAATGGCATCTGCCAGGGGTGAACCATCGTAACAAATCCAGTGTATATTCCCTTGTTTTGTCTTTGAATCCGTATTAAAAAGCAAAATAGGCTCTTCAGAGGTTAATTGTACACCTGTTTCATGCAGTTTTTTGATGGGATCTCCGTCTTCATAGGCTTTAGCCAGTTCCCTCAGCTTAGGGGTATCGCGTATCAGATACTCCTTTAAGGACATAAAATCCCATCCGGCCGACCAGCCTGTAGTATCGTCATCATCAAAAGCACTGTATACCTTCCCGATGGATTTCCAGAACTCTCTTATATCGGCAGGAACGTATATTTTGAACTGTTTTTCGAAGGCATCGATTTCAGCATCAGCAGGATTAACATAATCTTCGCTGCGTACTGCAGGATCATTGGGGTTGGTATTGATTTTAGCACCCAGTTTGGTAAAAAAGTCTTCATAAAGATGGAGTAATTCCGGTACGGTTTTCATGAAACAGGTTTTTTAAGGGTTGAGGGCTTAGCCTGTGTAAAAGTGAAGATATTGTTTGGGGCATACAAATAAAGCGGGTAGACAAAAGGGTGGACAAGTGAAATCCCGATTGATTGTCAGATAGATACAACAATATCGTCTATGCTGTCTTCTTCTGATAAGTTCAGCTTTTTACGAAGCCGGTACCGGGCTTTTTTAATGGTATCAGCAGATATTCCAAGAATACCTGCCATCTGTTTGGTTTCCAGTTTTAGTTTGGTCAGACAAATCAGCCGTATTTCGGCCTGGGTCAGATCCGGCAGTTTCTCTTTCAGACGAATAAAAAAGCCTTTATAAGCCTGTTCAAAAAGGGCTTTGAATTTATTCCAGTCTTCCTCGGTAAGAATGGTGGCTTTATTTAAGCGCTCCAGATGCTCCACCCTGTTTTCGTCTATTTCCCTGGCCTTGATATTTTTAAGATGCTCCACATCCGTTTTAAACTGTTCCAGCAATTCATTCTTTTCAACCAGGTTTTGTATATAACCGTTCAGCATAAGTTTGGCATTGGCCAGTTCATCTTCCGTTCTCTGTTTCTCAAGTTTCAACAGATCTTTTTCTTTTTCTGACAATTGAATATTCTTTTCAAAAAGAAGCTTGTCTTTTTTACGCTTAATCAGCTGTCTGTTAATCAGTAACAAGGCAAGTATAACCGACAGGGCGGAGATGACCACAGAGGTGGTGGTGATGATACTCTTTCTGTTAATCTCTGCTGTTCTGATAATATTTGCTTTATCCTGTGCTGTACTGAGTGAATCTTCCCTTCGCTGATAATCAAAACTCACTTCCATACGGGCAATCTTTTTTACATTTTCCCGGTTAACCATGCTGTCTCGGCATACCAGATATTTACGGTAATCTTCCAGTGCTTTTTTATAATTACCGGTAGCGCTGTCAAGCACAGCCAGATTGGTATAGATAAAAGGGGTTTCATCTTTTTCATTGATTTCAAGAGAGAGGGTAAGGGCTGAGTCGAGGTAAGTCTTCGCCAGTTTATAATTTTTCAGGTTCAGATAAGTGCTTCCGATATTTGCCAGAGAGGATATGACAAAACGTTTATCGCCGATTTCCCTTACGATAGGTAATGCCTTGAAATAATAGTCGAGTGCCAGAGTGGCATCACCCTTGTCGCGGTATATCGTACCTATCCCGCAGAGATTGACTCCGACACCATCCCGGTCTCCTATATCCCGGGCTATGCTCAGGGCTTGCTGGTCAAATTTCAGGGCCGAATCAGCCTGACCTTTGTTGGCATATATAATTCCGATATTGCCTAAACAATTTCCTATTCCTGCTTTATCACCGTTTGCCTGATTTATAGCCAATGCCTTTAAATAGTATTCAAGGGCCTTTTCCGAATAACCCTGATCAATATAAATGCTGCCGATATGAATCATATCGTCGGCGACCTGGGTTTTGTTGGAGCTTTTTCTGTCCATCTCCAATGCCTTGAAATAACATTCGAGTGCTTTACGGTAGTTCCCCTGGCTGTAATAGATAATACCTGTATTGCCCAGGTTGCGTGCCACACCGTCATTATCGCCTATTTCGGTGCTTAGTCTGATGGCGTTCAGATCATACTCCAGAGCTTTGGCATAGTTGCCCTGAGAAGCACAGGTATTGCCAAGGTTACCATTGTCGGTAGCCATTCCCTTTTTATTTTCAATTTCCTGATCTGTCGCCAATGCTTTTAGGTAATAATCCTGTGCTTTTGTAAAATTGCCCTGTGCATAATATGTATTGGCAATATTGTTACAGGCAATGGCAATTCCCTTTTTATCACCCCTTTCCTGGTCTGCCGTCAATGCCTTGAATCCGTAACTCAGGGCCTTAGGATAATCACCATGTGCATCAAAGGCAATGCCTTCGTTTATATAGGAAGCCGATTCACCTCTTTTAAAATGCAGGTGTTCTGAAAGCTTTTCGGCCAGGGTGGAATAAACAAGAGAGGTATCGTATTGACCGCTCTTCCATAAATATTCACTCACCTTATTGAGGGTATTCACCTTATTGCTGTCCTCTTTTTCCGACAGCAGCAGCCTTTGCAGAGAATCTATAAGGTGGTTTTGTGCCTGGGTGGCAGAGACAAGAAACAGGAACAATACATAGGGAAGGAGGTGTTTCATAGCCTGTAATGGATGCCAGGGGTTCTGCCCTTGAGTTGGTAAGTAGCTTTTTGTCAGCAGGGTAAATATAGGGAGATTCGGACTACAGCCGTATTCCAACCACCAATACATCGTCTGTCTGTGCCAGAGGCCCTTTCCAGTCATCGAAAACTTTTGCAAGCTTCTCACTTTGTTCCTCCATGGAGAGGTGGGCATTGGAAAGGAGGAGTTCCTTTAACTGGCGGTATTTGAATTTCTTTCCCTTTTCACCTCCGAACTGATCAGCAAAACCATCGCTGAAAAGATAAAGACATTCTCCCTTATCAGGAGAAATAGAATGGGTGGTAAAAGATTTTGCATGTTCTGCAAAGCCGGCGGGTTGTTTGTCAGGTATTAATTCAAGCATTTCCCCTTGCCGGGTATACCAAAGCGGACTGTTAGCGCCTGCCCATTGTACCTTCCCGTTGGAGGGATTGATAGTACAAATGGAAATATCCATCCCGTCGCGCAGGTTTACAGGACTTTTTCCAAAAGCCTGAACGATGAGCTCCCTGCTCAGGTCAAGTATACGTCCGGGGTCGCTTTCCCCGCTTTCCCTTACAGCCCGGTTCAGTGCATCTGAACAGACAATGCTGACAATGGCTCCCGGTACTCCATGTCCTGTACAATCGGCTGCGGCAATAAATATCTTCCCGCTTTTGTTGTCATGTTCAAGCCAGTAAAAATCACCGGCCACTACATCTTTGGGCCGGTAAAAAACAAAGCTGTCCTTCAGCTGTTCCCTGATATGAGCGGAAGAAGTGAGAATAGCCGTTTGAAGATAACGGGCATATTGAAGACTTTCGAAAATATCCTTGTTCTTTTCCGACAGTGCATCGTGGGCATTTTTTAGTTCCACATTTTTCAGGCGTTCTATTTCAGCTTCCTTTTCGGCTTTTTCGGCGACAATACGGGTTTCCATTTCCCGGAGTTTACGTGCTGTTTCCTGACCGAGAACCTGAGCCTGTATTTCCACATAATGTTCAAGATGGGAAAAAGCCTTACTCATTTCACCCATCCCTTTGTAAGCGGAAGCAAGGGCTTTGTGTATGGCATAAGCTTTGGAACGTGCATTCACTTCTTCGGCAAGTTTCAGAGCAGACAGAAGCCAGTCTGTCGATGCTTTGAACTCTTCTTTGCAAAGTAACAGTTGCCCAAGTTCAAAAGCAGAAGTAATCTGCCCCTGTTTGTGACCGAGTGCTCTGCGTATTTCAAAACTTTCCTGAAGGTAGCGCTCTGCTTCAGCATAATTCTTCTGTGTTCGGCACAATACACCCAGATCATTCAGGGCTCTGCTGAGGCCTATACGATGACCGATCTCCCTGAACTTATCCACCGATTCTAAAATCATCCTTCGTCCTTCTTCCTGGTTTCCTTCAGCGACAATCAGTCCGCCGAGGGTACACAGTGAACGTGCTATACCATAGGAATGATTGATTTCTCTTGCAGCATTAAGGGCTTGTTCAAAATTAGTCCGGGCCGAAACCAGATCGCGGGTTTCCGAATAGAGAACACCGAGTCCGAATACAGCCCAGCATTTCATGAGCGAGGGAGCACGTTTCTCAGTCTTCCTGACAGCTTCAAAAGCAGCCTGAAAAGCATCCTGATAGTTGCCCTTATAGATATGGTTAATGGCTTGCAACTGCTTGCAATAAGAAACCCCTTCCGGATCAACCACTCCCTTAAACAAGGTAAGTACCTTGTCACAGCAGGCCAGCGAAGCATCAGGATCAGCTTTGGCCCAATAGTAAGAAGCAAGATGCATTGTATTCCAGGCCTTGCCTTTCGGATAATCAATTGTTTCAAGCAGCCCGGCACACTGCTGAACCTTTTCAAAACACCGTTCTGTAAATTCCATACTGTCCATAAAATCCAGACAGAAAGCATTCAATGCATCCACCCGGGCATACGGATCGGCTAGCCGTTCAATTTCCTGCTCACGGGCAAGAATATTTTGAAGCATGCGGTCGTCAGAAAATAGCTGGGAAGACATTATCCGAAAATAAGCATTCGGAGTCTTTTACGCAAATTCCGGTTTGGTATGTATCAACAGAGTATCCCAACACAAGCGGTACCTTTTCATTATATTTGCCGGATCTAAAATAGCTCTATGAAAATACTATTACTCTCTTTCTCTTTCTTTTCATTAACAATTGCCGCTCTGGCTCAAAAGGACTCCGTTAAATCACAAGTCCCCTTCGAAGGTCAGGATCAAACCTGGCAAAATGGTTCGGACCGCAGAGATTCGGCTGTTCTCAGCAGCAAGTATGTTACAGGAATCATTATGGTTGATGCCAACTGCACCTTTTCAGGCAATAATCCGAACGATCACACTGTTGTAGGATCTACGGCCCTGGCCAGGAATAATGAAATGGAAGTCTCTGCGGCCGTTATCGGAGGTGAATTCAATTACAACGGTGCCAGAGGAAGAATTCTTACCCAGTTCGGGACCCGCTCCACGATTGTACCCCGAAACGATTTCAGCCCTTACAGGGGTCAGTATAAACTGGCTGATGAATACCGTTATATAAGCGAAGCATACGGAGGATATCATTTCAATGTGATGCATGGAATCAATGTGGATGCCGGTATGTTCATGTCGTATGTAGGATTGAATTCCTATTACCAGTGTGAAAACTGGGAATACCAGGCTTCCTTTACATCCGATAATACCCCCTGGTTTTTCAATGGTGTGCGTACACAGATCTTTCCTTCTAACACCTTGAAAATAGAACTGTGGCTTATCAACGGCTGGCAGAGCTATGGTATGTTCAATGAAATGCCCGGCTTCGGTGGTAATATAACATGGAGCCCCAAAGAATACTTTAAAATCCTGACCAATGATTATTATGGGGCTGATGCAGCAGGCCTGCCCGGAAGGCATCGTTTCCATTCCGACAACAGCATGCTGGTACGGCTCTATAACAGGCCTAAAGCTAAGGGCGTGAGTCGTGTTGCTTTCTCTTTAACCGGTGATATTGGGGATGAAAAAGGAGATGGGGTGAATGGATTTACATCGGATCCTGTGCTGGGCCCTGCACAAAATTTTATGAGCGCCATGTTCTATGGAAGGATATGGTTTCACAAAAATAAATTCGCATGGACCTTCGGAGGAGGTGTGATGACAAATCCGGGAAGGTATCTGGTGCTCTATCCGACAGGAGATGCAAGTCCTTTGCCGAATCCTGTAAACCCTACACAAACAGAAGGGACACATCCTTTCAGTGCTAATCCGGGTGATCAGTTCAGTGCATGGGATTGCTCTACAAATATCTGCTGGATGCCAAATCAAAGCGTGGAATTCCGCCTTGAATGGGTACACCGGGAAGCAAGTGTGGATTATTTTGCCGGTCCGGGCGGAGTCACCTCACCCACGGGATATACAACCACTCCTTTACCTTCCAACTGGGCACCTGATCTGGAGAAAGCGGAGAACAGAATCATCTTTGCAATGCTGTTCAGGCTGTAATCCGGGCAAATTAGCATACTCACAAAATAATTTTATCTTTGAAAAAAGAGGCTGTGCACCGTTCTGTAATTTTATGATGTGAGTCATGAAATGCAGGGTATTCAGAATCATTTTGGATAAGATATGATTTCAACCCGTAAAGACTTTTCTTTTAAAATACACGTTGCTGTCTTCGCCTTGTTTCTTTGTTGCTTCTCAGGCCTTGCCCAGCTTAAAGACACTACAGCCTCCTTTAAATTTGGCGGCTATGCCGATGCCTACTATGCGTATTATACAGACTCCGTAGGAATAAAAAACTATCAGAAATTTCCTGCTATTTCTCCCCGCAGCAATGTTTTCAGCCTGAATGTACTGCAGCTTACAGCCCAGTATACTTCAGCAAAGATACGCTCATCGGCAGCCATTTTCTATGGAGATATTCCATCCAGTGCATGGTCTCCCGTTTTTAATTTTATCCAGGAAGCCAATGTAGGGTTTCGCCTTTCCAAAAAAGTATGGCTCGATGCAGGTTTATTTAAAACCCATATAGGAACAGAAGCCCTGCTGCCTAAAGATAATATTACCAGTTCACTTTCCATCATAACCGTTTATGAGCCCTGGTTCCAGTCGGGCCTTAAATTAGACTACACCCCTTCGGATAAACTCAGTTTTTGCCTTCATCTGCTCAACGGATACAATACGTTCGTGGAAACCAACAGTAAGAAATCAGTCGGTATAACGGCCATTTACAAACTGGGTGACAAAGGTAATATAGGCTACTATAACCTGATGGGAGACGATACCCCGGATGGAATTAAAACAAGCCATTTCAGAGTACTGAATAACCTGGCCTTCAATTATGATGTGACCCCAAAAATTAAACTTTCCATTGGCCTGGATTATATTTCCCAAACCAATTCCGGCATACGCGATTCGACCAAAATGGCATCCATATACAGCGCTATCGTAACCATGCGCTACCAGCTCAAATCCAAACTGGGTATTTATGGAAGATGGGATATGTACAATGATCAGGATGGTTTCTTAAGCGGAAGGATAGTGGATTCCCGGTTGATGTACACAGGCTATGTGATGAATGGCATTACCGCCGGATTGGAATATAA
Source organism: Bacteroidia bacterium (assembly GCA_044448685.1). Lineage (GTDB taxonomy): Bacteria > Bacteroidota > Bacteroidia > Palsa-965 > Palsa-965 > Palsa-965. The sequence continues at coordinate 8,222 of JBIOHC010000011.1, forward strand.
AGTAGCTGAGAACTCCTACATACGGCTGGAAGGAAGACAACTTATCATGGATTCCAATCAGAAAATATTTTATTCAAACGGGAACCCCACAAACCAACGATCAGAAATTATGTTGCATGCGGGAATATGGTTTAATAAGTAATTCTTAATATACTTGCATCAGTTAACCTAAAAGAAAACCAAACATGTTTGATACAGGAATAACGGGCTTTATGCTGGTAGCCACAGCCCTTGTCATGCTTATGACACCGGGATTAGCTTTTTTCTACGGAGGACTAGCCGGAAAAAAGAATATAGTAGGTGTTATTTTTCAAAGCTTCATCGGACTCGGAATCACTACCATTATGTGGTATGTAATCGGATATTCCCTGTGTTTCAGCGGAGGAGAAGGCGGAATCATAGGGAATCTGGACAAGGTTTTTCTGAAGGGAGTGGGACCCATGACTCCATTTGCCGGAAATCCAAAAATGCCGGAATATGTTTTCATAGCTTACCAGCTTATGTTTGCGATTATCACTCCGGCCCTCATCACCGGAGCCTTCATCAACAGGGTCACCTTTAAAGCGTATCTTATTTTTATCATACTCTGGCAGCTTCTCGTTTACTATCCCTTCGCACATATGATCTGGGGGAATGGTTTGCTGGCCAAATGGGGTGTACTTGATTTCGCCGGTGGTATTGTTGTACATGCCACTGCAGGTTTTGCTGCCCTCGCTTCTGTCATTTATGTAGGTGCACGCAGGATGAAGGATCACAAACCCAACAGCCTGCCGCTTATTGCAATCGGTACCGGACTGCTCTGGTTCGGTTGGTTTGGTTTCAACGCAGGCAGTGAGCTAAATGTGGATGGTGTCACCGGTCTTGCCTTTCTGAATACCCATGTGGCTGCAGCTTTTGCCGGAATAACCTGGATGATCATTGAATGGTACAGAGAGAAAAAACCTAAACTGGTCGGTTTTCTGACCGGAGCTGTAGGTGGCCTGGCAACAATCACTCCCGCATCCGGATTTGTTTCCCTCAAAGCGGCTATGGTTATTGGTATTGCTGCCGGAGTGATTTGTTACCTGGCCGTCATGCTAAAAAATAAAATGAAATGGGATGATGCCCTCGATGTATGGGGGGTGCATGGTATAGGTGGCGTAATCGGAACCATTATGCTCGGTGTTTTTGCATCCAGCTTCCTGAACCCATCTGTAAAAGAAAATGGTTTGTACTATGGCTCATCTTCCCTGTTTGTAAAACAGCTGGTAGGTGTGGGAGCTGCTGCTGTAGCCGGATTTGTTCTGACTTATCTGATTCTGGTAATTATCAACCTTGTCACACCTGTGAGGGCGCACCCTGAGCATGAGGATAAAGGACTCGATGAAGCCCTTCATGGTGAAGCCGGTTATGATGAAGGCGTGTTTTGATGTACGTAGTGCAGCAATAAAAAAAGGAGGACATAGTCCTCCTTTTTTTATTGAATCAAAACCGTTTAGTTACCCACATGTACTTTAAAAACACGCTGGTAATTCAAATTCCCGATACGTACAAAATAGGTGGCAGTTGGTAAACCGTTTACCGGTATATTGGTTTGGATGGCATTGGCAACAGGTTTGACAAGCTGGCTGCTGATTTGCTTGCCGACAATATCAAACAGATCAACCTGTACCTGCTCATCGGATGGAAGTTTGTTCGCAACGACCTGGATGTTATTGCTCACCTGATACACCTTGAATTCAGTAAGGTCTATTGGGTTGCTGATGCCGGCAGCAGTTGTGGTAAGGCGGAAGGAAAAAATACGGGATGCTTGTTGTCCGCCCTTACAATATTCATTGGTATTCCAAAAGGTGACATTATCGGCAGGGTCGAGAGTCATTTCCGAATAATCTCCCCAGCGGTTGACGCAGCTTACCGCAGGCGTCGTACCCGCAACAGCTACTGTTTCCGTGCCTGTCATTGTGCCCAGAGCATCTCCGGCCATTCGTCCCGTATAACGAATGCTGGGATAAATGGTGCTGCTCGATACATTGTATTCCATGGCAATATCTCCATCCTGGTCCATACCGATAGAGCCATTCCAGCGGCTTGCTCCGTCAGCTGGTGCATAGGTTCCCTGCTGATAAATGCTCCAGGGCATTCCTGCCCCCGATTGACGTAATTCATACCACCGTATACCCGACACTAAGCTTCCTGTGTTAACGCTGTTACACAATACAATGGAGTTGTAACCGGTAAAAGCCATAAACGGAACACGGAAATTGAAAGTGCCATCGAGTGCATCGAGACTGTTTGCTGAGCCGGGCTGTGAAATTTCCCTTTCCGTACCTCCGGTGAAATATGCACTGAATGTTGTCGGTGCCACGGAGTCGGCCCTGGTAACAGTAAGGGTATGAGCGGTAGTATCGTGAACACATTTGTAGAACTTGATCATATCGGAGTATCCGCCTGAAGCGATGTTTTCAAAAAAGACCATGTATTCCGGACTTCCGTAAGGAGGCAATGCCGAGGCATCGCAGTCAAGTGTTTTGGCAGAAGTATAGAGGCTGTTATTGGCCCCAAAATAATACGGAGTGCTCGGCACAGAAGCCAGGATCATACCTGCAGAGCTCTTGCCTGCAAGCATACGGGTCCGGTCAAGTACAACAACTTTTTCAGGAGAAAACTGACCGGTTACATAATACCCGTCACTCCAGATCGAGAATTTTACATAGTCCGGGTAATTGCTGGTGGTCCAAAAAACATTTGAAAAATTATAGACATAAAAAGCGCCTGTTGCATCATTGGTTTTAGAAATGGCTACAGAAAATCCGCAAGGGGCTGTGCTGACCTGGAATTCTGTAATCATCCAGCGGTCGGCAAATTTATCATAGAGCACAATAGGATCTCCGTCATCACCTGGAATATTGGGGAACAATGTTTTCAGATCTATTACACCGGTAAGTGCTGTGCCTGTTTTGCTGAATACCTGGTAGGAAGAGTTTACTGCCTGAACATATTGGGTTGCACCAACAGCTCCGTCGGGGTCGGGTGGACAACCGCCACCGGTGAGCTGTCCGTCAACATTTACTATAGGCGCTGTCAGTGTGCGCGTTCCCTGAGTTGTTTGTTGGATAGGGTCAGCGATTTCTTCTTTCTTTTTGAAGTTGTCAAAATGAGGTCGTTTGCCTTCTCTGCGTTCTTCCAGAGCCATGTGGTGAAGAGCCGCCGCTTCAGCTTCTGCCGCAGTCTGCAAGGGCATGTCACGCACAGGAATGGTTTCCCTGAATCCGGTGTTCATCAGATAGGTTGAACCTGTTTTCTCCGTGTTTGCATTCTGGGCAGCCAATGCGGTAACAGTAAATAAGGTCACCACAATCAAGTTTATTTTTTTCATGTTCGTTAATTATTAATGTACAGGAAAACCCACTCAAAAAGGATGTGAAAAGTTCTTGTCAGTTTTCTGTATTGTTTGGTTTGTGCAATGCTTTGGTGAAGATAGAATATTTAAGCTAAAAGAGCCAGCGTAAAAGAATGGAAGCCCTTCTAGAGCAAAGGATATATTGCGCTGCTACGTTAATTAATCCCGGCAATGTAAGACTCCAGTGTTTTGCATTCCCTGAAATCTTCAAAATAGCTCTTGTCCTTATAGTTTGTAAGGATATAAGACAGCCAGTAATTTGTTTTGAATTTGAATTCCTTGTCATGATTCTTGCTGCAGGCATGGCCGTACATAGCGCTGTTGCGCCTGCAAATACTGGCCATAAAGGCGCTCAGAGAAGCCATCTGATTGTCTTTGGAGGCATACATGGCCTGGAGATAACAACGTTCGGCCCTGCTGCAGCCATAATAAACACGACCAAATGTGTTTGCTTCTTCCTGCTCCCATCCGTTCAGCTCTGATGAGCTCCAGTATTTTCGTGACATGAGCCAGGAATTACCATACCAGGTCATGCTGTAATAGGCATTTCCCAACAAATAAGCATTCTTGCCTGCATTGATTCCGGTTTCAATTTCTTTTCTCAATTCAAGCATACGCCCTACGTAGCGAGCTTTGTTATTGTATTTAAGGCTGTCGTGTTTATTGCGCTTGTGAGCCTCAGCCTGGTCTATATAAAAAGGGTTTACATTCATATAGGCTCCATAAGCACCCTGTTCCCAAAAAGCAGGGTCTATCTTTTTAAAACAGGAATAAGCCGAGTCCAGCTTGTCCTGAAGCACATAATACGTTCCTTTGCCATCCAGCAGCCTGGATATCTGCATGCAGGAATCGGAGATAAAGTATTTTTCAAAAGGTGTTTTGTTTTTCTTGTTCAGCAACGAGATAAGCCTGTCATAATCTTTGGGTTTACCCTTTTCATGCAGCATATCTTCCCAGGTATAGATAACCATGTGGTTTGGAATCATACCAATGGGCCGGATGTTTTTTGTGAGCAGCATCACTCCTGTGGCCACATCACTGTTATTGATAAATTTCGAGGACAGAAACAGGAGAAGCTGTGCTCTGAAGGTAGGGTATTCAAATACCAGGTCTTTATGGCTGTCTATCCAGTACAAATCATCCATGACACGGTTGCGGAAATCAGGATCAATGCCGGCCTGTGAATTGGCATCTGCCACCAAAGAGAGAACTTTGATCTGGGCCTGAAAACGGGAAGACGATCCGAACTGACGGGTAAGAAGATTGAGTTTGGCTCTGCAATCAGGGATATTCCCTGTCAGGAGCGAAAGATGGGCAGAGCATATTTTCCAAAGTGCAGGATCTGAAGGGTGACCGGAACGGGCTATATTCTCCACAAAAGCATATAGCAAGGCAAGATATTCCTGATCTCTCCAATACTTACGCAATCGGTATCCGAAACGATCTCCGGAATCCGTGTAATAATTGGCGCATTCAAATTTTGTCAGACGGGGTGTATAGATCCAGTCTTCCACCTTATTGATTTCGCGGACTAGCAATGTTCCCAATTCTTTGCAACCCGGGTCAAGGGCATAAATATGCTGAAGGGTCTTAAGGCTTTGCCCTGGATGCATCATTTCTTTCATAGCATAAAGCACAGCCTCTTCATGTTTATTTTTAACGAAGCGTAATGCTCCGGGCATTTCTTTTGGGGTAAAAAGCTTGAGTATCCGGTCCCGCTTGTCTGTATTGCAATCAAAAACTTTTGAGAGCTGATACGTATAATCGGGTCGTGTTCTTTCTAACTGAACTGTGTAAAATAAGGCAGAAGACTGAAGCCAGGAATCGTTCTTCCGGTTCCTGAAATAAAGTGCATAGGTCTTCTTTGCCAGTTCAACATTGCCTCTATAATGCGCCATTTTAATAATCTGGTAAGCATAACGCAATACAAAAAAGTCATCCTTTGTTTTACCAAGTTCAAGCTCACCCTCCTTAATGAGATAATCCAGAGCAGGGAAATCAGAGCTTATTTCCCCCCAAGGGCCCGGCTGATTGGTAAGTGATTCTGATTTCTTGGCAAAGATGAAATACCTCAAAAGCTCCCTGCTGGATGCTCGGTGCAAGGCATTGAAAAAAGTATTATGCAGGAGCTGGTGAGCCTTTGGTGCAACGGCGTTTTGCATATCAACTTCCATATTCAGAAAGTCCTGTGGTGTAGTTTCATAAAGCAGCTGATGCACATCGTCAGCATTGATGATAAAGGGCTTAAGTTTGTTCATCCACTCCTTTACATTTTCTGTATAAGCACTTGGCTCTGGAGTGCCCGCAACAACAAAATGATTCAGTGTGAATTCAGTATCCCAGTTCTCATCTCCGTAATAATGATTGGTAGAGAAATAAAAGTTGTAAAGGTTATTATCATGTCCCATATCGGGTTGCATGAACCAAAACCGGTATTCCTGCCCATTTGGGTAATAGCCACAACCATAAAGCGTTGTTGTGGATGGGCATAGAAGTCCCAGAACAAGGCTAACGAAAGCGACGGTATATTTTTTCCAGTAACTCATTTCCATATCTGTTGATCAATAACGTATCATAATGATAGAATGCCACGTTCAGGGAGTCTTCCTTTAAATAATCAGAAATCATCCCGGCAGCCTTGCTGAGGACAGCAGGGTCCACTTCTTCTACCCGTATCAGATCTCCTTCCCTCAAAAAGAAATTACCGATTACGGTATCCCGACTGCTCACAAATTCGTGTGTTCGTGTTTTCTTAAAGCCTTTGGAGTGGAGGAGATCCTGCTCTGTCAGGTTATTGATAAGACCCATAAAGCTTCCGTCGCGGAATAATTTTCCCCAGGAAAAGAGAGGCAAGGCAACATCTGACGGCAATGGATATGTGCCGCTTTTATCCAGGTATTGTTTTAATGTTTCGGGGTCAAGTATGGAATTGTTCTCCCTTGGTTTTTCCGGGGCGCTCAGGTTATAAGCCATGAGCATGACACGTGCAGCAGGTGGTACTCCGCTTGTTACTGGGTCCTTAAGTTGCCACAGACGTAAGGTTACCGACATCTTCAGACCCATCTGATGCAGACTGCGAATGAGGCAGAAATAATTCTTTTTTGTTTTGGCTGTCCAATCACAGTCCAGCTGTAATTCATCAAATACGAATGCGGGGCGGTAATGTATCATACCTTTTATTTTATGATAAATTTTTCCGGCAAGATCCATCACCTCATTGGTATCTTTAAGACACAAGAGGGCCCTGTTAGTGATAAACACAACCGGAATTAGTTTGCAGGATGTTCTTTCCAGCCACGACAACTCGACCTCTCCTTTTGGGACAGGCCCTTTCACCAGTCCATCATCCACATCAAAGAAACGTACATACATTCGCGCCACCCCAAGGTGCTCCAGCCTTTCCTTATCCTTGTCGCCCAATTCAAACTGGCCTTTCCAGTGATAAAAACAACGGATTACGGCGCGTTCCCGTCTGGGTTTACAAGTGTAAAAAGTAATGGCAATCAATAAGATCAGGAGCCCGGGGCGCATCTTCTGAAGAGTCTAGACTGCTAAGCTAAACTGATCAATAAGAAGGAGGTGGTTGGTTTTATTAAGTGCTGGGAATGGCTGATTAGGTGTAAGGGACCGTTCTTTTTGTCCCAAAACGGTCCTCTTCTTCCGGATTCTGGAAAATATTCTTAATCAATAATAATATATGATGCTGATTTACTGCGAATTGGATTTTGGGGCCTTTTTTGGGGCCGGTCTTGTTGAATTAAGTTTAAAAACAAACGCCATGAAAACGAACAAAAGAATACAGCATGCCAAAGGATTCATGGATAATACATACTACCCTCACCAGATTCCTTCGGATAAAAAAATAAGGACATTTCCGGAAAACAATTCTTTTTTCCCGGAAACCTATTTACACAATACAAATGTTTACGATGGGTATATCCCACAACTGCAAAACAAGGCAGCCGAAACTACTGACCTGCTCCGCCTCAACTTCAGTGCATTTGAAAACCTGTGCTATGGCATGAGTCTTTTTCAAAGGTCGGAAATTGTGTATTACAAAAAGCCGGCTGAGACATTCGAATTGCTGGCTTTCGGAAAACTGTATCTGGATGCTCACAGCTGGATACATCCTTCGGTTAGCTTCCGGATGAAGGAGGGCATGATGTTCAAACTGGAATCCGAAGCTGTTCCTTATTATTCCCGGTTGGGAAAAGAAACGCTTTTTGAAGGACTTGCGCTCCGTGCCGACGGATCCTTCCCCAAACCTGTCAATGCCGGATTCGGCCTTTACAATTGCCTGCCATTCCTCTTCCAGTTACCGAAAAGAAGTGTTCCGGCAACAGGAATCCTCACAACGCCCGAACGTATGTGCGATACCCATCTGCAGGCAGGAAGGGCAATTGTATTTAATGGCCGCAGAGAATACCGTATTCAGGATAAGTATATACTTGGGAATGATCTGATCTATAAACTTCAAAACAAAGTGATAATGGATTTGCCGGAAGACAAGCACTTTCCCGTTAACAACGGAGAAGGCCTGTTTCGGTTTGAAGGCCTTTCGGAATTCAACCGCTCCAGGGGCTATTTCAATAATGCCTCCTGCCGTACAATGACAGAATATAAAAGCTCCCTGAATGGAAAAGAAGGGGACAAGGCCGGTTTTCAAGTCGTTAAAACACGAATAACCTGCGGCGTGAATTATAGTCTGGAGCAGGAGAACGGATTGCCGGTCTGAATGCATTTAGCGATTACAAATGAAAGATTAAACTTTAAAACCTAATGCTATGAAAACGCTCGTAATAATTATTGCACTTGCATTTGCTTCGGTAAATTCAACCCGGGCCCAGATTGGAATAAGTGTGAATATAGGCCTTCAGCCTGTATGGGGCCCGGCGGGATATGATTACGCGGAATACTATTATATGCCCGAAATCGAAGCCTATTATTATGTGCCGGAACACAGGTTCTATTACCGGGAAGGGGATGTCTGGGTTAACAGTTACTCCCTCCCGGGCCGTTACAGGGATTTTGACCTTTACCGCACACATAAGATTGTCATCAATGAGCCGAGACCCTATCTTCGCCATGAATATTATCGGGGCAGGTACAGCTCATACAGAGGCTACAGGGGTCAACCAGTTATCCGCGACAGTCATGATTCCCGGTATTGGGAAATAAGAGAACATCCGGAACATGGAAAATGGAAAGGAAATGAAGGGCGCCATGAAGGGCATAGGGAGCACGGTGGCAGATAAAAGTGAAGGGTATATTCACCGCCTGTCAAACCCTGACCCCAATCAGCAATACATCGTCAACCTGTTCGTTGCGCCCCTTCCAGGCGGTGAATACTTTCCTGAGTTTGGTTTCCGCTTCCGGCATCGTCAATGCTTGTACTTCAAGCAGTAAATTCCGGAGTCGTTTGGATGTAAACTTCTTACCCTGATCGCCTCCGAACTGATCACAAAACCCATCTGAAAAAAGATAAATGGTATCCCCCTTTTCAAGGTTCAGTACAGTACTTTCAAATACCTGCTCGTTATGGGTAAGTCCGCCTATAGATGCTTTGGTGGCATTTGTCATCAGCACTTCTCCTCCCCTTACAAGATACAGCGGACGGTTGGCTCCTGCATAATGACAGGTAGTCATTTTTTTATCGAAAACACAAAGCAGCATATCCATCCCGTCTCTTGATTCAGAATCTGCGCTCTTCTGTTTCAGGGCATGTTTTACATGCCGGTTCATGGCAGTGAGCACTTCTCCGGGTACACGAAGTTGTTTTTCGGCAATGGCATCATAGAGCATATCGTTTCCGATCATACTCATAAATGCACCGGGTACTCCATGTCCTGTACAATCAACGGCTGCCAGGAAGTAATGATCACCCTTTTCGGCAAACCAGTAAAAATCACCGCTTACAATATCCTTGGGTTCATAGATCACATAGGAGTCGGGCATGGCTTCCTGTATATGGGAAACGGAAGGAAGCATGGCGTCCTGTATCTTCTTGGCATAATTGATACTGTCGGTGATATCCTTATTTTTCTGGGCAATGATAAAATTTTGTTCTTCCAGCAGACGGTGTGATTTGTTTTTGAGTTTATACCGGTTATACATCAGCAAGGCCAGCAACAGAAGCAATACAGAGCCTGCAATCAAAGACCAGGTTACATAGGTATAAATACGATGCTGGTGAATGGAACTGAGCTCGAGCACCTCGATCTGCCTTTGTTTTTTTTCATTCTCGAACATACTCTGGGCTTCCGCAATTTTACGGGTATTGTCAGAATTCATCAGGGAGTCATGCAAGCTGAGATATTTTTCGGAACAGGAATAGGCCTTTTCAAAATTCTTTTTGAGGGAATAACTTTCCCCAAGGAAAAGGTAGGCATCGGCAATCATCATTACATTATGCATTTCCTGAGCCAGCCTGAGGCTGGTTGTGAAATACTTCAGGGCACTGTCAGGCTGATTCAGGTTATTATACACCCGTCCCAGATAGGAGCTTGCAAAAATATGGTCATAGCGATTATCGGTAAGACTGCAGAGGGAATTGGACTGGATAAGAAGTTCTTTGGCTTCCTTATTCTTACCCTGATCAGTATACACCAGCCCGGTATTATCCAGATTTGCGATAAGACGTACCGTATCTTTCAGTTCTTTCAGTATACCCCGGCTTTGGTTGAAATAGTCTTCTGCTTTAAGCAGATATTTTTTATCCCTTGCGCTTTTGGAATAATAGATATTGCCGATATTGGTAAGTACTACCTCTATACGGCGGCGGTTATTGATCTTTCTGTAATAAGTAAGTGCCCGTTCAAAATAGGGGAGTGCAGCATCGCCCTGATCCTGGTATCCGAAGAGGTTTCCAAGTCCGTTACAGGCTCTGGCTGTCAGATCCTCATTCGATAAGTCTTCAGCAAGTCTCAGGGCGCTCAACAGGTGTACAGCAGCTTCTTTATAATTACCCCGGTGCAAAAGTTTGGTTCCAAGATTCAGATGTCCCTGGCACATGCTTAAATTATCGCCCAGAGTCGTGGCCATTTCAAAGGCTTTGACAGCAAGCAGCTCGGCAGCTTCTTCATCCGTATTGGTTACCTTATTCGAGAGACGGATAATTTTGTAGAGTGAAGTGGTATCAACCGGGTAGGTCTGGAGGCTCCTTTTGATGGAGTCAAGGCTTAATCCGGCCTGAATCTGAAAAGGGGGGGTGATAAAGAGGAGGAGAGCCAGCAGATACCTGTACATACACTTAAACCGGTTTTTTTAACTTTTGAATCCCGAAAGTACTAAAAAATGGTGAGGAGCCTTGTTGTAAGGGGTGTAATGGCCTTAGCAGGCCCCCTTCATCTGACTTTTTCAAAATGACTCAACATTTTTACACAAGTCCCTCCTGTTTACAATACGTTCAGGCTTTTTTTTCTGTTAAAAGCATCCTTTTTTCCTGATAATAAACAGGAAAATATTTGCTTTTGACATTTCCTTGGTCTATATTCGTTATAAGTAAGGTCCAGAACCCTTATAAACAGAAGAGAATACAGGGTTCACCTCGGGCATTATGACCTAATCAGTATCATTGATTACTCCTTTACCACAAAGGAATTTCAGTTTAGAGTAAAACAGCATTTTCAGTACCATTTGAGATTACCCGAATTCACACAATTCATGTGCACTGGCATTGCTATGCCCTCTGCCAAAGCTTTCACACAGTAATACAAAACACAAACAAAGCATGAAAACAAAACTTACCCTCGTCGCACTCTGCATTCTGGCAGGCTTCAGTGCTTCCGGTCAAAAGTATGTTCGTCTCACACAGGCAAACACACAACAGACCATTCATGTTCAGCAGGACCAGGCTCTGGAAATCCAGCTTCCCGGACAACCTTCTACCGGTTATGGATGGTATGTAAAGACAAACAGTAAAACCAAAGTAGCTAACCTCCTGCACCAGGAAGGCAACTGGGATTTTGTTCCCAGCCCTGCTTCCAAAGGACCCGGTGGTGAAGGCACCCAGGTTATTCATTATACCGCTCTTACAAGCGGACAGGTTGATGTTGAACTTGTATATGAACGCCCCTGGCTCGGAGAAGGTTCAGCAACAAGCAACTTTAAAGTGACTGTTATAACAGACGGAAAATACAACGGTGTTCCGGTACCTGTAAATACTACTTCAACTACCCGTACCGTTCATTCCAATCCTTCCACATCTTCCGTACCATCCAGCTTCAGCTGGCTTACACAAGGGAGCATGACCCCGATCAAGGATCAGGGACAATGCGGAAGCTGCTGGTCTTTTGCAGCGAATGGCTCTTTTGAGTCTGTCATCAAATACTGGGACAATGTAACCCGCAGCCTTTCTGAACAGTGGCTCATCAATTGTGATGCAAATTGCAGCGGTTGTAACGGAGGCTGGTGTCCGGATGATATGTTCCAGACCTACGGATGTGTATATGAATCCGATCTGCCTTATACCGCAGCAGGCGGAACCTGTGCTTCTTCTTATACGTATCATGAAAGGATCACTTCTCATGCTCAGGTAAACGGTTCAAACCCTACCGATGCTGAAATAAAACAGGCTATTTATGATTACGGCCCGGTATGGGCAGGTATCGATGCAGGAAATAATTTCCAGAACTATTCCGGCGGAGTGTTCAACTCAAGCGACGGAACATCAATTGACCATGCCATCGTGCTCTGCGGATGGGATGATACACAAGGTTGCTGGATATTGCGTAACTCCTGGAATACAACCTGGGGTGAAAACGGTTATATGCGTATTGCCTACGGTACCTCCGGTGTTGGTGCAAGTGCTGAATACCTAGTATACAGAGGGATGATTTCACATTCTGTTCCTCCTGTAGCTGCGATGTCTGTCAATACCACCAACTCATGCTCAGGTGCTGTACAGTTCACCGATCAGTCGTCCAATACCCCCTCTTCCTGGTTATGGGATTTCGGTGATGGTACAACTTCCACACTTCAGAACCCATCCCATACCTATGCAAGTTCCGGAACATTTACCGTGAAGCTGAAAGCGACCAACAGTTTTGGAAATAATACGGCTACCAATAGTAATTATGTTACCGTCAGCATGCTTTCAGCACCTACAACTACCGGTGCTACACGTGTGGGACCCGGTGTTGTGAATCTTTCAGCCACTGCTTCCGGAACACCAACCCTGAACTGGTATACTGCTGCGACAGGAGGTACACCGGTGAATACAGGACCAACCTATTCACCAACTATTTCAAATACGACCACCTATTATGTGGCTGATGAACCGGTAGCTCCTTCCAGTCACCTGGGTCTGGCTAATAATTCAGCCGGAGGAGGGTACTATACCGCCAATACAGACAGACGTTTGTATTTCAGCGTACTCAGCCAGATGGTATTGCAATCTGTAACCATTTATGCCAATACTGCCGGAAACCGCCAGATAGAAATACTGGATAATACCGGTGCTTCAGTGGCCCTGTCAGCCGTTTTCAATGCCACTACAGGAACCAATGTCGTGCCTCTGAATATCACCCTGGCTCCTGGCACAGGATATGCCATCAAACTTGCCGCCACCAGCGCTATGGATCTTTTCCGTAATAATGCCGGATGCACATATCCCTATACCGTAAGCGGATTAGCCAGTATTGACAGTTCGGATGCCTCCGGTGCCACACTGTCATACTACTATTATTTCTATAACTGGGTTGTTTCTGCTCCAAGCTGCGCCAGCCCACGGGCTTCTGTAACTGGTGTTGTAAGTACCGCTACAGGAATTCAGAACAATGCGGTAAGCACTTCCTTCCGTGTTTATCCGAATCCGAATAACGGAATGTTTACCCTCGAAGGACTGGATACGGAGAACACGGTAGAGATTTTTGATATGGTCGGGAAAGTAGTGATGCAGACTGTCTCTGTCAATCCAAAGCTGAGTGTTGATCTGAGCGGGAATGCGAAAGGACTCTATTTCTACAGAGTAATGAATAAAAATACAAAGGAGACACATGCGGGTAAAATTGTAGTGAATTAATCCGGTTCAATGTGAATCCATGAAAAACAAGGTTCTTCTCTTTCTTTTAATACTGTCCGGTTCGTATGGGATGGTGGCTCAAACAGCCCCATTCCCATGCGAACTGCTGACAGTGGATAGCGTACAGACCAGCCGGTTCAACCCCAAACTTATTGCTGTTACAATAACCAACCACGATACGGCACAAACCTGGGGCCCTACCTATCTCTGTGCTATTGATATGGCAGGTGATACCGTCGGGAGTGTGACCATGTGCGGATGTGTTATTCTGTTCAAAAGAGCCACCGGCACTTTTAATCTGACAGCCAGGGATACCAATTTCCGCGTTCCCCCCAATTACTGCTGTAATCTTGTTTTGAAAGGTTCCGGTTCCATATGCCCTAAAAAGTTTGACAACTGCACTTTCGCAGGTATTGCTGCGTTAACGAAAACGGAAGAAGGGCTGAATCTTTTTCCGAATCCGGCGAGCTCGGATGTGACCCTTGATCTTGGGGTTGCTCCAGCTTCAGAAGTTGTCGTTTCGGTTTTGAATATACAGGGACGAAAAGTACAATCGCAAGTTCTTGTTTCACAACTTGCACATCTTGATGTAAGCATGCTGGCTAAAGGCTTGTACCTGGTACAGATCAGCGGGAAAGGAATACTGCCAAACTCCAGGAAGCTGCTTATAAATTAATGATACAATTTTGTTTCTTTTGCAAGAGGCTGACCGCTGGTTAGCCTCTTTTGCATTCAGGCCGGGAATTAGTTTAATTTTGTTTTTTTTATCAGTATCACCCTAAATACAACTTTAGGACATTAATGGTTTTTTTTTTATTTTTTAACTGTAAGTTATGATAGAATTCCCCCCGACAATGAGAACCCCTCGCCCGGATGAACTTCCCGATAATCCGGAAGTGCATGAACGCATAAAGGCGATGGAAAAGGCCAATATAGTGGAAGGCTATACCCTTCAGGAGAATGCGGATATAGACCTGCCTTTTAAATTCTATGCCGAAATCAATATTGATAATTCAAGACTCTGGGATCTTATCAAAGCCATTCTTCAGTTAATGCCTGATGAGGTAAGTGTAATCTACAACCGTTTTGAAGCTGAAGCGAATTACAGTCCATATCTGCGTAAGAGACAGGTAAGGGAATTATTGAGTAAGTATAAAACGGAAATTTGTCAGGATTGCAATCTGGAGTTTGGAATTATTCATCATACGGAAGAAGGACTGGAAGAACTGTTTGTTTCTGAATCCAAATACGTAAAATTCTGGGGATGTACCGAAGCCCCGTTTCGCACTCTTCTGGCTGAAATGAACCTGAAGGAAATTCCCGGTCTTAATTTTGCCGATGAATTTCCGAAAGTCGTGGAGCCACTTGCGGGAATTAATCCGCTGGTCCGTGCAACCGATGTCCTCCTGCTGGAGTGGCAAGCTTTTTTTGATGCTACAGAGTGAAGTTTGCGGAACACTATCAGCGACAAGGGAACATATACGCTTTTCCCTGCAAAGTAGCTCCGGAGTCAATGGTCCTGTTCTTGTAAAACCCCGATACGATCTCCACAACCTGAGTAGCGGTGAAAAGCTCATCCTCTGCAACCTGCATCTCCTCCTCCCAGTCAGGAAAATGTTTGAGGGTAACAAGGCTCTTACCGGTTTTTTCTTCCACCTTTAATATATAGGTATTGATTCTTTCACTTGTAATCAGGCGGGCTTCAATTACCAACGCATCCTTTGCACCGTAAACAAATACAGCCTCTTCTGTAGGATTATACTGCAGGCAGCAGTAAAAACTTTTCCGGTCTTTCTCACTCAGATAAGATGCCAGAAAGGTTTCCGAAAAAGGTATGATACATTGATTGCCCTGATCATAGCCATTGTTGTGTTGGTTGTATTCAAAAGTCCAGGCATCCATAGCTTAACAGGTATTAATAGGGGATCATTCGCTTCAAACTCTAAATTACAACAATTCGCTTTTGGACATTGCCTTACCTGATGATTTACTATCTTTGAAATCACTCGGCATTCCCTCGCAGGCTTTAACGAATATATTTTTCAGATGAAGGTAAAAGTACAATTCCTGGCACTCATTCTTGTCATAATAGCTTGCGGTTGCAAGCGCAAAGAAACAGCGAACAATACTGTTGTCACCCCCCCCGGTCCGGATATCAATAATACATTTGGATATGGCATTCTCAAAAAAGTAAGCGGAATCTGGAACGGACCTGTCACCAGTACCACCCCTCTGGGAGGATATCCTCAATGGATTGTGGATTTCAGACCCAATTCAGATAACCAGGTATCGGCAAAGAATGAGCTGGATACACTGAATAAAATATTCATGTCTTTCTTTATCGTCAAACACAATAACCAGTATAAGGTAGCTTTCCGTAACGGGGGTAATTTCAACGGGATGCAGCGTGTATCCTATTTTGTGGCCGACAGTGTATCGGAAACCGGAACTTCCTGTTTCTACCGTTTTTCCGAGGCCGTCAAAGGAATGAGGAGAGCCTATGCCACCGTAATCTTCCGGGCCGACAGTATGTACCTTTTTACCTATACCAATAAGGGCAATACACTGCCTTCCACAACACCACATATGACCTGGAGTGCAAAATTACAGGATACCACATCGGCTGCTCCGGCCATCGCTCATTTTGGATTCCCTGTTAAACATATGACAATGGATTTTTCTTCAGTTTTTAGCAGTGTGGCGGAAGCGATTTACTTTGCCAGCTCTGGTCCTCCGGCAGGAGAACCCTATCCGGATACCGTACAGCCTTATCTGGGTAAGACAACAGCTTCTTTTACCTATGCTGCTTCATACACTCCTTCCTCTTCCAAAAAAGTATTGCTGATCATTACCACACAACCTTTGTTCTCCGGAACAACCTTTGTGAGTGCCAATCTGAAATACAGATCACGCTATGTCATCCTGAATTCAACGGATACAAGCTATACATTCACCCTGATGCATCCGGGCACTTATTACTACTATGCCTTATATGATACCAATGGAACGGGTGTTTACGGCAGCGGGGACTGGATAAGTCTGAGCAATGCAAGCTTCACACTTGCTCCGTTGGGTACTGCGACGGTCAGCACTCAGATTAATTTTACAATCCCTTAGTAGTTTCTAAGTCCCGGTCAGATTATCAAAACCGTCCCACTTTGGCGCATAATGTTTGTGTATTTCCGGTAATCCGGATGTAATAAATCCCGGCAGCGAAGGGTGTTAAATCGATTGTAAGCCGGTTATTCCCATTGACTGTTGCCTGGTAATTCAGGGATTCCAGAATACTTCCTTTTGAATCGCTTACCCGGATCAGGTACTGATCATCAGCCTGAGCAGAGAAAGAGAGTATTGCGCTATGATCACCCGGGTTATAAGAAACCAGGGGACTTGCAGCAGGAGCAAAATTAACCGCAACAATATGTGAATACGTATGATCGCCATTGAAATCGGTTTGTTTCAGCCGGTAATAGGATATCCCTGTTAAGGGGTGGGTATCTGCATTGGCATATTTTAGCAGGCTGCTGCTGTTTCCTGCTCCCGGTACGTGCAGGATGGATTCAAAGTCGGTTCCGTTCTGAGAGCGCTGTACATTGAAATGGTCATTGTTCACTTCAGAAGCCGTTGTCCAGTTCAGTTTTACTTCAGTACCGGATGGTATGGCATCAAATGTCAGAAATTTAACAGGAAGCGGATCAGAAATCGTTACCACAGGTTTTACCTTTACCTTTCCATTCTGCATCTGTCCACCGTAATTACCCAGCCAGAATTCGGAATCCTTACCGCTGTCTTCGAAATAAACTTTCCTGACACCGGTACCGTAGCCACTGAAAGTCGTTGTAGTGGTAAGCCAGGTATTATTCAGAATATTCTGAAGGGAACCGGATCCTGCACCTGACGTATATCCTGCAGGAAAGGCGAAGGAGGTAATTCCAGCTCCGCCGCTTGTTTGCAGCTGTGCCAGCAAAGCATAATAATCGTTGGAATTGAAAAAGGTATTGTAATCTTCCGATACCAGAATATGAGGTTGTGCATCAAGTTCTGCAGCAGGGTATCCATAGGTTCCGGCCAGATCAACTACCTGGCTCTTGGTATCCTGAAAAAAGGAAGAGATAAAACTCGGAGTGGCAGTAATGGCCCATCCGCTTCCTCCGTTATAAATAGTGTTCCAGCCTGTCATGCCCGAAGCTCCGCTGGGGTTGACAAGAAGATTTCCGTTGAATGAGCAGCCATTATTATCAGAGACAGTGATTATTTCATAATCGGTGGTTGTAGCTGGCAATACACTGATAGTGCCTCCGCTGGCTATACTTATAGTTGTAGTGCTTCCTCCTGAAGGCAGATAAGTAAGAGAATAAGGTCCGGAGCCCCCGGTAGCCGTAAAAGTAAGGTTTACGGCACTCCACTCATCGGTGGTTTGCGTACCGGTAAGGATAGCATAGAGGAGGCCTACTGTAAACGTTGCTGCACTGGTTGCCGACCCTCCGGCAGTTGTAACGGAAACTGTGCCGGTAGTTCCGTTACCGACGGTAGCAGTGATTACTGTTGCTGAATTGGTGAGGATGTTAGCAGGGGTGCCTCCTATAGTTACCGCACTTGCCGAACCCAGATTGGTTCCGTTGATTGTTATGGTTGATCCCACACATCCACTGGCTGATCCTAAACTGGTAATGGTCGGAGGGGCGGGAGGAGTGAAGGTATAACAACGCCCGCTGGCAGGGTAAGTTGTGTTGGCATCATTGGCACTGGAATTACTGGATGTATTGGCAGAGGTGGTGACACTCTGATAAGATGAGCCTGAACTTGCAATACCGACAGATGTACCAGCCAGAGCAACTCCTGTATTCGCACCATAAATTAACTGGATAACATTAGTGGTTTCTGTGAGTTTAACCTGTACCGTCTTGGTATAGCCTCCGAGCCTTTCTGAATAATTGCCAAAAAGCCACTGAACGGTCAGTGTCCGGTTGGGTGAAGAGCCCTGGAGCAGGTATTGAATGGAGCCGTTGGTGCAGGTATGCATATCACTCCAGCAGGGCATGATGATAGGATAGGTACCGGATAGAGTGGTGCTGTTTAAAAAAGAACTGGTCACAGCGCTTCCACCCAGTCCCATGACACCATTGGAGCTGGCCGAAAACTGGGTGTAAGCCGTTCCTGCAAATGTAAAGGTGAATCCTATATTGGTAACTGAAGTGGAGCCATCATCCACTCCGCTGCCCATAATCGTTGTTGCGCCGGTCATATTGGTAAGCGCCACCCCTGTGGATGTACTGAAGCTGTAACTTCCTGCCTGTGCATAAGAAGCAAAGGAAGAGCATATAAACATTAACAGGAAGAAGATGTGTTTATACCTCTTCTTTACCGGAATACATGTGTGAGCGTTGTATTTTTCTTTCATGATGTTTATTCACGGATAACGCAAAGCGCTAAATAAATATCTTTAATGAAATATACAAAAACTGATTTATGTCATGCTAAGCAATGGAGCAAGAATTTGCCTGTTTATATACAGGTGTAAGAAAAGGAAGGAATTTGTAAGAAAAATATGACCGGGATCAGGGAAAAGCTGTGCAGGGTCGACCCCTGTTCAATTGAAATAATAAGTCCAGGTAGCTGAAAAGCCATTGAAATCGGCATAGGAATCATGATTGAACACCACATGGCGTTTACCCGGGGCAAATTCCAGTCTGAGCATCCAGACATCATAACCCAGTTCGAAAAGCATGGCCGGATAGGCTTGAATAAACTGGTAGGAGTAGGTATCAAAAAAGCTGGCTCCCTTTAAAGAAACTCCGCTTCCTATGGCAAGGGTGAACTTGTCTTCCGTATCGGAGCTGGCTCCGGCTCCGAGGCATATGGTGGCATAAAGTGGAAAGCGGTAGGTGAAAACTCCGGAGCCTATACCGCAGGTAACAAGTGTCAGAATTCCTCCCGAAAGATGTGAGCCTCCATGTATAAGTCTATACATGTAACCTGCCCATTTTTACTATATTTGATCTGAATCGCATCATCAACGCTAAGTCTCCGGATATTCTCAACATACATAGCGCTGTAATCGGTTCTCCTTACCTGTGTGAATAAACACTATGAAAAAGAAAGAGCCTGCATCGGTTAAGCATTCAGCACCGGAAAATGACCTGTCGGAATCCATTATAGGAAGCCTGCCGGGATTATTTTATTTTTATGATGATACCGGCAAATTCATTCACTGGAACAGAAATTTTGAAGTGGTGTCGGGTTATACAGGAAAGGAGATAAGTACGATGCACCCGCTTCAGTTTTTTGATGAAGGGGAGAAGGATATTCTGAGTGAGAAGATTGCTGAAGTGTTTGAAAAAGGTCAGGCTTTCATAGAAGCCCATTTCTATACAAAGGATAAAAGACGTATTCCCTATTACTTCAACGGATTTGCTATCACTTACCGGCAGAAACGCTGCCTGATAGGGGTGGGTATAGATATAACGGAAAGGGTGGAGGCAGAACAGAAGAGATTAAAAAGCGAGGATCAGTTAAGAGAAACAGAACAGTCGCTGCGTAAACTGAACCGTGAACTCTACCTCCTTAATAATGCTAACCGGATTATCTTTAAATCATCGGATGAAAAAACCCTGATGAAGGATATCTGTAATCTGCTTGTGAATGAAGGCTTGTATTGTATGGCCTGGATGGGTCTTGTGCCGGAAGCGGATCAGAAGCCCAGGCTGGTAATTCCAATGAGTATGGCCGGAGCGGGAAAGGAGCGATCAGCTGAAATCATTCTTGACCTGCACGATGCCGAACAGATTAAAGGTCCCGCTGCCAGAGCTATACTAAGCGGAATGCCGGTTATTGTAAACCATATTGCCGCCGAACCGGGGCATAAACGGTGGAAGGAAGCGGCAGCGCATTACGGCTTTGCTTCGTCCATTTCATTTCCCCTGATCGTGGAAGGAAAAATTTCGGTATCCTTCAATATCTATTCAACCAATACCTATTCTTTTGATGCCGATGAGGTGAAAATGCTCAGTTCCATTGCCGATAACTTATCCTATGCCATAGGAGGTATACGCAATGCTGAAAACAAAATGGAGGCGGAAAAAAAACTGGCGTATAATGAGGAGAACCTGAGACAGATTTTTTCCTCCACCTACGATATCATTTTTATGCTCAGTGTGGAAGAGGGCAAACGGTATAAATTCATTTCCGTCAACAGCGCTTTCCTGAATACGACGGGCCTGAAACACGAGCAGGTGTTTAATAAGTATCTGGACGAAGTCATTCCTCCTGAGTCATTGCCTGTTGTTCTGGAGAAATATGATCTTGCTTTCCGTACCGGAAAACCGGTACAGTGGGAAGAAACTTCACAATATCCATCGGGAACAAAAGTCGGAATAGTGACCATTACTCCGGTACGGAACGGGCAGGGGGAATTCAGCCACCTGGTAGGATTTGTGCATGATATTTCTGAGCGCAAGAAAGCAGAGCAGGATATGGATGAGCTCAATACCCGTTTACGAAACCTGTCCAATCACCTGCATACCATCAGTGAGGCGGAACGAACCTCTATTGCCCGGGAGATACATGATGTGCTGGGTCAGCAGATGACAGCACTGAAATTCGATATTTCCTGGCTCAAAAAACGGAAGAGAACAGACCTGGGAGAAGAGGAATCGGTTAAAGCGGAGAAGGAGTATAAGGAACGTCTGGAGGATATGAATAAGCGGCTGGATGAAGCGATTTTATCCATCCGAAAAGTTTCATCCGAATTAAGACCAAAAATGCTGGATGATCTGGGACTGAATGCCGCCCTGGAATGGTATATCAGGGAGTTTGAAAAAAACACCGGTATTCCCTGCACCCTGGATTCGGATTTTGAAGACCTCTGTTTTGAAAAGCCGGTTTCCATCACTATCTACCGTATTCTTCAGGAAGCACTTACCAATGTTGCCAGACATTCGGAAGCAAAGCATGTAGAGATCTTTGCCCGGCATGATGATAAGCTGATAAGTGTGGAAGTGAAGGACAATGGGAAAGGTATTACAGAAGAAGACAAACAGCATGGAGCCTCTTTCGGACTACTGGGTATGAGTGAAAGAGCCAAGATGATAAACGGAACAGTAACCATAAAGGGAATCAGGGGTAAGGGAACATCGGTGCTCCTCACAGTTCCCTATTCATAAAACATAACAGGATAGTATGAATATCTTAATTGCAGATGACCACCAGGTGGTGCGTAAAGGACTTGTTCAGATCATCCGGGATGAATTCCCTGATGCGGTTTGTGAAGAGACTTCCGGGGGAAGGGAGACGCTGGACCGGATACTGAACAACAACTATGATATGGCTATACTCGATATCACTATGCCCGATATCAGCGGACTGGATATTGTACGCCAGCTTAAAGCAGGGAACAATAAAACCCCTGTCCTGATTCTTACTTCACAGCCCGAAGATCAATATGCCATACGGGTTATAAAGGCAGGTGCTTTCGGTTTCATAGGCAAGGAAGCTGCTGCCGAAGAACTTTGTCAGGCGATACGCCGTATTCTCTCCGGACGTAAATATATTACCGAAAGCCTGTCTGAAAAACTGGCTGATGATATCTCATCCGACCCGAACAAAGCCCCGCATGAACTGCTGTCGGACCGTGAATTTGAAGTCATGAAACTCCTTGCATCAGGTAAGACAGTCTCCGAAGTCAGCGAACTCCTCTTTCTTAGTGTTCCAACTGTATCAACATACCGGACCCGTGTGCTGAAGAAATTGAATCTGAAAAATAATGCAGAACTCATGCATTATGCCATTACACTCAAGCTGGTCTGAAAGCGCCTGTCATACAAACAATGACAAGACAATGATTCTGAATGACAGCATTATCATAGCCCGTTCTGTTTGAGGTTAACCTGCCCTTCTTTTACTTTGCGGTATAGCCCTGCTTATGGGGAAACGGAACCAGGTTATGAAGATTCTGATAGGGGATGATCATTTGGCAGTGAGGAAGGGCTTGATCCGTATCATTGAAGAAGACTTTGATCCGGTGAGTATCGATGCTGTGAGTTCAGGTGAAGAGCTGTTAATCAGGCTGAGAACTGTCCGTTACGATATTGCTATTGTAGATATTAATATGCCGGGTATAGGAGGACTGGAAGTTGTACGCCGTGCCAAAGCTGAATCCATCCTTACACCCTTACTTGTTATCACCTCCCTTCCCGAAGAGCAATATGCAAGGCGTGTCCTCAAAGCCGGTGCATCCGGTTTCCTGGGCAAGGAGAAAGCTGCCGAGGAGCTCGCTTCTGCAATACGTAAAATACTGGCTAAATCCCTGTAATCATATTTTCTCCAGGCGTTTGAAGTATTAGCAGTATCAACCAAACAATGACAAGCCTCTTCTTTTACATTACACACGAATCAGTTTTTCGCCTATTTCCTGTGCGCATCAACTAGCCTTCCTTTGCTGTATAATTTAATCCGTTTTACCGGACAAGCTACAGCAACATGAAATCACAAAAAAACAAGGATCGGGAAAAACCTCTGCAGGCCGGGCAGGCACTTACCTATCAGGACGGTATTCTCAACTGGAAATTGGAAGAAGGGCATTGGTATACCGCTGAAATGGTAGAAGAAGAGCTGACCTGCCAGACAGAGCTGACTGGTCATCATCCTCATGCGCTGCTCCTGAATGCAGGTGCCAATGCTGTCATCAATCTGGAATGTACAGACCGAATCCTCTCTCACCTGCAGCCATACCGTAAAGCAGTGGCTATTGTAACCGGGGAGAACCTGGCCACCTATCTGATGATTAATTTCTATGTTAATAAAAGTCCGTATAAAAGGTCTGTCCGGCTCTTTAAGACAGAAGCTGCAGCACTTGCCTGGCTGGAGCAGGAATTGGTAAAAGCGGAAGGGTGCTGATTGTGCGCAGTTGAATAAAAGGGAGATCAATGCCGAGTACTGGCGCTTACTTTGTATACACCACATGCATGCTGTCGAGCTCAGCAGGTGAGACAGCCGGAGGCAGAACTCCGTGTTTTATTTTATAAACCATCAGACTCCCTGCATCTTTTGCATCTTTTTCAGATGCAAATACCTGGTTGCCCGGAACAGCCGGTATCATAGGCTGGTGAATGCTTTTCTTCCCTTCTATATATATATCATAGCCCCATCCTCCCGATCCGGAAAAAGTTTTTAATTCCACATTCGTTGGAGGAGTAGGGGGTGTGCCCTTTCCTTCTTCCATCTCATCCAAGGCACCCAAAGGGTTCTTGCTTACCGGAACTGAGGTGGTGTCGTTATCGTCCTTTTTTTCATTTCCGCAACCCAGGGAAAGGCCGGTTAATAGGATCAATCTGTACGTTAATTTTTTCATATTCAAGGAAATATAGTAAAAAGGAATCAATTCATCCTGAGATATATCATTCCGGACCTGAAAATTACCGGGTATCTTGGCTTCCTAAACTGCATGCTATGCGCTCTGAATCCACACCCCTGTACTCAAATATGGACCGTATACCGGTAAAACGACTTGTATCCAAACGCGATATAGGAATAGAAGCCTTCGAGCTCGAAAACGGATACCTGATGCTGGAAGCAACCTTGCTGGATCCCTATCACCTGATCCGGCTCAATATTCAGATTGATCCTCATACTAAGGAAATCAAACTGGCCAAAAGTGAATTTGCCAGCCATCCCCACAAGGCCTGTCCCCTGGTGGCAGAAAAAGCAAGACTCCTCACAGGACTTAAAATAGAAAGAGGTATTGTACGTAATGTATCCCGTTTAATAGGAGGAAGCGAAGGCTGTATTCACCTGCGTGAGCTGACTCTTGAAACCATCAATTTCGCTGCTACCACCCTCATCGGTTATGATCAGGGTTTCGGACTTATGAGCAGGGAATTTAATCTGCTGAATGAAGAAGAGAAGTATAAACTTTCAAGTGGGCTGTTGAAGAATACCTGTGCGGTGTATAAGGAATAATATCAGAAAACCTCCACTATCTCCAGTTGTTTCCCATTCATCAGAAAGCTTTCACCGGCTTTCTTTCCTTTAAGGGCGGCTGCCAAAGGAGCCTGAGTGGATAACATATATACTTTTCCGATCGCATGCTGTGCCGCCCCAAGGCCCAGGGAAATGAAGAAATGAAAATCCTTGCATTGCACAACAGCTCCAAGTCCGGCCTGAGTATGAATAATATCCGGATCAATGGTTCTGAAAAAAGCCAGGTCCTGCTGATATTGCTTCAGATTGACGGCATGCATCTCCGTTTCCCTCTGTCCTACAGCACGCCCGGTTTCATATTTATCACCCGCTGAACTTTTGTCATCACTGTTAGCCGACTCCTGGGCGCTTTTCATTGCCAGAGACGAAGTCTCTATGCGTTGTAGCAGCATCTGCTCACAAAGAGAGAACAATTCCTGACGTATCTGAACTTGCTTGGGTTTTGTCATCATTCTCTGTGCTTTTTTCAAAAGGCTCGCTGAAAGTAATAAATTAATGCGGTCGCACGGATTAAGTTAATATGATTTTGATCACAGGTCTGACTCCCTGTAAAAGCTGTTTTTTTGTTTTGCTTTTTCCGAAATACCTTCCTATATTTAAAGATCCGACTCGCTCTGCTCAGACGATTCCTTTTTATCGCGTTTTACACTGAATCTGTAAATCTATGCAGCTGAAAAAGAAATACCTTATACTCCTTCTTCTTCTGGCATCAGCCCGTCTCGTATGGGCCGGCGGAGGTGATACCCTGCAAGGTAAAAAAGGGTTGGAACTGCCTTCAATAGGAGCCGGTTTCGGGATGATGAGCTATTATGGAAGTACAGGTGATCCCGCCCTCGTACATGCCGGTCAGCTTGCCGGAGTAAGGACTGCCTATCATTTCACTGCCGAAGAACGATTGAGTAAATTCATGGCCATCGGTCTGAATGCTACCTTCGGTCATTTGGCCGGAAATGACAGGACTTTATCCGATAACCGGAATTTTGAAACAAAGATTTCCCAGTATGGCCTGGATATAGTATTTCCCTTCGATAATGGTATTATTATGAAAAAGGGAGCCATGATGGTGCCCTATCTCAGCCTCGGACTCGGTATGCTTTCTTACCGCCCTTACTGCGATTCACTCGACAGCAAAGGTCATCCCTATTATTACTGGAATGATGGCAGTATACGAAACCTGCCCCAGGGTACACCTGGAGCGACTATTGAAACACGTACCTATAATTATTCAATTCCCCTTTCCGGCCCTAAATCAGCTCTGTCTATTCCCTTCGGTTTTGGATTCCGGATTATTATGACTGAGCACCTCAGCAGCAGGGTCAACTGTGCCTATAATTATGTACTGGCAAAAGATGTGGACGGAAATCAGGGAGCTAAAAGCAACGACCGGTATATGTATATCAATGTGTCTCTTCACTATCATTTCGGAAAAACGAAAGAAGAAGCGGATAACAACAAGAACTATGAAAAGGTAGACTGGACCGAAATTGAAAATATGGATTCAGACGGTGATGGAGTGAAGGATTCGGACGACCGCTGTCCGGGCACACCAAAAGGAGTGGCTGTGGATGAACATGGATGCCCCCTTGATTCAGACGGAGATGGAGTACCCGATTACCTCGATCTGGAACCCAATACCAAGAAAGGTGCTAAAGTGGATGAACACGGGGTGAAACTGGATTTCAAAAAAATTGCCGAGCACCAGAAACTTCTGGCTCATTATGACTCTATCTATGCAGCCCGCAGCAGGGCTTTCAACAATGCTCCAAGCAGGGAAGCTGCTGAGAAGATAGAACAGGGATTCGGGCAAACAAACAATGCGCCCAAGAAACAAATGCCGGCTGATTTCCGTGAACTGGATAAGAACTTTGATGGTATCATCTCCGCATCGGAAGTGACAAGTGCCATCGATGGATTCTTCAGTGGTGAGAATTCACTTACCGTTGATAAGATCAATAAGCTTATCGATTTCTTTTTTGAACAGTAAAGGGCTTATGAAACACGTGCTTGCCGGGATCCGCTTTCTGTTCCTTTTTTGTTTTTCTTCAGAAGCCCTGCCGGCTTCGAATCCACACCCGAAAAGTGATTCACTCCTTGCCCTGATTAAAAAGGATCCCGACGGTGTTCCAAAACTCCGGCATCAACGGGAGCTCGCCCTCGAATATGCCGATCAGTATTCCTATAACCAGGCCTTGTCCTGGGCCGATTCAGCTGTTACAACAGCCGATGCCCTGTTGAAGATTGCTGGTGATAAAAAGACTAAACAGGAAATCGGGAAGGAACAGACCCTTGCTTATCTGGAATACGGAGCTATTTATTATGATCATGGGAATTTTCCGGAAGCCCAGAAGAAATACCTGAGCGCCCTGGAACGCGCCGAAAAGTCAGGTGATAAGAAAACCCAGAGCGCTGCTTTTAACAGTTTGGGAAATGTATATGATGCTCAGGCAGATTTCATACAGGCACTGAAGAATTATAGCCTGGCTCTGGATCTTTCCGCATCCCTCTCTGACTCCGTAGCCATGGCCCGTTGCAACAATAACATAGGCAATGTATATGCCGAACAGGGTCAGTTTGATAAGGCCTTGCCTCATTATTTCTTTTCTCTGGGTGTGAAGGCCCGCCTGGGCGACAAACTCGGCATGGCTATGAGCTACAATAATATTGCCGGGGTCTACACCGAAAAAAAGATGTATGCTGAAGCTCTGGAGACATACCTTACCTGTATGAAACTGAGAGAGGAAATAGGTGACCGTCCCGGCCTGGCCTCTACCTACGGCAATATAGGGGAACTTCTTACCAGGCAAAAGAAATATAAAGAGGCCGAACATTACGTGATACTCGAAGAACAACTTTGCCGTGAAACGGGTTTCCGGGAAGATTTGTCTATGGCCTATTTCAGACATATGTTCCTGGACAGCGCGAAAGGTGATTTCAAAGCAGCCTTCCAGCATAACAAACTGTATATTTCTCTGCGAGACAGCCTGAACAATGAGGAAAGCAGGAAAAAGACTTTTCAAAGTCAGGTGACATATGAGTTTGAGAAAAAAGAAGCTGTGCAGCAGGCCGAGCATAAAAAAGAACTGGAAACACAGCAACAGGTGGCGGAAGAGAAAAGTCATAAACAAAGGGTTGTTCTGGTTATGGTTGGTATCGGCCTTGGCCTTGTATTGGTGTTTTCCGGTTTTATTCTGAGGTCCTTACGCATCACCCGAAAACAAAAAAGGATTATCGAAACCCAGAAAACCCTGGTTGAAAAACAAAAACAGGAAGTGGAACATCAGAAAATCCTGGTAGAAGAACACCAGAAAGAAATGATCGATTCCATTACCTATGCCCGGCGACTGCAACAGGCTATCCTGCCTGCCCATAAGGAAATAAAGCAATACCTGAAGGATTATTTTATTTTTTACAAACCCAAGGATATAGTAGCCGGTGATTTTTACTGGTTTCATGTATCTCCTGTCGGTAACAGAATTTTTCTGGCTGCAGCCGACAGTACCGGGCATGGAGTTCCCGGCGCAATGGTTTCCGTAGTTTGCAGCAATGCCCTGAACAGAGCAGTGAATGAGTTTAATCTCCTGGATACAGGACGTATACTGGATAAGACAAGAGAGCTGGTACTTGAAACCTTTGCCAAAAGCGGTGAAGAGATCAAAGATGGAATGGATATCTCCTTACTTTGCCTGAAAACGGATCAGAGCCTGCAAACTGTCACAGGAGCTGAATGGAGCGGGGCCAATAACCCCTTATGGTATATGGAAGGGGAGGTGATGCATGAAATAAAGCCGGATAAACAAGCTATCGGGAAAACAGAAAATCCTGCGCCTTTCACCACCCATACGGTTGATTGCAACACAGAAACTCATTTCTATTTGCTTACCGATGGATATTCAGATCAGTTCGGAGGAGAAAAAGGGAAGAAATTCAAATACAAACAGCTTCAGGCCAAACTGAAAAGCATTTATTCCAAATCTCCTGCCGATCAGGAATCAGAACTTGCCGGAACACTGGATCAATGGAAAGGAAACCTGGAACAGGTTGATGACATAACAATTATTGGTATACGCGTATAGATCTATTTGATCTCAAACGATTCCACAACTTCCATAATCTCTTCTTTGCTCATTTCCTTTGCACCTTTGACGGCAAAGGCAGTCTGTACAGTAACCCATCCCTTACCGGTGAGCTGTACTTTCATATGCTCTTTTGAACCATAAAAATGCTTGAGGCGGGCTCCGATTTTTTTATTCTTTTTACGGGCCACATGGAGTATATCCAGGATATTGCCCAGATAGTCTGTTGTTTCTTTCATTTCGGACGCAAGATAGTCAAATCCTGATTTCCAGGATACGACGGAGAGGAATACTCATTCCTGTCTTTAACAGGATAAAATGCTCTGTTACTGCCCAAATGGTTGTTTCTACCTGTTTGGAGCCCTGAGCATCTTCAAAAATGATCTTCACCTTCCCTTTGTAATTATTTCCAAGCAACATCGCTTTTTCGGCAGCGGCCCGGCGACCGGCAATGGCTTCTGCACTTGTCAATACCTCTGACGATGGAAATTCCATAGAGGCTATCAAATTCTTCTCTACAACGGCCGGGTTGGTTAGGGATGCTTGCATACGTGTGGATTTGGGATGAGGTCGGTATACGGACGCAACGATCCAATGGTTTCATATATCTTTCATAATTTTGGCAGACATTCGTCCATTCTTGTACGGAACGGCCCTGTTCTTTCTGGATAATAATCCTCACCTTAGCCTAAATTCTCATTCATGAAAAACAGAATCCTTAAAATCAGCCTCTGGTTTATTGCCGGATTTGTCCTGATGTTTCTCTTCCGTCTTGCTTACAGCTTTTCGGAAAAAAACACCTATGATGAGGAAGATGGCATGTTCAGCAGTTTCGGTGAAGCCGATATGGCCCGGAAAAATTATGCCAGTGACAGCTATAAGTTCAGAAAAGAAGGATATCAGGCAAATGAAAAATCCGGCCCTTCCAAGCTTGAAATAAGCACCAGCCAGAAATATGAGAAAACAGCAACCCTGAGAGCCAAAACGGAAAAGTTTGAAGAGGATGAAAAAGGCCTGAGAAAGGAAATCAAGGCATTCAATGCCATTGTCCAGTATGAAGGAGATATGGGGCAAAAAGGACACCGTGGCCTGAGTCTGCTGATCGGGATAAAGCCCGAAAAATTCGATTCTTTTTTTGTTGCCTTGAAAAAAGTCGGCGTCAATAAACAGGCGGATATCTCAAAGGTTGATAAAACGAATGAGTACCGCAATCTGAACGCCAAGAAAAACTCCCTCGAAAAAACCAGGGAATCACTCATACAAATTAAAAAACAAAGCGGAAAGATCGAGGAATATGTAAACCTGGAAAACAGGATTCTCGAGATAGAACAGGAACTTCAGGAGCTGGGGGTACAACTTGGCGATTTTGATGAGGAAAATGAATTCTGTACCATACGTTTCGCCCTTACCGAAGTCCAGCCCCCTGTAAAAATGAGTATTCTGCACCGGTTTAAAGTGGCGTTGGAATGGGCCCTGACCTGGTATTTCAGAATGGCTATGACTGTACTGGTCATCTTTATTGCCAGTTTCTTACTGGTCCTGATCATCGATAAAACAAAACTGCTCCAGGCTATCATCAAAAAATCAGGACAGCCCTGATAGAGGACGGCCTTCCAGGTTTTGTTATTCCGGAAAATTATCATATCTTAACTCTTTCAATCCATCTTTACTTACTAACGTACGTACGCGGCAGGCGACTCCTTGTTAACTGAGCTGTGAAAACTAAATTGTCATGAAAAAACAATTACGCTTTCTCATTCTGTTCATTTTAACGGGTGTATCGGCTCAGGCTCAGGAATGCCTCAGCTCCGGCTTCTGTTCAAATTTCACAAACCAGTATCCGCTTTCTACCTTCTCAACTACAGCTTCGTCATGGACTGCTGTAAGTGCCTATATGAATGCAGGCAACTGGACCCTGTTCAATGTTACCTCCGGTAATGTTTATGAGTGGAGTTATTGCGAAGCCTATGGCGGAGTGTCCACCAACTGGGATCCTCAGCTTACCCTGATCAACAATACTTCGGGAGCCAATATCTGCTTCAGCGATAATAATTGCGGAACTACCGGCAAAGGCCCTTATATAAGCTGGACAGCCACCTACACAGGGGTGGTCAAGGTATTGACCAGCCAGGCAAACTGCATGAGTAATACAAGTTCGCCCTATGCCACACTTGTATGGCGTCAGGCCAACGGAGGTGCCAGCACAGCCATTCTGGGCGTAGATGTATCACATTACGATGGAGTCATTAACTGGCCACAGGTTAAAGCCATGCCCAAATTGTTCGCCTGGGCCAAATCAACAGAAGGCACCACTTATACCGATGCTGAATATGCTTCTAATTATACAAACGGAACAGCAGCAGGTGTGGCTATGGGTGCTTACCATTTCGCTCATCCCGAAACAAACGGTGCTGTTGCCGAAGCCAACTTCTTCCTGAGTGTTGCCGGACCCAATATCAAAGTATGTAACCTGCCTCCGGCTCTGGACCTCGAAGATCCCCCAAGTGGACCATCACTGGTATCATCCATGACAAGCGCGGCTCTTACCACCTGGGTTCAGGACTGGATGACAACGGTCAAAAATTCTACAGGCATTACACCTGTTCTGTATACAAGCGGATCTATTGCATCCTATCTGGGCAGTTCTGTGAATGTTTATCCTTTATGGATTGCCGATCCGGATGGTAGTTCTTCTGCACCACCGGCCAATATAGGAGTATGGACCAATTGGGCCTTTAAACAGTATTCCTGGACAGGTGCAGTTAATGGTATTACAGGCAATGTGGATCTGAATGTATTCAACGGCACGATGACTGCTTTCAATACACTCCTGGGGTGTGCTACCGGAATAGAAGAACACAGCAATATTGCCGGATTGTATCTTTATCCAAATCCGGCCAATACCTATATCCAGGTTTCCAATCCGGACTTCAGGCCCGGGGAAACAGAAACCATTTCTATATTTAATATGCAGGGACAATTGCTTGTTCATCAAGTGCGGCAGGAAGGCCTGACAGAAATCAGTATCTCCGGTTTCCCTCCCGGAATCTATATCCTTGTCATGAACTCCGGTAAGGATGTGACTGCAAAGAAGTTCGTAAAAGAATAAGGCCTGAAAGCCCGGTATCTGTGCATGTCGAAAGTCATTTGACAGCCATCTTCCCTTCATTACCTTGCAGTATCTTCTGCTGATGGGAGGTCTGGATTATGTTCGAGGATTATCTCTTGGTATTATTGGGTTCTATGGCAGTTGATATCGTACCGGTACCACTACCACCTGCTTTTACGGTTATGATTTTCCTTCAAATCAGGTATAATCTTGATATAGGATTAGTTATTGCCTGTGGAGTTACCGGGTCCATTCTGGGCCGTTACCTGCTCACCCTCTATATTCCCAAAATGGCAGGGATGCTGTTCAAGCCCGAGAAGAATGAGGATATGCGATTCCTCGGCGGTAAACTCAAACAGAATGTTTGGAGAACCCAGCTTTCTATTCTGGCTTATTCACTCATGCCCTTGCCAACCACTCCATTATTCCTGGCCAGTGGTATGGCCAGGATAAAACCCTTGCTGATTATTCCCGCTTTTACAGTAGGCAAGGTCATCAGCGATACCCTGGCTGTACTCCTGGGTAAGTATGCGACGGAAAATACACAGAGCCTGCTGAACGGACTGGTGACCTGGAAATCCATATCCGGTTTTGCAGTGGGCCTGCTCCTCGTGTTTATACTCCTGTTCATTGACTGGCGTAAACTCATTCAACAGAAAAAACTGAGTCTGAAATTCAACATCTGGGCTATGAGTAAAGTATAACCCCCTCTTATACGGTAGCTATCACCCCTGGCAGTGATGCCTATCATTTAAAAAACCGCCTTTCTGTCGTTACTTTATAGTAAATAAAGTTCCCATGAAAGCAACCCGGAATAAAGCAGAAACCGGCATGGATCAGTTTATTGCCGGCTTATCCACCCCATTGAACAATACGGATGATCTGGATCCTTTGCTTGAGTATATAGATGATGCACGCTTTGTATTGCTTGGCGAATCCTCTCATGGCACGCATGAATATTATACCTGGAGAGCGAAATTAACCCGCCGTCTCATTCTCGAAAAAGGATTTTCCCTGGTTGCTGTTGATGGTGATTCGGCAGATTGCTACCTACTGAACCGCTATGTGAAAAATTATCCGGATTCTGGCTCAAGTGCAGTGGAAGTATTGCAAGGCTTTCGGCATTGGCCAGCATGGATGTGGGCCAACTGGGAAATGGCAGCCTTTGCTGAGTGGATGAAAAAACATAATGCTTACCGGAATGCTGATAAACGTGTTGGGTTCTATGGACTGGATGTGTACAGTCTATGGGAATCCCTGGAAGTGATCAGAGCCTGGCTAAAGCAGCATGACCCGAAAAGCCTGGAAAAAACACTGAAAGCAATGCAGTGTTTTGAACCCTATCACTCCGACTCCTGTTTTGCCTATGGCCATACAACGCGGGTGGTACCCGACCGCTTTGAACAGGAAATCCTGAATATACTGATGGAGAAAAGAACGAACAATATCCGGTATTATTCCGATCATGAAAACATGTTCAGCACAGAACAGCAAGCCTGGATCGATGCCAATGCCGAACGCTATTATAGAGCCATGCTGAGAGGAGGACATCAGAGCTGGAATATCCGCGACAAACAAATGGTTGCCAGCCTGAACCGCCTGATGGATTTTCACGGAAGCAATTCCAAAGTCGTCATCTGGGCACACAATGCACATATAGGCGATGCAAGGGCCACCGATATGTTCAGGGAAGGCCTGCTTAACTTAGGACAGATGGTAACGGATCAGCATGCCCGCGATGGGGTTGTGCTTGTCGGTTTCGGTTCCTATCAGGGAAGTGTCATAACCGGCAAGGGCTGGGGCGATGGGATGGAAAAAGTGATTGTCCCTCCGGCCCAAACAGGAAGCTGGGAGGAAATGCTGCATAATAGTATCCGCGGAAACAATCAAAATATGCTCCTCCTTCTGCACCAGCAGCACAGCCGTGAACGCCTGGGTATGCACCTGGGCCAGCGTTCTGTCGGAGTGGTATATGACCCGGCCTCTGAAAAATTCTCTGACTATGTGCCCGGCATCCTGCCTATGCGCTATGATGCTTTTATCTTCCTTGACCAGACTAAAGCACTTTATCCTTTGACCATGCAGACTGGCAGCCAAACTGCCCCGGATGATTTTCCCTTTGGTTTATGACAGTATCTGCGGAAAAACAGGAAGTATCCTGCCTCCGGTCATTGTGTTTTTCCCTTGCTGAATGTAATTTTACTTCAACTTAGTTCGGTAAAGCACCCGGATGAAGCACTTGAAAAGGAGGGCACTAAAACATGCAAACCTATTCATGAACCAAAGCAGATATAGATCTGCCGGTTTTTCAGGGTCATACTTAATTAGGGAAATAGGTTGGATAGGACATGCCTGGTTGGCATAACTATCACCAAGCATGGGCAGGGTAAATCCTGCCCTTATTTGATCCCCTGGGCCTTAAAGGGCAGTCGTACAAACAGCTCAGGCTGTTTGCCGACCATACAGCAGATAAAAGTTCAGGCCTTTTGTCTCTGGGAAATCCCGCATCGCGGGATTTCCGTTTTCTGCTAATTTTGTTCCATGACAGAAAATCCCAGTATCACAATTGCCAATGCCTGGTTCCTGGCCTTTAATACCCATGATCTGGAGAAATTGCTTTCCCTTTACGATGATCATGCCCGGCATTTCAGTCCCAAGCTAAAACAAAGACAGCCCGAAACACAAGGCCTGATAACCGGTAAAGAGGCTCTCCGGAACTGGTGGAAGGATTCCTTTAACCGCCTGCCTTCCCTGAAATACATACCAACACGTTTCATAGCCGATGAAAAAAGTGTTTTTATGGAATATATCCGTAATGTGCAGGGAGAGGAAGATCTGACCGTTGGTGAAGTGTTGGAAATAAAGGATGGTTTAATTGCCGCTTCCAGAGTTTATCACAGCTGAATGGTGTTTGGTGTAGAATGTTTAAATTAGCTTTGCTTATCTGCCAGGCCCATACAATCAATAAATGAGTTTTCGTTTCCTGATCCCCTTTCTCTTTCTCTTTCTCCGCTCTGATTTCACGGGGGCGCAAAATGCCGATATCAATTTGCTGAGAAAGATTAATGTCCACCGCAATACCCATCTGGACAAGCCACTAAAAATAATTACCTATACCGTTCCTGTGTTAGCGCCCATAATCCCGCTAACGAATATAGGAATAGGATTATATAATAATGATAAAGTTCTGACCCGTCAGGGATTGGTGGCGGGATCTTCCCTGGCCCTTGCGCTGGGCATAAGTACCGGTTTCAAATTTGCCATCAAACGCAAAAGGCCCTTTGCCCAATATGAGGATATTCAAAAGGAAACGAAGGCAGGTCCATACTCTTTTCCTTCCGGTCACACTACCAGCGCATTCGCATTGGCTACTGCTTACAGTCTGGCCTATCCTAAATGGTATGTCATTGCCCCGGCTTATCTCTGGGCGGGAACCGTGGCCTGGTCCAGAATGCACCTGGGCGTTCATTTTCCATCGGATGTGCTTGCAGGGATTCTGATAGGAGCGGGATCATCCCTCCTTTGTTATGAAGTGCAGAAAGGGATTAAATGAGAAAACAAATTCCTCTTTTCTTCCTGCTGATTTTATTCCTGAGAAGCCCTGTTCTGAATGCCCAGAAGCCTTTTTACGGTGCAGGAGGTGGAATTGTATTTGCTTTCGGTACCAAATTCGACCGCTTCGGATTATTCGCCAGAGGATATATTGGAAGCGGGCAATTCCAGCTTAATGGAGATGCCCGCTTCTGCATCAGTTCCAAAAACCTGGGCCCCGCAAAAGAATACCCGGAAGCAACTGTTTCCTGCGGGGTGGTTTATGCCTACTGGAAAAAAGACAGCATTCACCAGACACGCTTTCTCACCGAAGTATCCAATCAGACAGGTTGGTGCAACAGCATAGGTTACGGCCATACTTTTTATCTGAACAGGATAGGTACAACTCAGCAAACCGGAACTTTTTCCCTGGAGTTCAATCGTTTTCATTTCATTTCTGAAAATGATATTCTCGGCCATAGTTATTACGACCGTTTCCGTACCGGTGCTATGCTGCTTCAGTATATGTTGAATACGAATCTGGAACTTGGACTTAATTTTGCCATGTGGACAGGACAAATGGAGCACAGGGTAAGACCGGTTGATTATCCCTATACAAACGGCTATATGGATACTACAGACAGCAAATTTGCGAAATGCTCAGCAGGTCTTCTCAGTTTGCAGGTTAATACAGTTCTTCCTGTTTACGATCATCAGGTTCAGGCCAACGCAGGTATCGATGCAGAGCAGATCCGGAATGTGATGCAGAACCGTATCATTCATGATCTTGCCTTCCTCCCTCATCATTGGCGTACAGACCGCAATGCCCATATGCCTATGCTGGATGAAAATGGAGATCAGTATTTATATAAACCCGGACAGAAAATCCGTAAACCATCTCCTTACCTGAATACCTTTGTGAACCCGGCTTTATTTTATTAATCCCTTTCTATGAAACAACCCCGCAGATATTTTCTTAGAACAGGAGCCCTCGCCCTCCTCTCTGCTCCCTTGCTATCCTTAACCCAGGAAGAAAAAAAAGGAAAGTCATTATCTCTGATCCGCCCCCCTGCATTAAAGACAGGAGACACCATTGCAATAACATCTCCCGCCGGTGCTGTATGGGACAGTCATCAGGTGGATGTATTTGTTGCCATCCTTCAGGGACTGGGATTCAAAGTGAAGAAAGGACAAACCCTTACCGAGCGCTACGGTTTTTTTGCAGGTAAGGATGAGCTAAGGGCCAAAGAGCTAAATGATTTATTTACCGATAGGGAAGTGAAAGCCATTTTCTGTATGAAGGGTGGATGGGGCTGTGCACGCCTGCTGCCTCTGATAAACTTTGGAAATATCTCCGCCAATCCTAAAATAATAATGGGCTTCAGTGATATCACTTCACTGCTTATTGCCATACAAGCTAAAACGGGTATGACAACCTTTCATGGCCCGGTCGGTAACAGCGGATGGAACGATTTTACTGTTGGATATCTGAAACGGGTTTTGATGACCGGTGAAACAGTCACCTATCTTTCCACCGGGAAACAGGAGGATATACCTCTGGTCATTAACCCCGGTAAAGCAACAGGAATGTTGTGTGGAGGAAACCTTTCCGTACTGGCCGGTATGATGGGTTCCGCTTATCTGCCTTCCTGGAAAAATAAAATTCTTTTTCTGGAAGAAACGGGCGAAGAGCCATACCGGATTGACCGTATGTTAACCCAGCTGCGTTTATGCGGGGTTCTGGAAAATCTGAGCGGGCTTATTTTCGGTAAATGCATCAAATGCACAGCCGATGAACCGGACAAGGCTTTTACCTTTCAGCAGGTACTGGAACAAAACATAAAGCCTTTGGGTATTCCCGCTTTCTATGGGGCTATGATAGGACATATAGAAAATAAATTTACGGTGCCGGTCGGTATAAAAGCTGTGATGGATGCGGAAAAAGGAACACTTACATTGCTTGAATCTGCTGTGAAAATATAGATGGAAATCAGTTGCCCCGCTTTATCAGTTTGGCCCTGTACATTTTTTCATTCACGACCAGGGTGACAATGTAGATGCCTGCGGGTTCGTCATCCAGATGTATATAGACAATATTCTTTCCTTGTATGACGGGAATTTGTGTTTCGGACACGACAGCGCCACGGCAGTCCATCACACGCATCAGGGCTGTGCTGTTTTCAAATGCAGTGAAAGTCACTTCCGACCTGTCTGTAGTCGGATTCGGTTTTAACCCGAACTGGGCATCACTGTTGTCTATATGAATTTCAGCCACTCCCGAATAAGTGGAGGTTCCATCCAGATCGGTTTGTTTAAGTCTGTAATAATATGTTCCAAGTGAAACATCCGGATCGGTCAGGGAATATTTCAAGGGGCTGGTACTGTTTCCTCCCTCAGCTTTGGATTTGACTGTTGCTCCTATTTGCTTAAAATCACTTGCGTTGTTAGACCGTTCGACGGTGAAAAAATTATTATTTGTTTCCGTAGCCGTTTCCCAGAAGACATATGCATTTTCTCCTCCCTTGTATATAGCATCAAACGAAATAAGGGTAATTGGTAGCGGAGCACAGGAACTGCTTACACTAACCGGCGCGGTAAGGGTTTGCTTTTCACCGCAGCTTCCGGTCACAACACAGGTATAAGTAATATTGGTGCCAGGAGTTACTGTAATTGCCTGTGTGGACTGAGTCGGCACCGTACTCCAGCTATAGGAAGTGGCACCGGCAGGAGCTGTGAGTGTGGCTGAATTGCCCACGCATACAGGAGTGGCTGAAACAACAATATCCGGAAAGGCAACTCCGCTGCCGGGGTTAATGGTATAATTACAGACATCGCCCGCAAAACCATCTATCATGATTATATAAGAATTTCCTACCACAAGATTGTTTGCACTCATGGTAAATCCACTGGTGCTTTGATAGAAAGGGGCTGCAACGGCAAAATTAGTACACCCTCCGGTAGGGTTGGTAGAAAACATTTGCATTTGAATACCTTTTGCCGGAGATTTAAAGCAGGTGCCTACTGTAACAGTTAGCGTTACTTTAGTAGAAGCAGCCGTAAATCTTACCCATGAATTATTATCTATCCGTACATCAAACAAGGATACTCCTTCTGTAGCAGGTAGATTCGCATCTCCGGCTGCATCCACAGAACCAAAGACGCCTCCTGAATTCGCACCTCCGTTAGAGGCATGCGTTACTGGTTGCTCATTATTGGCCAGCATATTGCTGGGCCAGTCTTGGGTATAAGCTGAACTTGTGGAAGAACTATAACCATTATTAATATCGCAAATATTAATAGCATTAGCACAGAGGTCATTGGTTGTCGTTTGAAGACATAGTCCGAATTTTCCGTTACCACAACCGAATGACCAGTAACGGATATAATAGGTGTTGCCCGGTGTAAGGGCAGAGTTTTCTATAAAGGGCATATATACGTTATTAGCCGGAGGAGTCGGATAAATAGTAGCTGGAAGAAAACTGCCATCATTGTCGCTGGAACAGGCTATCTGGGTCAGATTGCCGCAGGTGCCGCTATATAAAGCCATAGAAGCATCCTGGTTGGTTATGGCCCCTGGAGAGATACCGGGTTGGGCAGTAATAGTGGTCTGCCCGGTGGCGGGTGCAACGAAACTGAACCATACATCTCCGTTACATCCTGCATGGGTGGAATATCCTCCAGACGCTCCAGACCCTCCCAGACAACTGGCAGGAACAGGAGGCTGACCAGCGACCACAGCTTCCTGTGTTGCGCCAACCGTTGTAAATGTTTCAAAATTGCAGGCCGTAGTTACAGCCGGGAAAGCAATGGCATTACAGGGGGCATCATTACTGGGCACACCGGCGGCTGCCGGACCATACACACAAATATTGAACGATTGGGTGGAACCCATATAATCACTTACCTGTACATAGTAAGTGGCACCAGAGACAAGCCCGATAGCATTAATGGTTTCAGCTACTCCTGTGCCTCCAGCATCTTCGCATTGTATAGAGGTAAGCGAACCGCAAGCGCCTGAATAAAGTTGAATGACTGCATCCATAGTGGCAGAAGGACTCAGGGTAATAGTAGCTGTTGAATTTGAGGCCACAAAACTATACCATACATCCTGTGATCCCGAGCCGGAACATGTTCCTCCACTGGAAGTAGCTCCGGCAGTGGTTCCTGCTGTATTGACACAGGCCACATTTTCTGTTAGGCTTGTAGCACCAGCACAATTATCATTGGCCGGAGTGGCGGGTGGGTTTGATACACAAATATTAAATGTCCCTCCTCCGGATCCTGCACCGAAGTGATACACCCTTACATAATAAGTTGTTCCAATGGTCAGGGAATAGATATCGATTGTTTCAGGTAGACCGGCACTGTTCACATCCTGACAAACCATAGAGGTAAGGGAAGCGCAATTGCCCGACAATAATTCAACCACCGGGTCAAAGGTTCCAATGGTAGGGGTGACAAGAATTTCATGAGAAGTAGCTGTGGCCGTAAACTTATACCATACATCATCATCGGCATTTCCCACACAACCTGTAATATACGGAGTAGCTCCGGTCGTATTTCCGGAAGTGACCACACATCCAGCATTCGGTGTCAGCGTAGTGGCGGCGGCACAATCATCATTGACAACGCCAGGCGCTGTACAGGAAATATTCAGAGAATAATTTCCTGTTGCTGCTCCGCTGCCATTGACGAGTATATAATAGGTGGTACCTACCCCGGTAGGGAATGCGATATCCGATTGAAGCCCGCATGCATCATCATTTCCGTCTATGCAGGCCAGGGAACCGCAGGTACCGCTGTAAATATTTATTTTAGTATTGTAGGAAGAACCGCATAAACTGGCTGTGACATACTGCCCATTGCCGGCAAAGGAATAAAACACTCCGGCTGCTCCAGGAGTGGTGCCGCAAAAAGCTGTCGGATCGTTGATTGTTGTAGCTGTTGCGGTACTGCCAACATAAGTATTGCCGCAGGTAACCGGAATAGCCCCGCTGCAGAAATCATTGGCAGGCCCTGTAGGACAGGGGTCGGAAACCCAGCTGACATCATCAATATACATGCTGTTCCCATAGTCACTCACAGCCTGAAAAATGACAAAGTTGGCAGCACCGTTAAAGCCGGCCGGAATTGTATAGGTGTATTGATACCAGGTATTGGCAACGCCGACTGCAGGAGCAGAAGTATAAAGCCTATTGACTACTCCAAGTGAAGTGGCTCCTGTCAGAGTCGCTGATGTGTTTACATACACTTGTATATAATCTGCATCGGTTGTATAAGTATAACTATCCCTGAACATCCAAAAGCTGACCGTATGTGCAGCAGTGGAAGCACATAAACTGAAAGAAGGGGTGATAAGCGTTGCATAGTCGCCTACAGCGGCATCATAGGAATCGAACATGGCACAGGCTGCTCCGGTATGGGCACCGGTAGTATACTGAGTCCAGTCATACGTACCAACTATAGCTGCTCCTCCCCAACCCGGAGGCCGGAAGGATGCATCAAAAGATTCTGAATAAGTGGTCTGGCTCCTCAGCACATCATTTGAAAGAAGGCAAAGAAGGACAAATAAACAGACAAGCCCTTTATCTTTCAACTTCATTTATCGGAAATGTATTCGGTAAGATCGAGTGGCTCGAAACCATGATTTATAATAATAACCTTCAGTTTTGCTGCATCAAATGTATTACGGGCCTCAGGATCCGGAAAATTCTCTACCACAAGGAGTGTGATTTCGGCATGTTTGTTTTCCGGTTTAAATCTGGCTTTAAAATGAGCGACTTCCGGAAGCTTTAAATAGATCTCTGCTGCAAGTGAATCAACCTGTTCCAATGAGCTGGCACCTGTAAAAGAATAATGAACGATTGTTCGGGTTTGACGCGCATAAGCAGACCCTCCTTT
This sequence comes from Bacteroidia bacterium, assembly GCA_044448685.1. Taxonomy (GTDB): domain Bacteria; phylum Bacteroidota; class Bacteroidia; order Palsa-965; family Palsa-965; genus Palsa-965. The sequence continues at coordinate 49,213 of JBIOHC010000011.1, forward strand.
ATGTTGGGCTTTTAAACCTGTACAAAACAAAAACAGGCAGAGACAGAAAAGCAAACGGCAGCGTTTGTACGACATCACGTAAAATGATTTAGTCAACAACACACCTGGTCCTACAAGGATGGGAAAACCAGGCAAAGTTTTGCAACCTTATTCAGGATGAAAAACCAAGTACTGAACAATAAAATGTGTGTCTAAATGAGTAGTTACAGGAAAAGTAGTGGAAGTTTCCTGACAAATCAAGGAAAGTTCAGAGTTTAACACAAATTTGATCCTGATTCTATTGAAACTCAATAGGAAGTTTTGCCTCAGGCGGCTGGAACTGTATCAGACCCGAAAATAGAGGCATAAATATGACGGGAAGGGAAGGAAGAGAAGATGGGGAGATTGGCTTGTTTCAGGGGTCTTTCCTTCTGGCAATAGGTAATAAAATCCTCCGCATTCCGGATGACTGATAAAACCTTGTGCTCCTGAAGATAGCGTGCATCGGGCAGGAGGGGCAGACGGGGACCGCTCACAAGCGGTATGCCGAAAAATGCCGCTTCGAGTGAATTATGATTTCCGTTTTTAAAACCTCCTCCTATCCAGGCCAGATCGGCACAGGCATAATAGTGAAACAAATGTCCCATGACCGGAATTATTTCCACCAGATGCCCTACTTTACGTGCGTTCAGAATAGACGATAAAACAGATTTGCTATCCGGTCTGTTAGGGATTAACAGAATCGTCCAATGCTCAGCCAGACCGGTGTTCTTTTCAAGTGCCTGAGCAAGTATTTCGGTATCATCTGTATACGCATTTCCAATCAAAAGTATTTTCTTCCCGGGTTTTCTCAATACTGTCCTCAATAATTTAATTTCCAAATGTTCTGCCTCCGAACGCTGACGAATCCTGTCAATTCGGGTGTCGCCGGTAGAAACCCCATTGCTAACATCTTGCGGCACTTCCCCGGCAAAGAATACCCGACGGCAGAGACGGAACACAATAGCTCTGTAAGTACGGGTGATAAAGCCATGATTGCTGCGGGGAACAACATTGATGACATAGAGTGGACAATAAAGCTGGGCTGCCAGTATGAATCCGGGCCATAATTCATGTTTACTTATTATACATGCTTCCGGTCTGGAAATACGAAAAAGATGTTTCCAGGTGAAAAAATAATCGAAAGGTGTAAGGGCTGAATGATGAAAGCCAAGTTTATGCGCATGTTCCAGCCCGTTTAAAGAGTGGAAGAGGATAAAAGATTGTTTGCCTTGTTTTTCAAAAAGGGTGAGCAAGGGAATAAGCTGTTCGAATTCACCTATGGAGGAACAAAAGAAATAGGTATAGTTTTTTCCTGTGTGACGGTGAAAAATTGTTTCCAGTTCTTTCGCGGCAGAACGTGAATACATATAGCCCCGGAGTTTGGTGGAGAAAAAACCAAGCAGGTATACGCATGTAAGCACGGGTATGGCTAACAGGTCGTACGACAATCCATATGTGTGGGATACAATTTTTTTTATCAAGCCTTGCACAATAAATTCATGTGTTCAAAAACAGGTTCGAGCGGTATGGCATTAAAACACTTGAAATCCTGGTAGTGACAAACTGCATTACCATCCTTGGTGCATGGTCTGCATCCGAGTGTAACGGAAAAAATGCGGCTTTGGGCATGGTGCAAACGGTATCCATACCGTTCATCGGTGGGCCCGAAAAAAACAAGAGCCGGAGTGCCGACACTTTCACTGAGGTGAGCAAGTCCGGAATCATTCCCCATTGAAAACATAGCGGAGGCAAGAATAAGCCCGGCTTCTGCGAGGCTTGTCTTACCGCACAGATTATGATAAAGCCCTTTACCAGGATATTTATCTGCAAGGGCCTGAGCTTCGGTGTACTTATTTCCGTCACCCAGAAAATAAACTTCATCAGCCAGTTCTTCATCCCTTATATAACGCAGGATTTCCTCTGTTTTGTATAAAGGCAGTTCTTTTGCCGGATAAGATGACCCCAGACAAAGTGCAATGCTTCTCTTTTTGCTGGAAATGAGGGGGATAGAGGGGGTGAAACGGGCCGGATCAATATCCTTACCCATTTTTTGAAGGGCAAAGCTTACACAATCTGCGAAAGCCCGGTACCGGTTTGGGAGATCCCCGGGAAACAATTCAAGACTGCTGTTCCTTCCCCTTATTCTGCTTTGCCAAACAAGTATTGTTCTTTGAAAGCTTTGCTTTTTCCAGCTAAAATATGGACAATGAAAATGAATGGCAGTCCAGCGGCCCAGCAAAAAAGTGCGAAGAGATTTCTGCAGATCAATCACTACATCATAGGAGGTAGCAGCCTCCTTTATGATTCTACGATGTTCCTGAAAAGATTGATCGGATGCTATTTCATGTGTATGAACAAAAGGGAAGGAATGCTGAACAAGTTCCAGCATATTCTTACGTCCGAACCAGTGAATCTCGGCCAGTGGTTCGGCTTGTCTGATCATATCAATAGCTACCGTAGCAAGTACTACATCTCCCACTCCGGCAGTACGAAACAGGGCTACGGAATACACACTATTTTTTCCGTATAGATGATTCCCCCCATAGTCATACGTAGTATATATGTTCCCTGGCCAAGATGATGCTCAGAAGTCTTCAGTAGATAGCTATGGTCTCCGCTGTCTTCCCGGTTGTGCAGAATCGAAACAAGACGCTCTCCAAGCAGGTTATAAACTTCTATACTCACATCACCCGGACTCTGTAAGGAATAGTTTACAGTAAGCCCGTCATTGAATGGATTTGGTGATACACGCAGGGAATGGGTCGGGGTTGAATATGGTATAATACCGGTACCGAGTGTTGAGTCAGGACGTATATGAGCCGAATCGACTCTATAATCCAGATTTTTGTACATCTCCGTTGTGATAATCGTACGTAAATACTGACGCGTCATTCCAAGACCCGGTATGTCAACCCAGATAGCATAATTTCCGGCAGGTACATTTCCGAAATGGTATTTACCGGTGGTATCTGTCGTTGTATGTGCAACTACAATTCCTCCCGGATGCTGCTCCAGGTTTACATCCAGCCCTGGAATAGGGTCACCCGGCGCCTGTACCCCCGGATTGGTGATGAAGTGACGGGGTACATAACCGTTACCTGCAATGACAAATCCGGCCAGGGTACCGCCACCTGTTGTGGGGGCAAGTTCATACATTACAATATTGGCTGTGTCAATAGTTCCGCAAGGGGCATTGACAATTGCTGCACTGTCCCACATCACAGCATGCTTGCTGTATGTTTTAAATACATTCGGATAAGTGACCTTGTTGGCAACAGCATAAACAAGAAGCTTGGTGCCGATAGAGTTTATGAATTTGTATTTGCCATTGGAAATAGCAACACTGTCCACAATATGCTGACGTTTGAGTATAGAGTCATACTGGACAAGATACGCCCAGCCAGAATTGATATTTCCGGAAACAGGTGCGGTGACTGTTCCGCTGATGGTAGGGGATATAAGCGCCCCTACAGTTGCAGGTCCGCTGACAGTACAACCGTGCGCATCCGTCAGGCTGCAGGTATAGGTGCCTGAACAGACATTGCTTACAACAGCAGTGCTTTGGTTGCCCGGCATCCATGAATAGCTATAAGGTGTCGTTCCTCCGGCCGTTGCTCCGCTCATAGAACCGGTGCATACGCCTCCGCATGACGTATTGACTGTAGTTATAGTATTTGTCAGTACAGCAGGTTGTGTAATGGTAGCTCCGACTACGGTACCACATCCGTTTGCATCATTAACAAAACAGGTATAGGTTCCTGCACAAAGGCCGGAAGCACTGGCTCCGGTTCCGCCTGAAGGAGACCAGGAATAGACGTAGGGAGCTGTTCCTCCGCTTGCCGTCATAGCCGAACTTCCGTTACAAAGGCCGTTACATGTGACATCCGCATTGGTAACATTACCGATAAGTGGAGCAGGATTCGTAAGAGTTACAGTAAAGGTGTAGAAACACCCTGCCATATCCGTTACCTTACAAGTATAAGTCAATGCGGATAAGCCCATCGCAGTATAAGAAGTGCCTCCTGAAGGAGTCCAGCTGTATGTATAATTTGATGCTCCGCCAGAAGCTGAAATAGTGGCGGTTCCAGTATTGCCTCCGTAACAAACCGGATTAACACTGGTAAAGGTAGCCGTGATTGCAGTATGCTGCGTAATTGTTGTTGTTACTGCTTTGGTACAACCTTGTGCATCGCCGATCGTACATGTATAGGTTCCTGCTGAAAGTCCGCTTGCTGTCGTTGACGTGCCGCCACTTGGTGTCCAGTTGTACACATAGGATGGTGTTCCTCCCGAAGCGGTAATCGTTGCAGAACCGGTGCTGCCCCCGTTACAGGCAACATTCACCGTGGAGATAGTACCTGCTAAAACAGGAGGATCAACCAGTGTTGCCGTTGCATTGGCCATACACCCGTTTGCATCCTTTACCAGCACGGTATAAGTGCCGGCAGCCAGACTGCTGGCTGTTGATGCTGTGCCGCCGCTGGGCGACCAGGAATAAGTATAAGGAGCTGTGCCCCCGGTTACAGTAGAAGAACAGGCTCCACTGGCTGTTCCATAACAGGTGATATTGGAAGGAGAGGTTGTAACACTTGGCGCACCTGTGTTGGTTACAGTGATGGTCGTAGATTTTATACATCCGTAATTATCTGTTACAGTAGCTGTATACGTCCCGTAAGGAACAGCTGTAACAGAAGCGGTAGACGAAGCTACCGGCGACCAGGAATAAGTATACGGAGAAGTTCCACCCGCCACATTTCCGAGGGATGCAGATCCGTTGGAATTACCGCAGGTGGCCTGGGTCATGGAAGGGGCAAAAACGATAGGGCCGGGTTGTGAAATAGTTCCGGTAGTGTTGGTCGGACACCCATGGGAATCTTTAATGGCACAGGTATAAGTACCGGCCCCAAGACCGGAAGCGGTGACGGCTGTTCCACCGGAAGGGGACCATGAATATGTATATGGACTGGTACCACCACTTGGCATAACGGTGAGTGTGCCGGTATTGCCTCCGTTGCAAAGTACATTCATCTGGCTGGAAACATAGGCACTCAGTGGAGCGGGAGAACTGATACTGAGTGTTTCAGGAGTGGCATAACATCCATTTGCATCGTTGATGAAACAGGTATAGGTGCCCATACCAAGGTTGGAAGCTGTAGGAGCTGTGCTCCCTGTTGAATTCCATGAATAACTGTAAGGTGCTGTTCCTCCTGACGGTACAATTGTTCCCGATCCGTCACTGGTTCCATAGCAGCTGCAATTAGTCTGATTAACAGTATAGGTAAGGGCCGTAGCAGGCTGGGTAATCGTTACACTGGCTGTTGCAGGGCACCCCATCCCGTCATTGACATGGCAGGTATAGGTGCCTGGAGCAAGTCCGGTGGCCGAAGGGTTCGCGCCTCCTGAAGGAGACCAGGAATAGGAAAAGGAGTTATCCCCGCCTGATGCGGTTGCATTAGCCGTACCATTTGCGTATCCTGTGCAGGTTACATTTGTTGAAGTGGCTGTGGCCACCACTTGTGCCGGATTGGTAACACTGCCTGTCTGAGAAGCAGCACACCCGTTTGCATCGGTCACATGTAAAGTATAATTCCCGGCAGGAATATTGGATAATACACTGCTTGTGCCGGCTACCGGAGACCAACTGTATGTATAAGGACCAGTTCCCCCGCTTACTGTCGCATATTCTGATCCTGTAGAGGCTCCGAAACACCCCGGGCTGCTTGGAAACATACTGATGGTAAATGCAGAAGGGGCTGTTACAGTAATGGTTTTACTCTGACTAAGTCCGGTATAGTCTGTTACCTTGACCGTATAGGTACCGGCACATAAGCCGGTAGCCGAAGAGCCTGTGCCACCCGAAGGAGACCAGGAATAGGTATACGGTGTTGTTCCACCCGACACAACAGTGGTTCCGCCCCCGTTACAGGATCCGGGACAGGTGCAATTGACGGCAGTGGCAGTGACATTTGGGCCCTGGGCATAGAAGCCGGTTAAACTCAGAATCAGGAATAAGAGCGTGCTGAAGGAGTAGCGTGTTTTCATGAATATGTATTTGGAGAAAAGCAGTATCGGGAATTTTATATTTCAAAGAATAAATATAGGAAAAATTCAGATCCTTACTTTCACAATCACCTTCCTTATTTTGGCACGCGTATGGTGTTTCACACCGGGCATATGCAGGTCGTCCGGAAAAAATATAGCAAAGGTCCCGCTCTTTAATTCGAAAAAGGACATCTTATCTGCATATAAGGCATAGTCATCCTTGTCATTGTATGCCTTGACAGGTTCCTGTTTGTACAAAGTACTGACACCTATCTGCTCCGACCCATTGAGCATATACTGGATATCCAGATATTTACGGTGAGCTTCAAGGGCACATTCCTGCTCCTCCTTTGTTTCATATTCACTTATGATGGCAAAAAGATCTTCTCCTTCAATTTCCTGCTTGCCCGGTTCCATTCCGTTAAAATCGGTGTTCTTTATATAATCCAGACCTTTGGCAATACGGGATCCCACAGGGGCATAAAGGGAAGCATTTTCAACTTTGTCGTAAATCATGATTGGAAAATGAAATGAATAATAGAGAGCCTAAAGATAAAGGATTCATGAAAAGGATCGGTTATTCTGTATGCATTTCTTTTCAGCAGATTCAATATAATGTTACTTTTGGCCACATGAGAATGAATCCTATTCGACACGGTAATTACCGAACACTGATCTGTTCCTTGTGTTTCTTAGTTTTATACGGGGCCGGCCCAGCCAGCGCTCAGCAATCAACAAGCAGCACCCCAGCCACACAAACAGATACATCAGCTCAGGCAAAAAAAACGGCACTTAAACATCCGCAGGAACCTCTGCCTCCTTTTCCCTATATAAATGAAGAGGTGTTAATAGAAAATACCCCTGCAAAAGTTAAACTGGCCGGTACGCTCAGTATGCCTTCCGAAGGAACATCATTTCCTGCCCTTATTTTGATTACCGGATCCGGACCCCAGGACAGGAATGAGGAATTATTCGGGCATAAGCCCTTCCTGCTCCTGGCTGATTATCTGTGCCGCCGGGGATTTGCAGTGCTACGTTACGATGACAGAGGTACCGCAAAAAGTACCGGCGATTTTGCGTCATCTACCACAGCTGATTTTGCAGGCGATGTGAAGGCTGCCGTCACCTATCTGAAATCAAGACCCGAAATCAACTGCCACCTGATTGGCTTGCTGGGACATAGTGAAGGTGGAATGATAGCTCCTATGATTGCCTCTGAAGATAAAGATATTGCATTCCTTGTGCTCCTCGCCGGGCCAGGAATTAAATGTGCTGAACTCCTCACCCTGCAAAGTGCTGCTGTAGCCCGTTCTATGGGAGCCAGTGATTTACAGATAGCCCTTGCATCAGGAATGAACAAAAAAATATATGCCTGGGCTCAGCTTGATGGTACAGCCGGTGCAGATTCCACACGTAATTATTTGCTGAAAAGCGGAATGACAAAAGAAATGGTTGAAAAGCAGGTAAAAGCGGTCAGCTCAGCCTGGTTTAAATATTTTATTTCATTCGACCCGGCAGTGTATCTCAGCAAAGTAACCTGCCAGGTACTTGCCTTAAACGGAACCAAAGATATTCAGGTGCCTTACAAGGAAAATCTGGAAGGTATTCATGCGAGCCTGCAAAAAGCGCAGAACGGACATTTAACCGCTCATGAATTTCCGGGACTCAATCACCTCTTCCAGCATTGCGATAAATGTACCGTTGCCGAATATGCCGTGCTTGAACAGACAATGGATCCTGAAGTGCTTTCTTATGTTGGGCAATGGCTCAGAGATTCTGTCCTCAATGCACCTGACAGGTTATATGAAATGGCTGTAAAGCAAACCTGTAAGCCAGAAGCAATGGATGTTTACAAATACCTGACACGGATTGATTCCTCCAATAAAGAACTGGTGCGTACAAAGATCAAAGGAGAAGAATATATACTCATGCTGGCCTGGAAACAGAATGTATCATTCTACAAGAATGATCCGTCAACCGGATTTTTCAATACCGGGAATTATCCTGTATGGGTTACTGCTGCTCCTGACCTGAAACAGAAAATTAAAGCACTCAATCCCGGAGACAGGGATTTACGTTTAAGACAATTGCTGGGCCTTCCTCCTCATGCGCAGTATTCTTCTTTCGTGGAGTTTTGGGTAAGACCGGCAGATTTATTCAGACCCTGCCCCGATAAGGAAATAAGCGATGCCCAATGTGATTTATGTTTTCCCTCCGGGACAGATTCCATACACATCAGCTGGATCAACACGAACAGGATAAGCCGATATTATAATTGCGAAGCAGGTGATAACTATCCCTGGACCCAGCTGGGATATACATATGACTGGAATGCCGGCAATAAATCGCATATCGGGTTAAGCGAATTTGTTATCTATCCCAACCGCTCCGTCCGGATCAGGAAAATTTATACAACAAAGGAATATCTGGGGGAAACCAAATAAGCAGTCTGCTTGTCACTTGCCAAAATTGGATGAGGCGCCCATCTTTGTTTTCTCATCCAGAACCGAGATGACGGCCTTTTCAAGACTTTCTATAGGTATGACTTCTGTTTTCCAGCCAACCGGATATGTAATATGGCCCCCTGTTTTCTTAACCTGTTCGCAGAGAAGATAACCGGGCCCGTCTTTTTCAAGCTCAAATGTTTTTTCAACCACAAATCGTCTCACCACTTTATCCCCTTCAGGGCTCAGGAGAAATACCTTATAGGTGATATCGAGCACTTCCTTTGCATCTTTAAGAGAGCGTGTTACAGAAGCAGCCTGTCCTTTCCATTCAAACTGAGCAATAGGTACAGTTCCTATTTCCATATCTTCTTTCGGTAGTTGAGATTGCTGATAAGCGGTCTTAACAACAGCAAAAACACTGTCGGCATGTTTATAATCCCGGAGTGCATTATAAGATTTCATAAGTTTATACCTGATTTCATAATCATCCGGTTTGAGGATACTGGCTTCGGAATAAGCAACAGCCGATTTTTCATTGTTCCTGGTGAACGTGAATTCAAGCTGGCCTATAGACATCAAAGTCTGCATATAATATTGCCTGCCGGATGGAATATGTTTTTTAGCTTCATAGTAAGCTTCAAGTGCTTTCTCAAATTCCTTACGGTCATGATAAATGGCGGCAATCCAGTAATAGGATTCAGGATAAGTTTCCTTCAGCTTAATTGATTCCTGAAAAACAGCAAGTGCTTTTTCAGGCTGTTTGCTATAATAGTAAGCCAGCCCTTTTTCATTCATGTATTCCTGATTGCCCGGATCTTTCAGAAGAGCCTTGTCAAGTTCTTCAATTGCCTTGTCATATTTTTTCATGTATCGGAGGGAAAGTCCCTTGTCGAAATGAACAGCCCCATTATCCAGGCCCCTGGCCATAGCTTTGTCATAAAATGAAATAGCCTTTTCATCATTTTCAAGTTGAAAGAAAGCGAATCCTACCATACATAACTGCTCGGCAGTAAGCTTGTCTTCATCTTTTTCGAATTTGCTCAGCTCCTTATAATTATGCCCTTTGTATAATTCTTCTGCAGTTTGAGCACAGAGTGAGGTCCCCAGGATGAGTAAACACAGAAATAAGGGAAGGCCTTTCATGATTGCTAAAGTAGGTGATTAGGCTAAAATAATCTTTTATCATTTACCCCGCCCACATTAGGGAATGTTATTTAACTTAACTTGCCTGTTGAATACAAGTCCCTTATCTGACTAAACTTTCGGTTATGGCAATACGAACAAAGACCTCGGGACAACGGGAAGTTGAACGCATGCGTCAGAAGAATAAAATTGTAATAAGTGATTTTTCAGTCTGTTACTATTGTAAAACTACCGGGCTTAATGAAGCTGAACAGTTTTGCCCGAATTGCGGTTTCCCGCAAAGAGGAACAGATTTTGAGCAGAAGAAATTTATCCGGGCTCAGAAATTCGCAAAGCAAAGACTGGAGGATATGCAGATGGCTGTTGTGAAGGCAAGGAACACCTTATTTCTGATAGGAGGCCTCACCATTATACCGTATCTTATCACCTCCATGCAACTAGGGGATGGTTCCATAATGGTAATCGGAACAATGTTGGCCCTGTGCTATCTTGGTCTGGCACTATGGAGTCGTAAACAACCATTTTCTGCAATCCTCACCGGAATGATCCTTTATGTAAGTATGTGGGTATTATACTGTATTGCAGATCCGTCAAATATATACAGGGGTATTTTTTACCGGATTATGGCCATAAGCGCTTTGTATTAAGGGTTCAATGCGGCCAGAGAGTATGAACGGAAGAAAAAAGAAGAAGACCCTAAGGATAACCCGGTACAGTTGGAGGACCCATTGAATGACCAGGCAGCAGACAGTACTTTGTAGCAAATGCTCCAGACCGTTTCGCCCGGGAGCCAGATACTGTTCCGGATGTGGTACAGCTGCTCCAAAGGAAGAAGATCCGGAGCACAGTGCCGGGAAAAACTCCCTGAATGCCATGCTCTGGTTTTATGGGAGCCTGCTTGTCTTTATATTCATCATTCGTAAAATCGAATCAGTGCAGGGCCCCGAATGGGCATTCGGGATCGATATTCTCTTCGCCCTCCTGGTCCTTGGGTTTGCACTGAAAAGTTACAGGGAACTTCTTCCTTTGCTTAGGGTGAAAGATTTGGAAATAATAAAGATCATATCGGTTGCAATTACTGCCATCCTCTTCGGATTCCTGGTTATCCAGATCAGTACATGGCTTCATCAGAATTTGTTCCATTCCGGACAGTACAACGAAATGTACATGTTTGAAGACTCTGCCTTTCCACTCTTGTTTTCTATTCTCAGTATTGCTGTACAGCCTGCATTTTTTGAGGAACTGGGATTTCGCGGACTGATTTACAGCCATATCGAAAAAGCGGGCGGTGGTGCTGCCGCATTACTTGTTTCCAGCTTTATGTTCGCAATCCTTCATCTCAATATAATTTCCCTGCTCTGGCTTGTACCGGCCGGACTTACTTTCGGATGGTTGCGCCAGCGCTACAACACAATCTGGTATGGAATAACCGGTCATTTTTTCTATAATTCAACCATTGTTGTGATAGACTTCTACAGCCGGGCGCATCTGCATTGATAGCAATCGTTACCGTATCAGGCTTACAAACGTGATAAGAAAGATACAGATTCCAGCCAGTCAAACTGACACCATTGCCGCAGGAAGGGGAATGATATATGTCAGGGAGAAAAAATTACCGCTTACCCAACCATTTCTGTCTCAGGTTTAAAAAGTCTGTCAATAAAGGGCGGGTAGTGCAGATAAAAATGCCAGTTTGCCCAAGGAGTGACAGAAGTCATGTTAATTTACCGGCAACTCATGTGTCTATGATGATGGTCATATTATATTATTCAGATCCGGAATACTTTTGGTATAGGAAAACAGAGTACTGATTTGTAAACCCTCAAAATTAAGACCATGAAAATCGTATTTATTTGTTTAATGGCAGTTTTTTACTCAGGAACAGTTAACTGGGTAGCTCCTAAAGATGCAGATGCAATGACCAACCCTAGAAAGGGTCATGAAGAAGAAGCCATTGCAGCCGGAAAAAAAATATTCAACACCAACTGTGCCACCTGTCACGGTGAAAAAGGAAAAGGTGATGGAGTTGCTTCGGCTGGCCTTACTCCAAAACCAGCCAATTTTACCCACCCGGAAGTGGTGAAAGAATCGGATGGAGCCCTGTTCTGGAAAATTACAAATGGTAAAGCTCCTATGCCAGCCTGGGAAAAGCAGTTAAAGCCCGAACAACGCTGGGACCTGGTTTGCTATATTCGTTCCCTGCAAGCAAAGAAAAAATAAGCTTTCTTTAAAAGTTTGTCATACCCTTTAGGACAACCCCGGTTTGCCAAAAGCAGACCTGGGTTATTTTGTGCGGTAAGCACCGAGATCGATCTCCGGCATTTTGCAGACGGCACAAAGTGAACATTTAGAGTATGTTATCCAGTGATCCCTTTCATTGAAAGGGTATTTGTTCACATAGGGCTTGAGCAGGAGTTTCTGCCTTATCCATAATGTAGTGCTTTGAGGGCTGGAGAGATAAAATTTCAAAGCCCTCAGCGGTTGACGCATCATATCCCTGCGGGTCATTGGATAACGGCTGATAAGCCTCACACAAACAATATCCAGGTTTTTTTCAAGACTCAGTTCCTCATACACATCTACCCTTAGTCCATAACCAATACTGAGTAAATCTCCTCCCCACATTTTCTGAAATGCAAGCAGGAGCCTTCTCCCTGAAGTGCTGATGAGTAATTTAGAAGAAGCAGCAGATTCCTTTTTCCGTTCTATGATAAACTTTTTATCCTGATAATAAATGTGAAACAGGGCATCGCCTTCCACATCTTCCAGGTGAAGCATGAAGTCTGTATCTTTCAGTACAGTAGCGTGATAGAGTTCCTTGTTAATATTAGTCCAGTAAGCAAGCTGGCTGAGCAGCTCATCAAGCTCCGCTTCCGGAAAGAGGGCAGGTCTGTTCACTTCATTAATTTCCTTCTCATAATGACGGTAGGCCATCTGTTCCTGTTCCTCTTCTGAAACAGCATGAAGAGCGGAGTTAATTTCAACAGAACCTTCTTTTACTGTATCGCCGGGATAAAGAACAAGCATTTCGGTAAACGAGGTGTTTTGATAATGGGTCCGGTAATAACCGGCTACAGCGTTCCTGGAAAACTTAACACGATTTATCCATTGATTCTCCCGTTTCAGCAATACAAAACCGGGTGCAATGGGTAAAGCATAGGCTGGCTGCAGGTAGTTGGTAAAGGTGCAGAAATTATTCGCGAAATATTGTTCTCTGAGCTGACCAGTTTCCGTATCATTCTTGCCCGGATAACGAATCTGGTTAGGGAAATAACTGGCACCGCTCCAGCCGGATACTAAGTAAGTGATGACCGGCCAACGTGTCTTAATTTTTTCCAGCATAAAACGAGCCGCATTTTCATGATTGGAGTTCAGGGCATCATTGATATTGACCAGTACTTCTTCCCCGTATTTAATGACAATGACACTCTCAAGGGAAAAACTGATATAAGTGATTTCTATTTCCTGAAAATAATAGGTCTTAAAATTAACGGCTTCTGTTACCTCTCCAAACCCCAGGTGCTGCATAAAAGGACGAATGCCCTCCCTCCATTGAAAAGGGAAAAAAATGCTGGATTTTTTATCCAATGCCTTCAGTGTTGAAGTATGCAGATGATCTTCATGTCCATGTGATATCAGGATAACATCGGCATCCAGTTCTTCCGGTTTCATTGCCGGAAGAGGCCATAAAAACCACTGCTTGTCATAGGCAGGATCTTTCAACCAGGGATCCATCAGCAATTTTGTCTTGCCGCAGATTACCAGAAAACAGGAATGAGAAAGATATTTGATTTGAATCACAGAAAAAGGAACGGATAAAGAAGTGAATTATTGTCTGCTCTTAAAAATCCATCCTGATAATATGTAAAGAATGAGATTATTCCAGGTCGTTAAGCCTGGAATAAATCAAGGTATCCTCAAACCGTCCATGGTGATATTCATAGTCTTTTAGGTAAGCTTCCTTGATGAATTTACTTTTCTCGGCCAGACTAGCTGAAGCTTTGTTCCGGGCCATGATGACAGCTTCTATAGAATGCAGCTTCATGGAATTGAAGCCATAGTCAATAATTTTTTCCAATGCTTCCTGCATCAACCCCTGACCGTGATAATTCTTGTTCAGGATATATCCAACTTCAGCCCGATGATTGACAGGAGTTGAACGTACAAAACCACACATTCCTATAAAACCGGGTTTGTTTTTCAACTCCAGTCCCCAGCTGATGCTTTCATTTTTCCGGATACCGGCGGCAATCAGTTCAATCACTTCCAGTACATCGGCCGGAGTTTTGGCAACAGGACGTGGAATGAACTGCATGGACTCTTCATCCGATCGTATCAGAAAAAAATCATCCGCATCCTCCGGGGTAATTTGTCTGAGCAACAACCGTTCGGTTTGCAGTACTGGAAAAGGATCAAAACAAAAGGTTAGCATGGTCTTGTATATTAATGGGTAAAGATAGGTTTTCCGGATACAGATTGTGTAATGCGTTGAATTTCAGTGATATTAATAGACAGGGCCAGAATGTTAGGAGATACCTTTTATGACATTCCGGATTAAAAATGTCAATCTTATGCAAGCATAATATTATTTTTATATTTTTGTTGAGCGATGACCAAGAAGCATACCGAGACGATAGATTCGAAATTAAAGACTGCCTGGTATGTTGTAAGTCGGATGTATAATACAGAAGCGGTGTTGCATGATGCCACGATAGCCATGGCACATTTCATACTGAATGTGGACAGTGAAGAAGGCTCTTTTGCCTCGGATATTGCCCCTCAGTTGGGAATGGAAAGCACGTCACTGTCGCGTATTATCCAGTCTATGGAGGATGCAGGACTTATTATACGCAAATCGGAACGGGAAGACAAACGTAAAATACGCATCTTCTTAACGGCAAAAGGCAAGGCACAGAAGGAGCTGGCCAAAACAGGGGTACGGAATTTTAACCGTCTGATCGAGAACCGTATCGGGAAACAAAGGATAGAAGATTTTTTCAGGACTATTGATGAAATTGTGGAGGTGGCCGATGAGCGTTACAAATCACTCAAAGAAGAAAAAAACAAAAAGAAAAATGGCATCATCCGCAATGTCTGATTGGCACAACGGAATGCACTTATTTACCAAAGCACTATGAAGCGATTTTTACAATTTTCCATGTTGATTCTTGTTCATGTTCCGTTCCTGCTGCCAGCTCAGGGTTTTCAGGTTAATTTGCAGGGTCAAAAACAACAGGGTATGGGAGGCGCAGGCACAGCCTTCGTGCAGGATGCCGCTGCCGTGTTCTTTAACCCCGGAGGATTATCTTTTCTAAAGGAAAACACCATCAATGCAGGAGTTTCTCCAGTTATAAGTGCAGGAGTCTTTCAGGAATCAAATACATACGCAACAGCCAGGACAATTTCACCGGTTGCCACTCCTTTTGCAGCTTATGCCACCTGGGCCAAAGACAGCAGCAGTAAATTCCGTTATGGGCTCGGTGCCTATACTCCTTTTGGCAGTACAATTATATGGGAAAAAGGATGGAGCGGACGTTTTGAACTTACTCAGATTCAGTTATTTGCCGTCTTCATTCAGCCTACTCTCAGCTACCGTATAAATGACAAATGGGGTGTAGGTGCAGGATTTGTGTATGCCAATGGAAAGGTAGACCTGGAACAGGATATGCCTGTCATTGATCAGAACGGAAACTATGGCCATGCCATGATCAAAGGCAGTGCCAGCGGATATGGTTTTAACGGTGGATTGTATTACAAAGCTTGCAGCAAACTGAATCTAGGGCTTACTTACCGGTCACAAGTTAATATGAACGTGAGTAACGGTACTGCAACTTTCACAGTGCCTCCTGCACTCAGCAACAGTTTCCCTTCCGGATCCTTCACCAGTTCACTTCCATTGCCCCAGGTACTTACACTGGGAGCTGCCTACACCCTGAATCCTAAACTCACATTGGTATATGATTTTAACTGGGTAGGTTGGTCAGCCTATGATACCATTCGTTTCAATTATGCCAAAACCACTGCTCAGCTGCAGAATACCAAGCTTAACAGGCATTATAGCAATGGATACTGTTTCAGGGCCGGTGGACAATACAAGGTGAATGATAAGTTTACAGCACGGCTGGGATTGGATTATGTCATATCGCCTGTTACCGATGGCCATCTGACACCTGATATTCCGGATGCCAACCGCCTTAATGTCACCGGCGGTCTCAGCTATTCCATTTGCAAAAAATTCAGCGCCGATGCTTCCTTTACATTCGAACGCCTGTACCGCAGCGGGACGGATTCCCAAACTAATTTAACCGGTACCTATAAGGTACTGATTTATGCACCCGGTATTTCCGTAATTTATAAATTCTGAACATGAAAAAATTCAAGAAGCCTGTACGCCGCTCTGCAATGGTCATTTTAGGGACTATTGCGTTTGCTGCCTGTAAGCCTACCCTGAATGCACCGTCCCCGTCCAAAGGAAGTATCAATCCCACTACGTATGTGGCTATCGGCAATTCAATCACTTCCGGTTATGCAGATAATGCGCTTTATTATGACGGACAAAAAGTTTCCTACCCATTCCTTATTTCGGAACAGCTGAAACTCGTCGGCGGTGGTGATTTTTCACAACCTTTAATGTCTGCCGGTTCGCCCGGAATAGGATCGGCCGGTAATTCCAGATTCGTATTGGGTCATTTAACGGATTGTTTGGGGGTAAGTAACCTGATGCCGGTTCCATTTGCTTCTTCCGGTGATGCTGCAGCGCTGAGTATGAATATTTATAATACCCAGGGGCCTTTTAACAATATGGGCGTTCCGGGTGCCAAATCATTTCATGTGCTTGCTCCCGGCTACGGACATGCATCCGGTGGCAATCCCTTCTTTTACCGTATGGCATCCAATCCGGCCACAACATCGATTATTGCAGATGCCCTGGCTCAGAATCCTACCTTTTTCTCTGTTTTTATCGGAAACAATGATGTACTGGCTTATGCGATGAACGGAGGTGCTTCTGATTCCATCACTTCCCCTTCTTTGTTTTCAAGCTGCATCAATAATATTGTGAATGCCCTGAGTGCAAATGGAGCCAAAGGTGTTATCGGTAATATTCCGGATATTATCAATCTGCCTTATTTTACAACAATCCCATGGAATGGGCTTACCCTTCGTCAGGGCCAGGCTGATACGCTGAACGCTGATATGCCAAACGGCACCGGCGGAAGCCTTTATAATTTCCAGGCCGGAAACAATGCATTCGTTATTGCTGATCCGTCTGTTCCTTTTCTTTTCAAACGTCAGATCCTTCCCGGTGAATACATACTGTTGAATACACCGCTTGATTCGATAAAATGTCACTACCTCGGAACCCTCATTCCTATTCCCAATTGTCATGTACTGACCCGGGCAGAAGTGGCTAATATAGAAGCAGCCATCAGCAATTTCAACATGACTATCCAGGCTGCTGCTACATCTAAAGGGCTGGCCTTCGTTGATGTGAATACCTTTATGAACAAGACTAACAAAGGAATTGTATATGACGGCATGGCGCTGAATACAGCTTTTGTATCAGGCGGTGCTTTCTCTCTCGACGGGATACATCTGAATCCTATTGGTAATGCTTTATTGGCCAACGAATTTCTTAAATCCATGAATGCAACATTTGGTTCCACGCTGCCATTGGTAGATGCAACCAGGTACAGAGGAGTAATTTTTCCATAACCGTAACAAATAATAAAAACCAATAACAATGATGAAACGCTACCTTTCAATAGCTTTTGCACTGGCTCTAAGCTCAGCGGCACTGGCTCAACCTTGTACCACCACACGCTATGCCAGCGATGTGTTCCCAACTATTACCACGACCACCGGAATATTGTATGGTGCCAATACCGGGTATAATGGTGTTGCAACCAATCTGACCCTTGATCTGTATCAGCCAACAGGTGACACAGCCATGAAAAGACCCCTGATCATCTGGGTTCACGGAGGCAGTTTCGTAGGTGGAACCAGCGCTGATTATGATGTAACCAGCCTGTCACAGCATTTTGCAAAAAAAGGGTATGTCTGTGCAAGTATCAACTACCGTGTGGGTACAGCCTCTTTTGACTCCGTTGGGCTTATTCCTGCTGTTGTCAGAGCAGTACAGGATCTGAAAGCATCTATCCGGTTTTTCTACAAAGACAGAGCTACCGTGAATGCCTATAAAATCGACACCAACAATATCTTCATCGGTGGTAGCTCCGCAGGTGCAATCACCGTACTCCATGCACAATACATGAAACTGACTTGTGAAGTGAATGCCTGGATTACTCCGTCTAACCTGGCTGCTCTTGGCGGACTGGATGGATACAGCGGTAACCAATGCTACTCCTCCAAAGTGAACGGTGTAATAGACCTTTGCGGAGCACTTGCCCGTTATGGCTACCTCAAAGCAGGAGACCTTCCTCTTTGCTCCATGCATGGCACCAGTGATGCGACAGTTCCTTACGGACGTGGTATGGTGAATCCCGGTGTACCAATCATGATGGTGGATGGAAGCCGTATGATTTATCAGCAAAGCCTTGCAGTTGGTGTATCAGATAAATTTTATACCTGGCTGGGGGCTCCCCACGTTCCATATAATGGCAGCAGTGCTAGTCAGCTCGCTTACATGGACACTACAGTTAGGTTTGTGCGTGATTATCTGATCAGCCGTCTTGGAATCACCTGCTCACCTTTGCAGGTTGCTGATGCTACGTCCGGTACAGCAACACTGTATGCCTTTACCGATTGTTCAACTACTGTGACGTATAACTGCTCCAATGTCGGTATCCTGGAACATAAGATCAACCTGTTTGAAGATGTATATCCGAACCCATCAACCGGTATTGTAAATGTTGTATTTGTGAATAACAACGCAACTTATACTGTTGAACTCATGGATATCACCGGTCGTATTGTTAAATCGGATGTTACCACAGGTTCAGGTTATACATTTGAAAAAGGTGCCCTCGGTTCCGGAGTTTACTTTTTGAAAGTGTCCAATACTAAAGGAGAAGCTGCAGTCCGGAAAATAATATTCTACTAAAAAACAGCCGTATTCAGTAAAAGAGCCCTGGCAGCAACGTCGGGGCTCTTCTTTTTATTATCAAGACATCTTTTGCAGGACTTAAGTGGTCGTCTAAAAAAGGCGACTGGGCGTTAATCGTAACAAAGAAAGGGCTTACAGACAAGATGACGGCTTTAAACCGGCCTGAATAGTATTACTTTAGGGGGATTAAAGAATGATTAAAAACAGGTTTTGTGGCAATAAAAGAAGGGGAACAGCGTTTCTCAGACAAAGCCATCCCCCTGGTAATAACCTCAACAGTACATAAAATGGAAAGAAAAGAATTCCTTGCCCTTGTAGGAACGAGTATTGCAGCGATCACAATCGGATCCTGTATTTCAGGCTGTCAGAAACAAAGTAGCACACCTGCTGCTGCAACAGTAAACTTCAACCTGAACCTGTCTGATCCTGCCAACAGTGCATTAGCAAGTCCGGGAGGATATCTGTATTCACAGGGAGTGATCATTGCACGAACACAGGCCGGAGCATACCTGGCCGTTTCTCAGGCTTGTACCCATGCCGGAGCATCTGTTGTTTACCAGAGCAGCCAAAATGCATTTTATTGTCCATCCCACGGTTCTTCCTTCAACAGTTCCGGAGCCGTTACCGGTGGGCCTGCAGGCAGCCCGCTTAAAGTTTACAATACCCAGCTAAGCGGAACAACCCTGCATGTATGGGGATGAGAAGTTTTAATATTCAGAAGTCATTCAAAGCCCTGTCGTTGACAGGGTTTTTTTATGCAGAAAGGATTCTGTATTTTCAACGCATACATTCGGCAAACCCAGTTAGCATGGAAACTCCTATTGAAGTAAGCGGTCAGATAACTGAACAGGATTATTTACGTTACAATTTTCTGGCTTTAAACAAAAGGAGAAACTATCTCAATGTCGCCTATATTATTTTGTCGGGGCTGATGGTGTTCGGATTGGTATATTTTTTAATTATTGGAACGGTTGCAAATGTTCGGAGCTATCTTTCTTCACTTATCCCACTCCTGCTCATATTGGCGCTCTTACCCTTACTTGCTTATCTTCTGACTTTTTTTTCCGCCAAACGCGCATTTAAGAAGGACACCATCATTCAAAAAAACCGCACCTATGTTTTTGATCAGGATGGAATTTCCTGTACAACTGAAAATGCAAAAGTGCGTTATTCCTGGAGTGATACTTTCCAATTTGCCGAATCAAAAAATATGTACCTCATTTATCTCAATTCAAGAGGTGTGTTTCCTTTGCCCAAACACTTTTTAACCAAAGAACAGGAGGAACAAATTAGGAGTCTGCTTAAGTCGTCCATAACCACAAACAAAAAGTGGTACCCTTCCTGGTTGCCAAGAATTGCAATGATGGCTGGCATTGTAGCAGTTGTTTGGCTGGTACTTGATTACAATGATAAGGGAAAGAATAAATCCAGGGAGGATATGAATAAAGGATATCAGCTGGAACTGAAAGGTGATATTAAAGGAGCCATGACTTATTTTGACCTGGCTCTCAAAGAGGATCCTAAAAATGCGGTTGCTTATAATAACCGGGGATACTGTAAAGCGACGCTTGGTAATATGGCCGGTGAGCTGGAAGATTGTAGCAAGGCCATTGCACTTGATACAGCATACGCAAATGCATACATAGGATTGGGTTATGCACGTTTTGCAATGGGAGATTCAACTGGTGCCTGCGAGGCATTTCATAAAGCGAAGACACTCGGTGATACTGCAGCAGTAAGGCTGGTCAGGGAGTATTGCCGGTAAATACCTCAGAGCTCAGATAGCCTTTCAGGCTCTGATCCAAAATAGCAGCCCACCCTGCAACAAAGTTAGATGCAGCGAAATCCGAAACATCTTTGGGAAAAGAGTGTAACCCGCTATGGGTTAATTTAAGCCGGATATTTTCTCCTTCTTCAAACAGCTCCCAGGTAAGCAGGGACGAACCGGTATACCCGTCATAAGTCCAGGTATGAGCCAGTTTTTTTTCAGGAATTGCTTCTGTAACCTTACAGATATGCAGATATTGGGTATGCTCATCTTTACCCCCCAGGAAACGGAATTCATAACCCACTTCAGCTTTGAAGCCGGGCAGGTTGAAATACCAGCGTTTCATTTCATTCGGGTTTGTGAGTGCTTTCCATAACCTTGCTGCTGAGGTTTTATAAGTTCTTTCAAAAATCAAGGGGTCGGTATTCATGACGGCTTGTTTTCAGGATTTATTTAACATGAGGTAAACAGACAACTGATCTAAAGATCCCCCAAAACCATGCTGCATGGATGGGAATGCGGATAAGAAATTCTGGCATTCTGCTTCTGTGGCATTGATGGGACCTCCCCGAAGTTCTATACGGGTTTTGTTTCCTTCAGCGCTGAGGGTAAGGGTGTTCAATACTTCCAAAGGCCAGTGCGCATTAAAAGGAGCTCTCACGATATCCCCATCCGGGTCGGAAAAGGAATTAACAAACACTATTTTTTCAGAAGGTACCAGCTCTCTGAATATAAACCGTCCCCACATATCACCCACTACAGCTCTCATACTGTATAAAAACATACCACCTGATTTAAGTTCCAGCTTGTGCACCCGAATCTGAAACCCTGCAGGTCCCCACCATTTCTCAAGCCGCTCAGCTTCTGTCCAGCATTTATAAACGAGCCCCTGGGGAGCATCGAGTAAACGGGTAATGACAAATTCAGGGGTTGGGGTTGGCATTGGGTTGGGGTTCGGTGAAAGCAAAGATCGGTAAAAAAAAGGAGGAAGGAACGAGGGTAATATCTGGTAGATATGGCAATTATCCTTATGGCTTTTTGTTCGGCACCTTCGGGGTCGAGGAATTGAAATTACGTTATACAATCTTCGCTCTCAGCTTCTCCACCGCCTCCAAAGCCTGTTTGAAAAACTGATACCGTTGTTTTTCAGCCACTCCACTCATTAACACGGATTTGCGGACAAGGTTTTTCAGCCATTGATCCGTTTCTTCACAATAGTCGGTATTGGTAGTGGTCATGGAATTAAACGTATGGTAGGAAAGGTAGCTGCTGCGGTGGTTATCGCCTACAACCAATATGCAGTTATTGCCTATCATCACTTCACTGTTGTAAAGTCTGAAATTATCAGCAAACTCTGCATTCTCTTTCCCTTCTGCAGGAATATATTTCGTGCTGTGTTCAGCTTGCCTCTGCAGATACAAAAACATTTTTGTGAGCTGGTCAATTATGGTGATCGCTGTGGAAGCATCCTGAAAAAGACCGGAGTCCCAGTAAAATTCAACCTGCTTGAGCATTCCGCTGATTGTTTCTTCAGTCCAGACTTCGGTAGACGGAATGGTGATATAGGCATCAAATACTTCCCTGGCTTGTTTGATCAGGCGCTGATCAATCATCCCGGGATGAAATTTCTTGCCCTCGAAACTGGGTACATTTAATACGGACTTGGTCCAGTAAAAGATTTTAAATGCTGTCAGTTCAGGAAACTGGTAATAATGAAAAGGTGGAATATCTTCAGCAGCATAAATGATTTCCTTGCGGGTGAACTGCTGAATGCGTTTCAGATCTGTGAGTATACTTCCGAAATGAGCATCAAATGCCCGCTCACTGTTGTTAAGCGGACGGTAGCTGAAGGTAACCGAACCGGAAATATCGGATCGAAAGGTATCAAACGACACATTGAATTTACGGCAAAGCAGGGATACTTCATCAATAGACAGCGCAGTTTCGCCCCGGATACGCCGGTAAGCACTGTCGCTGCTTATATTGAGCAGGTCCGCCATCTCATCAGCTAGGTTATGGCTGGAGGGGATCAGGTCTTTCAATCGCCTGATAAAATCAAGTTGTACAACAGATTCCCTTTTACTCATGGTTCAGTATTTGCGAAATGCCGGCCTGTGGATGAATTTCATTGTTGAAATTGAATATAAACTTAGTAAATGTTTTGCATAAAATGCAAATATGACATGTCCTTCCTCATATTCCTTGTTTTATTTGCAAGCATCAATTCAGGTTTACTTGCCAGGCATGCCAGGCCGTTATGTTCAGGGCAGCCGAGGAGCTAGTTTTGGGGTATAAAAAAAACAAAACATGAAAACCAAGACCCTTATCCGGATTGTATGTGTATTGTTCGTCCCGCTATTGATTGCCTCCCAACAAGGCCATGCCCAGAATCAGGCTAAAAAGAACAGGAAGACACTCACTGTCCTGAATATTGACAGCAAAGGGCTTAACCTGGACCCCGTTCAGATGGGAAACCTGGTCAGAATCGAGCTCGAGAAGCTGGATACGTTTGAAGTGATGGACCGTTATGATGTTGCCTACGTGGTGGAGAAGAATAAACTGAGTATTGGCAATTGTTATGGAAAAATTTGTCTGGTTGAAGTGGGTAAGGAAATTCATTCGGATAAGATGTTCACCGGCAGTGCCGAACTGTACGGAGAGACGCTTATCATGACCTTCCGGCTGATCGATGTTGGTACTGCCACCATAGAAAAAACTCAGGTAAATGAATACCTGAATTTACCCAAGGATCTGCAGTCAATGGTTAAAATATCTATACGTAGTATGTTCGGCCTGAAGGTAGAGGCTCCCCTTATGACTTATCTTTCCAAGCGTAACGGATTTGAAAGTGCCACGAATAACCCGGATAAAGAAAGGGTAAATTTGAGCGGGCCCCGAAGCGGGTGTACTGTTTTTACAGGCAAAACAGCAGATATAATACATGGAGGCAAGGATGCAGGCGGGTTTGGTGCAGCACCTGTGATGTTTCAGTTCGGATATCAGTTTGAGGTTCAATATCTGAATGAAGGCAGTTACCAGGCCTTGTTCGAATTCGTTCCTCTTATCACCGGTTTTGATCAGAATATATTTATTCCAAGTCTTACGGTGATGAACGGTTTCAGGGATAATAAACATGGATGGGAAATCGCTTTCGGTCCTTCTTTCAGTCTGGTACCTATGGCCGATGGTTATTATGACGTTAATAATAACTGGCATATCAACAGTGACTGGCAGCGGGCAGATGCAAATCCGAATAAGCCGGCTACCCGCCTTGACAGTCGCGGAAGCCTTACAGGCAGGGCATCGGTCATTATTGCAATAGGCCGCACCATTAAATCGGGCAAGCTGAATATTCCAATCAATGTCTATGTCATACCCGGTTCGGATGGGTGGAGGTTTGGAATGTCAGTAGGTTTCAATGCTAAGAGAAAATAGGAGCAAGGCGGAATCGGGAAATGCTATCCTGTTTTTCATAATTTTAGTATATTGGCTTTATAAACCCTAACTAAAAAAAGAAAAACATGATAGCATCACTCAATTATGTACATATCCTGGTATCGGCCCTGGTTTATTTTATTCTAGGAGCCCTGTGGTATTCCCTTCTCTTTCAGAAACCCTGGATGGCGGCAGTGGGAGTCAGGGAGCCGAATGAAGCTGATAAAAAAGGAATGCCCCTGATGTTCGCTACTACCTTTGTTCTCAACTTTGTAATTTGTTTTGGGACTGCGGCAGTTCTTCATTTTGTGCAGCCAATCAGTATCGTTGCGGCATTAAAAGCAGGGGCTCTGCTGGGAGTATGTTTCGTCGGAACAACCTGTGCCATGAATAATATGTATGCCAAAAGACCGCTTATCCTCACGCTCATCGACAGCGGATACCATGTTGCAGGTATTATTGTGGTATCCGTCATCCTGACCCTTTGGCATTGAACGATTCCAGCGCCGAATACGAAGATTAGTTATTGACATTCGGACTAATTTCTTCCCTGATTTCGGAAAATTAATTTTCTTTGTACAAATGAAATCGAACATGAAAAAACTCAATGCATTCCTCCTCCTGGCATCTGCCTTCCTGCTTGCCTCCTGCGCAACGGAACACAGCATAGTAAAGAGGCATTATAACAAAGGATACTATGTAGATCATATCGCCACTGTGCATAACACGGCTCCGGAAACAAGAGAGGAGCCGGGCATAACAGCTGTGGCTGTTCCAATTACCGCACAGGTCATAGAAACAGAACAAAAGAAAGAAGCCGCAGTCCGGAAGGATGAGCAACAGCAATCTGAAACGGCCGCAACAGCCAGTATAAGTAAAAAGAGTAAGGCTCCGGTAAAGGAAAAAGAAACGGAACTGACGGATAAAAAGGATGTAGGGAATAATGTTCCGGTCATTACCCCGGCCGCTAAAAAAGTGGCGAGAACGTATACAGAAAAAAACCGGGAAGGTGATTCAATGGGCGACCCGCTTATGATGATCCTACTCATTCTTCTTTGTGTCATTATTCCTCCTCTGGCTGTTTTCATTAAAACAGAAGAAGTGGCCAAACCTTTCGTAATTGACCTGATCTTTTGGATTCTCGGATTAGGTTTAGGAATCGGGCTTGGAGGCCTGGCCTGGCTGTGCATGATAATCAGTATTGTCTACGCTTTCTATATCTGTTTCTTTAAGTAAATAAGGACGAACAATAAAAGAGTCCCGACGACCCTGCCGGGACTCTTTTTTGTTTAATCCGGATTCTATTGCCCTGCCGTATGCAGGGTAAGGGGCGTTTTTCCGTCCGTAATGATGATCTTACTGTTGGGGGAGTCGGCCAGGGCCTTCATTACTTCAATAGTCTTATACCGGATCAGCATATCCGTTATGGTTGTATTGGTAAGCTCCTGGGTTTTTTTCTGAGCCTGGGTTGGTTATTTTACCTGCAGGAACCATAGATTCGGGAGATGTATATTTTTTATCGGGATCGGCAAAGGCGTCTTTCACAACCTTTATTTTGTGTGCCGGATCACGCTCTGTTGCTTCAGCGCTGCCTTGTAAAACCTTACTGACTGAGTATTCTACAGAGAGCAAGTGCTCTCCGAGTTCAGCAGGTGACCAGGAGCCTGGAAATGGTTTACGGGTAAATTTTTTGGCATCAAAGCTCTTTAAGTCGTGCAGGAGTTTCTTTGTATTTGCAGCCAGGTCGGCTATTACTTTTTCATTCTTCATTGTTAAACTTTCTTTTTTTTTATTTGTTTAGTCTTCATAATAATCTCCGTAAAAGGAGTCCGAACTTCTCTTTCCTTCAAAATCCGTTAATGAAGCCCGTCTTCGCCCTTCGATACGAAGTTTACGCATTATTTTTTCTCTTTCCTTTTGCAGTTGTTTTACACCGTCATAGGAAATATTACGTCTGAAGACTTCAGGCCTGATATTTACTCTGAGCGTATTGTCAGGCATTATGCCTATATAACTCATCTTCCATATTTTTTTATCAAGGGGTCTGGATTTGAAAATGTAAACAAATCCTTTGTTCCTTCCGGTAGATGCAGATACTTTCTCAAGCAGCACCAGCGTGTCATTCTTTTCATCATAATCATCTCCGAAAAGCATGGAGATGACAAGGGCTTTCTGTTTGTAAGTAACGGTATCAAATTTATCCATACGCTTATCCTTTCGCATGGCCCTGTACAGCCAGTATCGTGTAACCTGATCGGAAGCAAGTGCTTTCCATACTGAATCGGGAACCGTTACATCGTGTTTGGCAAGAGTTGCGGCAATAAAGACATGCATCACATTGGGAGAATCATGAAGGGTTCTGTCAATAAACTTTTTCACTCCGGCATCTTTCGAATACCAGGGCTGGAGCAGATTGACATACCAGTAAATACATTCCTGTTCATAGCTCATGACATTGGATGGTTCACTGTTTCCCAGTCCGGTCAGATAGCTACCCCCGTAATCGGAGGAATGTCTGCTTTCCTTTTTATCTGAACTGAGGTAGATACGGAAATTGTAACGTGCGTCACTCAGTATTTCATGCTTAAAAGAGGCATATTGCTTTTTTCGGATATAGCCTTTTTCCACACAACTGTTCAGCAAGCTGTAAACAGGATATTTGAATTCAGGAAATTTGGCATACTCGAGCAAACCTGGAAACATACCGGCAGCCAATGCCAGGGAGTCGGTCCAGGGCGTAAACAGTTCCCATATATCATTGCTGTTCTTGCTTACAGGCATATCTTCCTGAAGCAGATGCAGGAAAGTTTTTGCTGCCAGTGCAGTCTTTTGTCCCGCCAGGGCTTTCAGGATAAGAAGCTGCATTTTAAGTGAGTCGGTATAGCGTTTATACAGATTTTCCAGATAAACCGGAATGTCTTTTCCCGGCAAAGTTCCCAGAGCTGTGACAAGTTCCGTTTTATCAGTTTGTTTAAGCAAGGCAAAGCGCGGGTTGTCGATAGCTGCCATGAGCTCTGAAGCATGCTCTTTGTTCAGGTTGCCTTTTACATAACTGATCGCATTTTCAGCCCTTTTGCGCTCCAGGGTATCGGCAGAATAAATCTTACTGAAAAAATAAGTGCTCAGCTTATCGGTTGTCACATCCAGACCGATACAGGTATCCTGAGGTGTAAAGCTCTCATAAAAATTGCGGACATATGCACTGGGTCCGTCCACGGTATCGATAAGGGCTTTAAGCGTATAGAGAATGCCGCATTTCTGAATCATCTTCACCTGTATACCCCTTGAACTGTTGGTATCACTGAGCAGGAAATTCAGGATATGTAATCCTTTCTGTTCTTCCTTCTGAATACGGGAAACACGGAAGGTCCTGGATTCACCATGATTTCTTTCCTGTACCTCCCAGAATTTATCCAGCGTAGGGTATTCATAATACATGCTGAATTTGTGAAATTCGGTATAAATCTTTTCCCCGCTTATTCCGGAAAGATAAATCCGTGAATTTTCGAGAGGCTGGTAATCCTTTTCTTCCTTGACCGGTTTTTTATCATCCCCTGATCCGTAATAGCTGTCATTGTAATTATGTTGTACAGGCCGGGCAAGGTCACGGTAAGGAGAAGTACTTAAGTGCGTACGAACGGTAAAATGAAGCAAGGTGTCATTAAATACTGAGTAGCCAGGCAGTGGCCGGGGAGGAGTAAACTGAAAAGAGGAGAGGTAAGGATAAGCAAGGGTTGTGTCGCTGGTCTTGGCTGAGAGCAGGTAATAGTTCTGTGCACGGATAATGATACGGGAATAGATACGTTCGCTGCTGTCGTTCTGCAGTATGAAATCCAGAGCCGGATAATGTGACACATGGGCCGGTTTGGAGGAAAGGATTTTGTAATTCAGCTGGCGTGCAAATGTTTCGGCCATAAAGTTAAGTTCGAACGTATCCTCTTCCAGGTAATTGAGATCATACAAGCTGGAAGCAATAAGGAGGTAGCTGGCTTTTTTATCCTGCTGCCTGCACGATACGATTTCCCGTTGTATGGCATAAGGTCCTCTGTTTACATACACAGGGGCAGAAGCAGGAATCCTGATTTCATAATCACCGGAAGCGGGACGAAACACTTTATCGGCTCCGGAAAGGTTTTGTTTAAATGTAAGGGAGTTGAAAAAAAGATCTGCCTCTTTCCCTTTTTCCACATAATTGCCTGTGCCGCTCATTTTGATGAAACAGATTTCATCAGGGCTGAAAAAAATCTGCTGACGTTGTATATCGCCCCTACGGGTCTTATTTACTATATCGAAACCGGGAAGACCATCATGATGAATCGTTTTTCGCGAAAGTATTTTTCCGGGAATATTTTCGAACAGTACACTGTCAACCCTGCTCATCATATGTTCCTGACTCTCCCCATTCATGCCTCCTGAATAATTGACCCTTTGGATATAATAATAGGTGCCGTTTGATACATCGTTAAAGAGGTAAGTTTTGGAAGCGCCGCTGGAAGTGAGTTCTGTCAGTGCACCCGGTAGCATTGCACCCAGGGCCGAGTCAGCTGTATAATGCATGGAAAACTGCAAAGGATAACGCAGCTCTTCCAGTTTCCTGACCATTTTATTGTTAAAGCCGTCAGTGGCTTTGACAGGTCTGAGTGAATATCCTTTTTTACGCAGCAGCTCGATGACTCCGTCATTCCCGGGAAGGTGTGCAGCCCCCACGCCGGTAAAAAGACTGTGATGCTGCATGATGGAATCCATGCGGTTGGCCATGATAATGTTCCGCTCATTGAGCATATACCGTCGGGTGCAGGGCTTGGTTCCGGTTAAGGTATAGAGTGAGTCAAGCAGATCCAGGTCACCTTTTCCATATGCATTTTCAAAAGTCTCACTGTAGCTTTTATCACCTTCCAGTTCTTTGAGTTTAAGGCGGAACAATTCCCTTTTTTCCTTATCCTGAAAATCTTCTTCGCACTGTTCCGATTTCCGGACCATTTCACGCGACTGCTTAAAATCTTCCAGCCCGAAAACAGGTTTGTTCAGCTTTTTACCGGCCTGGAAAATATACAGATCCAGATAGGTATCCTCTTCATAATCGTCCTTGCTTTTGTTGGTGCGGTAAAGCATGCTGTTCACCACATCCGGTGAAGAACGGAGATAATGCCCGAGGTCTTTACGATCAGGAATATTCAGACTGAATCCGCGTTTGTAGAAATTAACCGGACGACGCCAGGTGTTCAGATATTCCATATCTGTCTGGGCATCTTCCATGGCTTTGATTTCATTGAGCCATATATCCGGATTGAGCTCCATGGCAATCATATCCGAATTGGAGAGGGCTATGTAAAAGGTATCGCTCAGATTAAAGGCAAGTTTTTCGCTGACATGCCAGGTGCCATACAGGTAACTGGGCTTGCTCATCCCCTTACCGCTTATTTCCCACAACAAACTGGGATATTTCTTCACACTCTGTTGAGAAAAAATATGCAGGGTAGAAAAAAAGAAGAGAATAAAAGTGTGGATAAAAGGTCTCAGCATAATTCGTATAAAGTTAATGAATATAACGACAGCTGGGGTGATGCCGGACTCATCAAAGTAAGAGAGGATACTTCCCTTTTAAGGATAGATACTTTCCTTTTAAGGACAGTTACTTTCCCTTTAAGGATTGATGCTTTCCTGTTAAGGATAGTTACTTTCCCTTTAAGGATATGTTCTTTCCTATTAAGGATAGTTACTTTCCCTTTGAGGATATGTTCTTTCCTTTTGAGAATAGTTACTTTCCCTTTAAGGATTGATGCTTTCCTATTAAGGAAGGTTACTTCCCGTTTAAGGATACATTCTTTCCTTTTTAGGATAGTTACTATCCTTTTAAGGATTTATCCTTTCCTTTTAAGGACAATCACTTTCCCTTTAAGGATACATACTTTCCTTTTAAGGATAGCCACTTTCCCTTTAAGGGTTGATGCTTTTCCTTCTTGGAATGACTTCTAACCTGAAGAAAGTCTGTCATTCATTCCGAATAAAGCTAATGGCGAGTGTAAATAGCTGATTATGAGTATGAAACAACAAACGTTATAAACAATACAGTATGGATATTCTTACGTAAATATAATGTTAACTGTACGCTGTAAGGTGTAATTTTGCGTATAAACCAAAACTTTTATCCAATGAAATCCACGATACTTTCAGTATGTACCCTGACTTGTCTTTTGTTTGCCTCTTCCACCAGCATGAAAGCCGGTGATGAGCCTAAAATGGTTGTAGGTGTTTCCGTAGGAGCCGGTCTTCCGATGGGAGCCTATGGTTCAACAGCTAAGCTTGCTGCCGGAGACACGACGCATGTAAATGGTTTTGCATCCATGGGCTTTCATTTCAATGTGAATGCCGGTTATTATTTTATGGATAATGTCGGAGCTATGTTGCAGATAGGCGGGAATATGAATGGCTTCAATATGGCAGCCTATAAAACGACTTACAATGTTCCTTCCAGCAGCACAGCCACTGCCACTTCTTATTATGTAGGTTCTTATCTTGTTGGTCCGACACTGCGTTTCCCGATCGGTGATAAGCTTGGCTTCAGTGCCCGAGTACTGGTTGGTTTGATGACTGTAAAATCGACCAAATGGACTGACACTTACACGGTGCTTGGAACAACCTATACCACGAATGATTATTATAGCTCTGCATCGACTTTTGGCTATAACATAGGAGCCGGACTCAAATATAACCTGACTGACAAGATGGGTCTAGGTCTGAATATTGATTACCTGGGTGGAAGTCCGAATTTCACTACAGAAAATCACACCGTTAGTCCTACGAATTCGTTTGATCCAAATTCAACATCCGGTGGACATAAACGGAATATGTCTACCAGTCTTCTGAATATCTCATTAGGCTTTACTGTTGGATTCGGTTCCTGATCAGTTTTCAGTACACAAAAAAAGACCAGGGTATACCTGGTCTTTTTTTGTGTATGAATGGTTATTTTATTCTGTTACCGGAACATTCAGCATAATCTGGACCGTATCCGAAGCCCCTTTACCGGTTCCTTTCATCCCATAATCTGAACAGGCAATCCGGAAACCTCCTTTGAAAACATGATTCCGGAAGGAGAAGGGAATGGATAAATTTTTCTTTACCCCGTGCATTTCAAGTGTTCCGGCAGCCACAAAGGAGGTGTCTTTGTTAATCACTTTGGATGATAAAAAATGAATCTCAGGATACTTTGCTGTATTCAGCATATCTGCTCCTTTGGCCGCATCATCCATTGCGGGATTAACCGATTCCAGTGAATTGGCCTGTACCTTAACATCGAACAGGGAATGCTCAAGGTCCTTCTCGTCAAAATTCAGGATGGCGGTCATTGTTTTGAATGTACCTTTGATATCCGGGCTGCTGAAAGCAACCTCAAACCCTTTTCCCACCTTCCAGTGCTGTATCCCGGTCATAGCAAATGCCAGCAGAAAAGGGGAGAAGAGTATGAAGAGCTTTTTCACCGGACTTAGTTTTTGGTGAACTCACCACGGGCATCCAGCATCACTTCATCGGCCAGCATAGGAGCTGGAAACTTAGCGCCAATACCGAAATCCGAACGTTTGATGGTGCCTGTGATGGTAAATCCGGCCACATCCTTCTTGGTCATAGGGTGTATTGTTTGTTTATGAACCATTTTCAGTTCCACTTCCTTGGTTACACCGTGAAGAGTCAGGTCACCTTTAATGGTTATGGTGTTATCATCCGCCTTTTTAGCCGATTTGCTTTTGAAGGTGAGTGAAGGAAACTGAGCTGCATCGAAAAAATCAGCGCCTTTCAGATGTCCGTCGCGTTTTTCCTCTCCGGTATTGATGGAATTGATATCGGCGGTTACATTAATAACTGCATCCGAAAAGTCGGCATTGCTTTGGGTAACGGTACAGGTATAGGAGGTGAAATTACCCTCAATGTCATTGATGCCCAAGTGATTAACGCTGAAGCCCATACGGCTGTGCACCTTATCAACCGTCCAAGTCGATGTTTCGACGGGTTTGAATGCGAAGAAGAGTACTGTTGACAGAACAAGAAAGCTTAATTTTTTCATGGTTATTCTTGGGTTAGGGTTGTTGATTTTAAATTTTAGAAACAGTTTAGAATGATATTGACACAAATGTACATTTACCCGGCCACGGTAAGGAATAACATAGGTTAAGAAATGCAAAATTAAGGTGGTAATAACCCTTCGGGGTTCACACTTAGTAATGGGTTAAGAAAAAATTATTGGTAAGAAAAAGAAAGAGCGGGTCATTCAATCACCAGCTTGCTGTTCACTTCGATATCCGTTCGTTTATCAAAACGGAATTCAATAAATTTTGCTTCATTCTTTTTTCCGGAAGCAGCAGCTGTGACCCGTCCCATTTCAAGTCCTTTATTATCAAAGGCTTTGGCCGTAAGGGTCAGATCCAGATCCTGATCAAAGATTACATAGGCAAGTAATACATGATTGGTGCCTGAACTGTCGTTGTTGAGTGTTGTCTTTCCCAGTTTCAGGCCTTTGGCTTGCAAGGCTGGGGAAAGTTCAACGGTTTTGTCAAACGATTTGCTTACACCTCCGGCAACACCCTTTGTAAACTGGCCGATTGTCTGGCCTGCAGCATCTCCTACCTGGTTTATCTTTTCCTTTGTTGAAGATGCAGAACAGGAGGCTAAAACGATTGTGGTAACACAGATAAATATAGGCCTGTACATCATGGAGAATGTTTTTTCAAAGGTAACCCCTTTCGGGCTCGAATAGTTTGGTCGTCCGGATAAAATTACTATATTCGTTCTACTCAAACCGGAATCCCATGAAGAAATCATACGTATTATTTTCAGCCTTACTTTCAGGATTATTTCTGATCGGAGTATCGGCTGATATGAAAGCCCAATCTTTCCGTAAAGGATCCTGGGTAATCAATGTCACCGAAGGAAGTACCAATTCCATGTATACCACTAATTATTCGGCTGGAGAGGTGACAGGTACCAGCGGAATAAGTAGCAGACCTGAGTTTTCAGGTAATTCCCACAACGGTGGTGCGACCATTCATCAGGATGGATGCCGGGATCCGTTTATCATTGAGTACGGTATCAGCAATCGATGGGGAATAGGTCTTACATCCGGTGCAGACTTATTCACGGTTGATCCAAATGCCATGTATGGATTCACTACATACAAAAACCAGGTAAAAGTGGCTACGAATGAATTTACACTCAATGGCAGTTATCACCTGTTTGTAAGCCGTCACTGGGATCTTTCTGTGATGGGTTCTGTAGGCCCGGGAGGAATATTGATCAAGGGCACAGATGCGGACCGTGCCTACCAATACAAGGCAGGTGGCGGAGTGACACGTATATCGGGAGTGGCCCGTTATTATTTCAGAAAACGTTTTGGTATAGTGGGTATGGGCAGTGCCTATAAATGCGCTTTTAGCACCAAAGGAATAGCGGATAATACGGTTGGAAACGGAGTCAGCACTTCCATACATGGCTTTGCCCTGGAATTCGGATTGTGTTACCGGATCTGGAAGTAAGGCAGCATTCGAATGAATGAATGCGAACCCTGACAGGTATGTCAGGGTTTTTCATTTTGAAGACAAAAGGGAATGCCTAAATTTGCGGCAATGTCAAAGCTACATCCCCGGAAGCTGACCGTTTTCCTGTTCGCAGCGGTCATTATTCTATCCATTACCGATATCAAGCTGGCACATTCCCACCTTGCAAAGACATTCCACCTGTTTCGGAAAGATCACCAGAGTTATATGGTGTTTATATTCGGCATCACTTTCTGGGCCTTTGTCCTTGCCCTGCCATTAAGCACAATTCGTTTTCGGAGCCTGGTATTCCGGAAGCGGTACTTTTTATGGGTACCGCTTCTTATGCTGGTGATGGAGCTGGCCTATTTATTCACATTTCTCTTCCGGAGCCTGTTTCATTAGGAGACAAGAAACAGGATAATCTTACATACGATAGAAACTGTTCAAAGCTGTAAGGCATACGTGCATGCCATTGCATTCCTTTGTTCCTGAAAGAGATTCCGCGAAGTTGTGGGGAAATTCTAAAAGAGCCTGATGCAGGAGTGCACAAGCTCTTTTTTTTGCTCATGAGTTGATGACCAGCAGGCTAAATGATTTGTCAAACTTATACCATTTACCATCTCCGCCTTGCCATTTCCAGTCAGGAGTTTCAGACCAGGTTTTACCGGAGTCATTGCTCCACTGGACTTTATTGCCCATAATTTTCATCCATTTACCCAGGTGATCAAGCCACATATTATCCTTGGCCGGTTTCCATGCTTTTCCATCCTTACTCTGGGTAACAGTCCCCTTCTTGTCTTTTTTGTATTTGATTCCGTATTGTCCAACCCAGATACCGGTTTTTGATTTGGACCAGGCATCTACTGTTACTGCTTCGGGTTTGGAAGCAATAAGCGGGGTTGAAAGAGGAGCCAGCATTGTGGCAAGAAGTAAGGAAGCAAACATAAAAAGCTTATTCATTGTATCTGTCTTTTTTGGTTCAGACTCAAAATTACACAATGTCTTTCCTCTTTGCAAGCGATTTAAGCGTAAGGTATTTATAAGATTGCTTTCCTTTCATCCATCCTCTTACGAGATCATCCGTATCGGGATAATAAATGGCACGTTTGACAATACTTTTTAATTCATCTGCATCCTGGAATGCTTCAGACCTGTCTGCATATGCATAACCTGCATAGTGCCCCTCTTCAACCAGGATAATACTTTGTTCGTCCCTATGTCTTCCCCGGTCAATAATAATAAAGTCCGTATCAGGAAATATATACTGTTCCAGAATCAATGCAGCTCTTTTATTATATGATTCCGGAGCTTCATCTCCGTTACATATCCCCCGGCATTTCTGTATCTGGTTGTTGAAACAAACCGAGTCTTCCGGGGTCAGGCCGCAATAACGAAGACATAGTGCATGATCCTCAATCCAGGAGTCCAGCCGTTCACGTGCTGTTGCATAAGTGACAAACGAAAGCAGGGCATTTTCAGATTCTCCTGTGGGAAGAATTTTGAAACAGATTATTCCCTGTTCATTCTTAAACCAGTCTATACAATGTGTAAACGTGGATGCTTTTCTCATCCTGTTATAAACAGGCTTGTGTCTTTTGATTTCTTCCGCTTCACGCAGTAAGGCAATAAGCTCACTCCCGCAACGTTCAAAATCCACATCCTGCATATCATACAGCATTTTCAATCCCTTTTTTTCGCGGGTGTTAAAATGACTTTGTGCCCTGCTGTACATATTCTTGCTCTTACCGATATAGATGATATGACCATCCTTGTCCATAAAATAATAAACACCGCATTCTTCCGGCAGTTTGTCGAGTACATATTGCTTTATCTTGTCAACCTTGCGTGCCATGAGTTCGGCAGCACCCAGGTTTTTATACTGAGGGTGCATGCTTTTAAGCTGGAGCAGCAAGTCAAGAAGCTGTGCTGTGGCCACTGCGTCGCCTTCGGCCCTGTGCCGGGCATTATTTTCAATGCCAAGAGATGAACACAAACGGCCCAGACTGTAAGAAATCTTACCCGGAAGGAGTTTCCTGCTCAGACGTACTGTACAAAGCGTTTCTCTTTTGTACTTATAACCCAGTGCCAGGAATTCTGCCTTGACAAAACTATAATCGAAAGCGACATTATGCCCTACAAAAATGCGGTCTTCCGTAAAATCCAGGATGTTCTTTGCTACCTCATGAAACCGGGGTGCATTGGCAACCATTTCATTGGTGATACCGCTAAGCCGGGTGAAAAAAGTTCCTATTTCACATTCAGGATTGATCAATGTGGAGAATTTGTCCACTACCTGTAAACCATCATGAAGCAGGATACAGATTTCAATAATCCGCCCCCGGTGATATTCATACTGACCCCCGCAGGTTTCAATGTCAACAATGGCGAACATGACTGGATTAAGATTTAGGATTAAGGATTTGGGATTTAGGACTTAGGATTGGGATTTGTATGAAGTGGAAGATAAATTTACAAATTAGAAATTAATTCTGTTCAGGTAGTATTGGCTTAATCTTGTCAGATTCCTGAGCCGCTTTATAATGAGCAAGCTCATATATTGAATAGAATATTTCGTAATTTCGGGCTATATCCATGCAAAATTGCCCATGTGTCACGGTTGACACAATACCAGTTTGCAAATATCGTCGACGAAAGGATATATCGAAACGCTTAACAGAGCTTAAATACCATGAGCAAGAAAATTCTCTTAATAGAAGACAATAAAGAAATGCGGGAAAATACCGCTGAAATACTGGAGCTTTCCAATTTTACCGTTGTAACGGCCAGCAATGGTAAAGAAGGGGTTGAAAAAGCCCAGCAGGAACATCCGGATCTGATCATATGTGATATCATGATGCCTGTACTGGATGGATATGGAGTCTTGCATATGCTTGCCAAGAATGAAAAAACGGCCGGAATCCCGTTCATATTTCTGACAGCCAAGGCAGAACGTAACGACCTGAGAAAAGGAATGGAAATGGGGGCTGATGATTATGTAACCAAACCCTTTGATGATATAGAGCTGTTAAACGCGGTAGAGGGGCGTTTCCGTAAACTTGAATTGCTGAAGAAGGAATTTACCAAGGATTTGCAGGGGTTAAATGAATTCATGCAGGAAATAGGAGGAGTGGACCCATTGAAGAAGCTTTCCGAAGATCAGGATATACGCATGTTCAGGAAGAGGGAGACAATTTATTCGGAAGAGCATTATCCAAGAGGTTTGTATTTTGTTGTGAAGGGGAAGGTCAAAACTTACAGGACCAACGAGTTGGGCAAGGAGTTTATTACAGGATTGTATAAGGAAGGAGACTTTTTTGGGCATCTGGCCTTGCTTGAAGAATGCAAATACAATGATGAAGCGATGGCTCTTGAAGATGCAGAAGTGTGCATGATACCCAAGGAAAGTTTTTTCAACCTGGTATATAAAAATGCTGAAGTGTCCAGGAAATTTATTCGTATGCTTTCCGGAAACCTTCAGGAAAAAGAGGAACAACTGGTTAAACTGGCATATAATTCAGTACGTAAGCGGGTATCAGAAGCATTGGTGACCCTGTATAACAGGTATCGTAAGGATGAAGTACTGTTCAGTATGCAGATATCCAGAGAAGACCTCGCGAACCTTGCAGGAACGGCCCCTGAAACAGCTATCCGTACACTCAGCGACCTGAAAGAAGAAAAGCTTATTGAAATAAAAGGAAGTTTTATCAGCGTCCTTGATTATGATAAACTTTGTAAAGTCAGAAACTGAGTTTTGCCTCTTTTTATGTCAGTTTGAGGGATATTATCAATATTAAATTCTAGTTCAGGTCGAAATCTTAGTTCAAATACCCTTGGATTCAGGGCAATATTCAATATATTGTTCTGATTATCAGATTCGTGCATTTATTTATTGTATCTCATTTTCCCTCCCGGAACCTCCCGATTCCTTAAAATAAGCTGATAAAGGTCAGGAACCATTAAGAGAAATCAATTCTTTCACTTATATTTGGTTTAGAGATAGTTCAACTTTTATCCGCTCTAACAGTCTGAATATTTACTGATTGCATAAATGAAACTGCATACTTCATGCTGTCTTCATTTTTTAAACCCGTTCACACCGGGAAACATTATTACAGGTACACACACGCGTAAAATGTAGACATGTATAAAAAATTACTCTTCCCCGTCCTTGGTCTTACATTCCTTGTTCAATCAGGATTTGCCCAACTTAACAGCCAGTATAATTTCTTCAAAGGTGACACTTTGCAAGGGTTTGATGTGCAGTCCGCCTTTAATGATGCCCTGATACTTTCCAGGTATCATAACCTGTCCGACAAGGAAATGACATTACAGGTTTACAATGCAGAACGCCGTTTTGTTAAAGCAAAATATTCGAATCCCTCACAGACTTCAGCTACACCCAGAAAGCCAATAACCTGGATTCCTTCAACAACCAATGCAGCTTGTAACAATGCAGATTTTGAAGCAGGTACATTTGCCAACTGGACAGGTGCCAAGGGATATAATACAAACTCCACTACGGCATTAACAGTTGCTGCTGCCGGTATTTTTACATCCGGAGTTAATTCCGCCGAAACTTCCTGCTCCTATCACACCCTTGTCAATACAGGCACCGACCCTTATTCCGGTTTACCGATGGTAGATCCCGGTGGAGGAACCTGGGCATGCCGTTTGGGTGGAGAAGATCTGAACCTTAATTCCACATTCTGTACACCGGCCGACGGAAATGTGCTGGATGCTTATTCCAGCGGAGAAACCATCCAAACCAGTTTTGTTGTTTCTGCAGCCAACGCCATGTTTACGTATAACTACTCCGTATTGCTGGATGCTGCTCCGCACAATCCGGGTGAGATGCCTTATTTCAGGGCTGAGGTACTCGATGCCGGCGGAAACCCGCTTCCCTGCCTTCAATATTATATACAGTCAGCAACTGGAAGTGCTCCTGCCGGATTCCTTACTTCCGGTACAACGAATGCCTATACGCTCGATAATATGTATTACTGTCCATGGACGAGCAATGCTTTAAACCTGACAGCCTATATAGGATCTACTCTCACTGTTCGGTTTACTGCTGCCGGTTGTATTTACGGAGGTCATGCCGGTTGGGCCTATGTTGACTGCCGTTGCAGTCCGGTGCAAATGCTATCCACAACACCGGATGT
The DNA here is from genome assembly GCA_044448685.1 of Bacteroidia bacterium. Lineage (GTDB taxonomy): Bacteria > Bacteroidota > Bacteroidia > Palsa-965 > Palsa-965 > Palsa-965. Next base: position 87,825 of record JBIOHC010000011.1, read on the forward strand.
ATGTCTGGGCGGTACTATTACGCTCACTGCTCCCGGAGCAGGCGGAACCGGTACTTATGCCTGGAACACCATGCCAACAGGAACTGCTGGTATAGTGGGTTCTACTACCGGACAAAGTGTTACTATCAATGCCAATGGAACTTATCAGATTACGGTTACACAAGGACCGGGTTGTACCTATACAATAGATACAACGCTAACCTTCTACCCATTGCCCGTCCCTACTGCAACATCAACAAATGCAACCTGTACTCCCGGTCATGATGGTACTGCATCCGTAACTGTAACAGGAGGAAATACTCCTTACACCTATAACTGGAGCCCTGCTCCGGGTGGGGGACAAGGCACAGCGAATGCCACCGGCTTAAATGCCGGCACATATACGTGCACTGTTACGACAACCAATGGCTGTACAGCGAGTACGACTGTTACCATTACTACTCCTTCGGGCCCGGCTTCAACTCCGGCAACGACTCCTGTAAAATGTTTTGGAGGCAGTGATGGTACTGCTACAGCCAATGTAACGGGAGGTACTGCACCTTATACGTATTCTTGGGCTCCTGCGGCTACCGGTACTGCGGCTACTTCTACCGGACTTCCTGCCGGTACCTATACCTGTACTATTAAAGATAATAACGGTTGTGTACTGACCCAGGCGGTGACTGTTACACAGCCAACCGTATTGGCTGCCACCAATACCCAGATCAATGTACTTTGTAACGGTGGTAACAATGGTTCTATAAGTGTAACACCTACAGGTGGAACCACACCCTATACTTATTCATGGAATCCTGCTCCGGCAGCAGGTACCGGAGCAACTGCCGGTACGCTTACAGCGGGAACCTATACCTGTACTATTACGGATGCGAACGGTTGCATTACAACTTCCATAGCAACCATTACACAACCTGCACCACTTACTTCTACAACATCCAATACTCCGTCTACTTGCGGAGGTTCAAACGGATCGGCTACTGTAACACCGGCTGGTGGCACAGGAGCTTATACCTATGCCTGGGCTCCGGCTCCTGCTGCCGGTACTGCGGCCACTGCAAGCAATCTTTCAGCAGGAACCTATACCTGCACGGTTACGGATGCAAACGGATGTGTTATCAAACCGACTGTCGTAGTTACCACCACAGGAGGCCCTACAACAACAATGGGACCTGCCACCAATGTGACCTGTTTCGGTCTCTGCAACGGATCTCTTACTGCAACTGCAACCGGAGGAACTGCTCCTTTAACCTATTCCTGGAGCCCGGCCCCCGGAGCAGGTCAGGGAACGCTCACAGCTTCCAGCCTTTGTCCGGGTACCTATACCATGTCTACCACTGACAGTCATGGTTGTGTCACATCTGCAACAGGTACCATTACCCAGCCAACAGCAATTGTGGTGACACTTACTTCTACAAATGTGAGTTGTTTCGGCGGTAATAACGGAACTGCAAGTGCAACGGTCAGCGGAGGCACACCGGCTTATACCTATACCTGGGCTCCGGTTCCGGGAGCCGGTCAGGGTACCCTGAATGCGACAACGCTTACTGCTGCAACCTATACATTTACAGTAACCGATGCAAGTGGTTGTACACAAACCGGTACCACAACAGTTACACAGCCTGCGGCACTTACCATGACAGCTGCAGGTATTAATGCTACCTGTAACGGAGTTTGCAATGGCCAGGTGATCTGTATACCGGCCGGAGGAACGCCTGCTTATACCTATTCATGGAGTCCCGGAATAACATGTGCTTCTGCCAGCTGTAATAATATTTGTCCCGGTACTTACACATCTAATGTAACAGATTCCAAAGGCTGTACTATAACGGCCACTGCAACGGTGACAGAGCCAACACCGATTGTTCTGACGATGTTCCCGAAAGCTGCACATTGTAACCATCCTGACGGGGCTGACTCTGTGTTCGCTTCCGGCGGAACCCCCGGCTATACGTATACCTGGAAACCAAGTTCTCCTGTAGTTACAACACCGGGTATTCATAATATTCCTACGGGCAATTATTGTGTTTTGATTCATGATTCACAAGGTTGTGCAGATTCCATTTGCAATGTGGTTCCTAACCTGCCGGGTGTGAATATAACCGTTACTTCTACAACGAATGTGAATTGTTTCGGAGGCAATGACGGCTCAGCCACTGTTGCAGGTTCAAGCGGAACATTACCTTATACCTTTTCCTGGAGCCCTTTACCGGCTACAGGAACAGCAACTACAGCCAATAACCTGACTGCAGGAACTTATACGGCCTATATTCAGGATTCGGCTCATTGCCCCAGTCAGGTAACCTTTACCATTACCCAACCGCCACCACTTACCCTTACTGCAATGCCACCGGTAACTATTTGCATAGGGCAGTGTACCCCATTGACTGCAACAGCAGGAGGCGGAAGTCCGGCTTATACCTATTCCTGGACCTTGAACGGAACACCTGTCACTTCACCTGTGTGTCCGATTGTGACCACTACATACACGGTTACCTGTACAGATTCACATGGTTGTGTTGGTGCACCTGCTACAGTAGTGATAACAGTATATCCGCCTTTGGAAGTTACGCTTACCCCTGGCAAATCGGTTTGTCCGAACGGGTGTGATACGCTTCATGCAACAGCCACAGGAGGTAATGGAAACTATTCATATGCATGGCAGCCTGCAGCGGGTTTGAGCAGTACGATTGTTCAGAATCCGGTTGCCTGTCCTGCAGGAACTACTACCTATACCTGTATTGTTTCAGACAATTGCGGTACGCCAACAGATTCGGCTGCTGTAACCGTAACGATTTATCCTGCACCGGTTGTTACCTTCACGAGTGCGGATACTGTTACCTGCGCTCCTATGTGTGCCAGTTTTGTCGGAGCTTCCAACCCACCTTGTGCAAGCGCGGTATGGCAGTTTGGTGATGGTTCAACAGCTACGGGTTGTAATACAGCCAGACATTGTTATGCCACAGCGGGTACCTATACTGTAACATATAGCGTGATTGATATTCACGGCTGCCCCGGCTCATTGTCAATTCCGAATTTTATCAATGCACTTCCCCGTCCTGAAGCAGCATTCACTGCTAATCCGAATCCGGCAACAATACTCAATCCGACTATTTATTTTACCGATCAAAGTACAAATGCGTTTACGTGGGCCTGGACTTTTGGTGATAAAACAGATTCTGTTTCTTCCCAGACAAATCCTTTCCATACATATCTGGATACAGGCTGTTATAATGTATTGCTGATCGTAACTTCAGCCAATGGCTGTACAGATTCGATAATGAATCCCGTCTGCATACAACCCGATTTCACCTTCTATGCACCGAATACGTTCACTCCGAACGGAGATGGTAAAAATGATGTCTGGAGCCCCAAAGGCATTGGGATTGATCCCAACCATTATGATTTGATGATGTTCGACAGGTGGGGCAATCTGATGTTCGAGACCCATACCTGGGGTGAAGGCTGGGATGGAAGAGCCAACGGAGGCTCCGACATTGCCCAGATTGACACCTATGTTTGGAAGGTTAAACTCCTCGATTTCAGGGGGAATAAGCACCAATATGAAGGCCACTGTAATATTATCAAGTGATATTTGCCGCATTACCAGAATGTGAATAGGAGCACAGACTTCCCTTTATTAGCGCTCCTTTTGGTAAATTAGTACTCTATATCGGTTTTCCGTTCAGCATAGGGAACTCTGTTTCTTGCCATATTTCCTGCGAACGAACGTTCAAAAACAACACACATGAAAAAATTTCTACGTGGGCTTGTCTTACTTTCCTTGTTCTCGCCACTTGCCGGTGCACAAACGGCTGGGAATTATGTCTTTTTTAAGGGTGACACACTGAACGGATTTGACTATTCTGCTGTACAGGCTGAGGCTGTCAAACACCATATTGACGGACATGATATGAGAGGATTCATGTCGAACAAACAAAAGGAATTTGTCATTACTAAATACCACTTACCTTCTTCTTATTTTAACCGCAAGAGTGCTCCGGTAAATACAATTCTTGCCAGCGCGTGTAATAACCTGGATTTTAGCACGGGAGATTATACTTCCTGGACAGGAGGCACAGGCTATAATATGAATTCACAAGCTGCACTGACTGTACAAACAGCTGCAATCAGTACTACGGGTGTTAATTCACCTGAAACAGCCTGCTCTTATCATACGTTGATGAATACCGGAACGGATCCATATTCCGGGTTATCGACAGTAGCACCGGGGGCAACCTGGTCCTGCCGCCTTGGCGGGGAATGGGCTAACCTGAATGATCCTCCTTCCCTGGGTGGGAATTGTAATGCCATAGACCCCAATACCCTCGATTCATATTCCAGTGGTGAATATATTCAGCAAACCTTTGCTGTAACAGCAGCCAATGCCATGTTTACCTATAAGTATGCGGTTGTTCTGCTTGACGCTGGGCATACAGCTTTGCAAGTTCCTTATTTCCGGGCAGAGGTGCTGGATGCTTCCTTAAATCCAATCCCTTGTATGCAGTACTATGTGGAAGACACGCTGAATTCACCTCCTCCGGGCTGGAGTGTTTCGGGTACTACTTCAACAGCTGGCTCAGGTGGTTCTGTATTTTATTCTCAGTGGACATCGAACAGTCTGAACCTTAAAACGTATATCGGACAGAATGTAACAGTACGTTTTACCTGTGCAGGATGCGGACTGGGCGGTCACTGGGCCTATGCTTATGTATGCGGTTTCTGCTCACCTATACAAATCCTTGCTTCGAGTCCTGAAGTTTGTTTGGGAGGAACAATTAACCTTACCGCCCCACCGATTACAACCGGAACTTACGCCTGGAATACTATGCCTACCGGAACAGCCGGAATTGTTGGCTCAACAACAGGACAGAGTGTAACCATTAATGCAGCCGGAACTTACCAGGTAACGGTTACCCAGGCCCCCGGCTGCTTTTATGTAATCGATACAACACTCGCTTTCTACCCTTTGCCAAAGCTCACTGCCACGTCAACCAATACATCCTGCGGTGCCAGTAATGGAACAATCAATATTAATGCAAGCGGAGGTAATGCCCCTTATACTTATCTATGGACCCCGGCTCCTCCTGTCGGGCAGGGAACGCCCAATGCGAGCGGGCTTGGAGCAGGAAGCTATAAAGTGACGGTCACCTCAGCCAATGGTTGTACACACGATA
>JBIOHC010000012.1:0-92079 GCA_044448685.1 Bacteroidia bacterium
ATCTGAAACTATATTGGATATTTGATGTTATCTGGTGTACAAACTAAAAAGACACAGATACACTCTCCTATGAACCGTCCTGAACTCATATCGATCTACGTAGCCAATCACAAAGCTTTCCATGATTATATCCTTTCCCTGAATGATGCCGAATTCCTGACGTCCCGGAATGATAAATGGACTCCTGCTCAGCAGCTGGATCATATCGTCCTGTGTACTAAACCCCTGGTACAGATCCTGGGAGCTAAAGATGTCATTCTTTCTAAATTCGGGAAGGCTACCCGTCCCTGTATGACCTATGCCGAAGTCATAACGCTTTATACGGAGGCTTTGGCTAAAGGAGGAAAAGCTCCGGACCGGTTTGTCCCCCCTCAGATCACCCTTGCTCAGCGTTCTGCCCTCAGTGGGGAACTGCAACAGCAATTACTGACCATAGCACAACAGCTTGGCACCTATTCTGAAGAAGACCTGGACACACTGATACTTCCTCATCCTTTGCTCGGCATGCTTACTGTACGGGAGATGATGTACCTCATGGCCCATCATGCCACGCATCATCTGGAGCAGACGAAAGCTAATCTGAAAGCCTAACTCTTTCAGATAATACCCAAAGCCCGACACTTAATAAACTCAAGCCCCCATTCAATGGAATGCCCTCCGGAACCAACAGGAAGGGCATAGCTTTGTTCAGGAAATGCAGGGAAGGGGAAGACAGGCTTTTTTATAGCTTTTATGCCGGGGTTAATTAAATATATACTTTAGCCTGTCTTTGCCCCTTTACCTTTCAACTTATCCAGTAATACAGCAGCCTCATCAGGCCCGGAGCGGGTTTATACAATATACTACCGACTTAATTTATTTCAGCGTGTTCAACAAAGCAGCGTATAAATATTTCTTCATACCTGCGCAAATGCGTCGGATGGCAGGGCTGATACTGCCGCTGCTGCTGCTTCCTGCTACTGTCTTTGCGCACAAGACCGACACCCTGAAATCAAAAACTGCCGTCGGAACAAACACAATGCCTTTTACGCTTCTTACTGCCGGCAAGAAAGAGCTGCATGCTAAAATGCCCCTGATACTTTTTCTGCACGGTGCAGGGGAGAGGGGAAGCGATAACAAATCACAGCTGAATGTCGGCCTCTCGGTAATGGTTAAAACTTTAGAGCCCCTGCCTTCTTTCCACTCCTGCATGGTACTCGTTCCTCAATGTCCTGCAACTGAAAAATGGGTGGATACGGATTGGACTCAACCTTCAAGCTCCATGAAAGAAATGATGACCTGGCCTTTGCAAGGGACCATGCAAGTGATGGATTCCCTGATACGGAACAACCCGGATGTGGACAGTAACAGGATTTATGTAACTGGATATTCCATGGGTGGGTTCGCATGCTGGGAGTTGCTCCAGCGCTATACTTTCAAATTTGCCGCTGCCATACCCATTTGCGGGGGTGGTGATACAGCCCTGGCCCACCAACTGGGTGCTATCCCCATATGGGCTTTCCACGGGAAAAAGGATAAACTCGTAAAAGTGTCACGCACCACAGATATGGTTAAAGCCATCGGTACGCATGACACGCATGTTAAAATGACTATTCTGGAACAGGAAGGTCACCTGTGCTGGAACAAGGTTTTTTCCGATAAGGCCGTATTAACCTGGATGCTTAAGCAGAACCTCCATGATCAATAACTCAAGACGCCATCTGCTAAAATTAGGGCTCAGTCTTATGCTGGTCTTCTTCCTCTTTTTTGCCCTGGGAGAAACGAACGCTACCCTGACTTTTGAACTGAAGAAAGCCAGGACAAGGGGAGAGGAGCCTGTGCGCATCAGCAAAAAAGCCATCGCTCCGGCTAAGGCAGGAGAAGCAATGATCACAGGGTTCTCCCTCACGGAAGTGAAAAAATTACCGGCTGTAAAGAAAGTTGCCGGACCCGGACCCTGCTGTGATTCCATGTCAGGGGCTGCTGGTGTTGCCGATACTTCCTGCAAGGAAAAGGTGATGCTGATCGGAGATTCACAACTGGAAGGCCTCCGTGCTCCGGTGAATGCCTACTGTGATGCAAATAATTGCGAGCTCATCTCTACCGTGATGTGGTATGGATCTTCGACCCGGCAATGGGGAGAAACTGATACGCTTGATTACTTTATCAAACGCTATAAACCAACATTAGTCCTCATTGCCATAGGACTGAATGAATTGTTTGTGAACGACCTCGATGAGCGCCGCATCTATATCAATGATATCCTGAACAAGTTTCGCGACCATGATGTAAAATTTTACTGGATTGGCCCTGCAGCGTGGACCAAGGACAAGGGTATTATAGATGTGATGGCACAAGAGGTGGGCAAGCCCTTCTATCCTTCACACCTCCTGACTCTGGAACGGGCCAATGATAAACGCCACCCCAGCCGTGATGCGGCTAAAATCTGGTTCGACAGTGTGGCGGTTGCCATAACCCGCCAGGGAGAACTTGACTTTTCAAAGAAGAAAGTTCTGGTATCCAGTCTGCGTAAAAGTCCCGTTATCATTCTTGATCAGGTACACTAGCCATGCTGAACTGGAATGAACTGGCCGATCTGTTCGTGCATAATCCCAAAGAGCCCCTCCTCTTCCATACGGGATTCTTCCTCTTTATCTTTTCCGTATTCCTGACAGCGTATTCACTCGTGGTGCATAATTTAAAGATGCGCCATCTTTTCATCATTCTCTTCAGTCTGTATTTTTATTACAAAGCAAGCGGGTATTTTGTTGCACTGCTTTATACAACAGTTTCGCTCGACTATATCTTCTCCTTACTCATCACCCGTACGAAAAATGAAACAGGACGTAAACTTTTCCTCCTGCTGGGCATCCTGTTCAGTGCCTCTTTCCTGTTTTATTTCAAATACAGGAATTTCTTTCTTGAAAATCTTTCAGCCCTTACCGGTCAGACCTTGTCATTAACCGCTCTGATCCTGCCCGTAGGTATTTCCTTTTACACGTTTCAGTCTATCAGCTATCTGGTTGATGTATATAAGAAGAAAGTAAGTCTGCCTTCCTATTCCGACTACCTGATGTATATGACATTCTTTCCCCACCTTGTTGCAGGGCCAATTGTAAGAGCACGTGATTTCCTTCCCCAGCTTCGTACCCCGGTTTCCATTTCCAAGCCCATGCTCAATGAAGCCCTCTGGCTTATCACCAAGGGGTTGGTCAAGAAAGCCATCATTGCCGATTTTGTAGCCCAGTATTCCGATATTGTATTCTCTGCCCCGGCCGGTTTTTCGGGAATGGAACATATACTGGCCACCCTTTGTTATACCCTGCAGATCTTCTGTGACTTTAGCGGATACACCGATATGGCCATCGGTGTTGCACTGTTGCTGGGATACAGACTAAGTCTGAATTTTGATTCCCCGTATAAAAGTCTCAACATAACAGACTTCTGGAGAAGATGGCATATCAGCCTTTCTTCCTGGCTGCGTGATTATATCTATATCCCCATGGGCGGTAACAGACGTGGAGCTGTATTGCAATTGCTCTTCCTCCTCCTCACCATGCTCATAGGCGGGTTCTGGCATGGAGCCAACTGGAAGTTTATTTTCTGGGGTGCGGGACATGGAGCATTGCTCATCCTGCATAAACTCTTCAGTAAAGTATTTCCCGGAGCCAAAGGAAGAATATTCCGTTTCTTTTCCTGGCTGCTAACCTTCTGCTGTGTTGCACTGCTTTGGATTCCTTTCCGGGCACAAAGTGTGGAAGATACCTGGCTAATCTACGGGAAAATATTTTCCGCATTTAATCCCGCCGTCATCATTGGTCTGGCTCAGGCCAATCCGCTTCTGTTTATCCTTTTCTTTATCGGATTTGTTTTTACCTTACTGCCTTTCGCTGTCAAAGCGCTGATGCGTAAGAAATACGATGAGATGGATTTTTATCTGAAAGTGATCCTGTTTGTCATTATCATACAGGTTATTTTGCAGGTAAGGTCTTCTACTGTACAGCCATTTATTTATTTTCAATTTTAAGGAATGGAGAAACGCTTACGGTTAAAGATTTGTTTTGTCCTGAGTTTGCTGAGCCTCTCTATTTATCAGGGACTGACCCAGACAGGGACACCTCCAACCGGTATCAGCGAGCTGGAATATACAGAGAGCTCCCTGAATTCTTTCAAACTTAAAATGGATTCCCTGAAAAGCGGAACACGTAAGAAAGTCAGGATTGTTCATATAGGCGATTTCCATATACAGCCCGATAAGTTCAGCGGAAAAATACGCAATGAACTCCAGGACAAATATGGAAATGGTGGAAGAGGTTTTATCTTTCCTTATGCAGCGGCAAAAACCAATGGTCCTAAAGATTACACTTCTGCCACCTGTGCTAACTGGACCCGTTGCCGCAATGTGGATTATAATTCAAAACTCCCTATAGGTCTGGCTGGAATGATGATCAAAAGCCTTGATGATTCCGGCTCCGTTAATGTGCATGTAGGGTATGATTCATTGCCTAACACCTTCTCCAAAGCAACACTTATTTTTTCCGGTCAGGAGGGGATGGAAGTTTGCCTGAACCGGACCAGCATCAAACAATGTATAAAACTGAGAAATCTGCCTTATGATACCATCAGCTGGGTAAGCAACAACACTGACCGTGACTTAAGCGTCGCCTTCCGGAACGGAAATCTGAGTCTCTATGGATTGTATGTCGAGAATGAAGCCCCCGGCATTATCTATAACGCCATTGGAGTTGCCGGAGCCCGTTTTACCGATTACAATCACACAGCGTATTTTTTTCAGCAGCTTGGTTTATTGAATGCAGATCTTGTCATCATTTCACTCGGAACCAATGAAAGCTATTCTTCCCATTATACCGATACAGCTTTTCTGGCCACCGCAAAGCTCTTTCTTTCAGAAGTGAAGAAAGCCTGTCCCGGTGCGGATATCATCCTGACCTGTCCTTCCGAAAATTATCATGTACGTAACCACCAGCCCATTGAAAACCCACAGGTAGCAAAGGCGAATGCCGTATTACGCACACTCGCCCGTGAAGATAAACTCGCCATCTGGGATCTGTATAAAGCAATGGGCGGTCGCGGTAGCATGAAAGCCTGGAAGAAAGAAGGGCTTGTCAACCCCGATTATATTCACTTTCTGAAAGGGGGATATAAGCTGCAGGGGGAATTGTTCAGTAAGGCCTTGGTGGAGTTTGTGGAGCGGTAATAGACCACAGATTATCATGATTGTCGTGATTTTCGCTGATTCCCTCCGCGTCACATCCGTGCTGCTTTTTATACGCTTTCAGGAAAATAGAATGATTCCCATGAAATTTTTCCTAAGTGCTATAAATCAGCACATAGGCTACAATTCAGGCTAAATAGCTACCTTGTACGGTAGGTTTTGTTTCAGAAAAACCGGAAAAGCAATCGAATACGGTCTATAAAAACGGCCGCGGGGTTATGAATCTGGAGATAGGTAGTCCCTAATAACCGGGCAAACACGAAGCGATGATTAGCAAGGAAGTGTTTTTTAAAGTGAATGATATTCGTCTCAGCTCCACAAAGTATGGCGTTCCCCACAAAAGAGAAAACGATGGTGTGCCGTTGAAGGTTTTCCTTAAATGCGCTGACTGTTCCGAACCACTTACAGGATATATCGTGAAAAAGAAAAATTTGTATTATTACAAATGCAGAAAGGTAGGTTGCAAATGCAATAAAAGCGCAAAGGATATGCACAAGTTATTCTTGGAGGAGTTGAGTAAGTATCAAGTAAAAGAAACGCTTATGGACGCTATAAGATGGAAACTGGAGAGCGATTACACCGAGACCAATCAAGACAACTCAGGGAAGGAAATAATGTGTCTGAAGCGTTTGGAAGAGCTTGACAAAGGTACGCTTGGGCTTCAGGAAAAGTTCCACGTTAAGGAAGAAATGACGCGGGAGGTTTTTGACCGATTAATGACCAAATTAGTGGGCGATAGAGACCAAATCTCAAAAGAATTGTCTAAATTAGGAGTAATGATTTCGAACCTGTCTGATAAGCTGAAACAAGCAACTACGTTTTGCCTGAATCTCCCCTCATTATGGGCGCAGAGCGGATTAAATCTAAGGGAGAAATTGCAGAAACTTATCTTTCCTGAAGGATTATTCTATGATAAAAATTTACAGGCATTTCGAACCACAAAAATAAATTCTGTAATCGCTGAAATAGCACGAGTATCAAGGAGTTTGGGGGAAGATATAAAGGGACTTCCCCCTTTTTTATGGGGGCAGTCCCTTTTTGCGGAGAGGGAGGGATTCGAACCTCCCGCTCCACTATTACTCTCCTTCTCATTCTGAATGCGTTTTGGGTTTTTCTGAAACAGAACCTTTACGTACAAGGTAGGTTTTTTGATTCAAAGTCATACTTAATCTTTCTGTTTTTAGAGCAAAATCCCTGACATTCAGTGCAATCCGAGCATTTATTGTTCTTTAGCCAGGTTCCTATGGCATTTTAGACATACGAAATGTACAACCTCTGGCTTTTACGATCGACAAAGTCAATTCCAATTCGTAGAAAGGCAATTATTATCTTCCGAAAGCAAGGTTTTAGACTCCATCATTCCTTTATTGAAACGATAAATACCCGAATTCTTTTCCAAAACAAGCTTTTGATTATTTAATAGCTTTATTTTCAAATGATTTACTGGCATTTACGGATTCATTGTTTTTCCTTTTGTTAAGTACTTCCTCACTTAGTATTGGAGTGTCATTCAAAACAGAAACGGAATTCGCGGATACAAATAAGAGACAGGAGGGGTTGATCATTTAGACAATTAAACACAGCGTATAATCAGAATAATCAATAGTGGCACTGATTATCGGTACGTCTTTAGACGTATTTATCAAGAATATTGGATTTGTTATTTGGAAATCTCCTTTTGATAGCATTATCTTTGTTTTATAAATGTATTATATGTAATATACACTATAAAAAACAAATAAATGCCCTCAACTGCCAAAGTGCACAAACGAACTGTAGCACTCTTCCTGAACAGAAAGAGTATACCCCAGCTGATTGCCGATGCCAGACATTATGTAACTCAGATAACAGGGAATGCAAACTTCCCGGCTCCGAATCCTCCATTGGCGGATATCACAACTGAAATCAATAACCTGGATGCAGCTTATAATCTGTCTTTAACAAGAGCCAGGGGCTCTGTTTCAGCCATGCATGCGGAAGCAACAATACTGATGCATTCACTGAAAGCATTGGGTGCTTATGTGGAACTGCAGGCGAATAAGGACCCTGAGAATGCCGCTGTGATTATAGAAGGGGCAGGTATGACGGTTAAAAAAACAAGTACAAGGCCCCCTCGTGTTTTCAACGCCAAACAGGGTGATATCTTTGGCACTATTAAACTGGATACAAAGGCAGTGAAAAGAGGATCTTATATTTATCAGTTGAGTACGAAACCGGATGACCCGAACAGCTGGACGGAGGTTTATCAGGGTACACGGGTTAAATTCACTACACAACCACTGACCGAGGGAACAACGTATTATTTTCGAACTGCTACAATTGATAAGAATGGAAAGAGTGACTGGAGCGGAATAATCAGTATCATGGCTACGTGAAAGCTTTCTGAAAACAGGATAGCGGATCCGGGTATCATGAAATGTGATACCTGGAATCAGGCAGTAGAGCGGTGCAGCCTCCTGCTACTGCCTTCTCCGCTTAGCCCCACGCACCGCCTCCGCCGTCCACGGATCTTCCGGCCAATGGTGCTTCTGATATCGTACTCTCAATTCCTTACGTACATCGGGATAGGTATTGTTCCAGAAACTTTTCAGATCCTGAGTTACCTGTACGGGTTTATAACCGGGAGAAAGCAAATGTAAAATGACTTTGTTGCGTCCTTCATTTACAGTGGGGGTATCGGGCAGGCCGAACATTTCCTGCAATCGCACAGCCAGCACTGGAGCGCTTCCATCGGATGCATAGGCGAGTTTGATCTCTGAGCCGCTGGGTACATGAATGCAGTCCGGTGCCAGCATATTCATTCGTTGTTTTTGTTCCCAGCTCAGGGTATTGGAAAAGAGTTCGAGTATATTGAGTTTATAAAAATCATCCCGTTTGCGTATTCCGCTTAACCAGGGACTGAGCCATTCTTCCATCGTGGCAAGCAAAGCGGCATCACTCACATCGGGCCAGGCATCATCCGGTCTCCATTTACCCAGACAAAGCAGACGGTTCTGAAATTCTTTCCAGGCATCGGTAAAATTGAAAAGACGTAACCCTTCCGACTGTGCCGCTTTAAGCAGGACTTCGTTTCTTTTTTCTTCGGGAATAGTTTTTAGCGGACTGCTGGAAAGCAGCAAATCACCATACACCACTTCGGAACGGGCTATGAGTTCACCCTTCTGGCTGTCCCAGGTAATGACATCCTGTTTACGGCTGAAGGGCAGCAGGTCTTCGGGATCAAGAGCTGCTGCCAGATAAATCTTTCCTTCTGTGCTGCCCCCGTCGAGGTGTGCGACTGCGAGCCATTTCTCCCGTGTCAATGGATCCTGTTCAGCAGTGCGGGCAAAACGTCCGTTGCTGAGGCGGTAACGGTGATCAGGCCCCTGCTGCCGTGCCACCCGCTCGGGATAAGCGCTGGCAATAAGAAATCCGGCCTGTTCCTGTTGTATGGGTACATTGTCGGCCTTGACAGAAAAAAGTTTTCTCCAGGCTTCGGCAAGTTTGTCAATACGTTCCAGACGGCCCCGGTCGGCCGATACATATTCCTTATTTCTCCATTTGCGCAAAGCATCGATACGCAATACAATATCGGCTCCGGCTTCTTTTGGCAATGGGTCTCGCTCTTCAAGCAATGCTGCCAGGTCAGTGGCCAGGGCACTGCGTCCTGCTTCTTTTCCTTCGATTAACAAATGCGCCATGCGGGGATGGGTAGGAAGGCGCAACATTTCCTTGCCCTTGGGTGTAATCTTATTTTCTTCCAATGCGCCTAGCTGCCTGAGTAATTCCCTTCCCTGATTCAGGGCCGCCGGAGGGGGAGGATTAAGCCAGGCCAGAGCTGCCGGATTTGTATTGCCCCAGTTGGCCAGCTCCAGCACAAGCGGTGCAAGATCGGCTTCGAGTATTTCGGGTTTGCGGTGTGGAATAAGCTGGTGCTGTGCTCCTGCACTCCAAAGTCTGTAACAGACTCCGGGGCCTAAACGCCCTGCACGTCCTGCGCGCTGGTCGGCTGCATCGGCGGTGACTTTAACAGTTTCCAAACGGGTAAGACCCGAACGCAGATCAAAACGCGGTGCACGTGAATACCCGCTGTCTACAACTGTAGTAATGCCTTCAATGGTCAAACTTGTTTCTGCAATGGAAGTCGCCAGCACTACTTTTCTTCTTCCGGAAGTATCTGGCATAATGGCTTCCTGCTGGCTGCGGGGAGGAAGATCACCGTATAAAGGATGTATACGTATTCCGCTTGTATGGCTTTCCAGTAATTCTGCACAGCGGTGTATCTCTCCCGCACCGGGAAAGAAAGCAAGTATATCACCGGGTTGTTCGCTCAGTGCCTTGCCAATGACCCGGCTCATCTGTATGGCTATGTTGCGTTCGTTTTCTTCGGGCAGGTGAATGATGCTTACCGGATACTGTCGTCCTGCACTGGTTATGACAGGAGCGTTGCTGAGCAGGGAAGATAATTTCCCGCTGTCGAGCGTGGCCGACATGATGAGTATACGCAGATCTTCTCTCAGCACCTGCTGCAGCTCCCTGCAGAGTGCAAGACTCAGATCGGCCTGCAAGCTCCGTTCATGGAATTCGTCAAAGATCACCATGCCCACATCATCCAGCGCTCCTTCCTGTTGCAGCATGCGGGTCAGGATACCTTCGGTAAGGACTTCGATACGGGTGGAGGAACTTGTTTTGTTTTCGAAACGTACTTTATAACCAATGGTCTTGCCAACACTTTCATTCATCAGCTCGGCCATACGCCCTGCAACAGCTCTTGCTGCCAGCCGGCGGGGTTCGAGCATGATTATCTTTTTCCCCTGCATCCAGGGTTCGCTCAGCAGTTCGGGAGGAAGCACAGTGCTTTTCCCGGCACCCGGAGGTGCCTGCAGGATCAGGGTGTTCCGCTGAAGCAGGCTTTCCTTTATCTGAGGAATGATTTCAAGTACGGGAAGAGGTAATGCCATGCAGGGTGAAATAAAAAAGCGGATCTTATCGTGTCAGCTCTCCGCGCAGGGAGGTGTTCAGCATTTTCTGCCTTTCTTTCCTGTTGTCTGTATTACCCAGCACAAACATTAGCTTGGCAACAGCAGCTTCGGTTGTCATATCTTTTCCGTTCAGCACCCCTATCTTATCCAGCCCGGCACTGGCCTGGTATTTACCCTGCTCCACACTGCCTGCATTACACTGGGTGATATTGAGTATGATCAGTCCCTTTTTCCGGGCCTTGCCCAGGGCTTCAATAAACCACTCAGCAGTACTGCAATTGCCCGAGCCAAAAGTTTCGAGAATGACGGCTTTTATACCCTTTGTATTCAGCACTGCATCAACAGCAGCTGGTGTAATGCCGGGATAAAGTTTCAGAATCGCAATATTCGGATTCAGCGAGGTATGCACTTTAAGTTTACGTCCGGCAGGACGGTACAGCCTGTCATAATTATAGGTCAGGTGTACACCGGCTTCGGCCAGTTCCGGATAATTGGAACTCTGGAAAGCCTGGAAATGTTCGGAATTGAATTTATGGGTACGGTTACCGCGATATAAGCGGTATTCAAAATAGATGCAGACTTCCTGTATGATTGCTTTCCCTTTTTCTTTTGCAGCTGCAATTTCTATTGCCGTGATAAGATTTTCTTTTCCGTCGGTACGGATAATACCGATGGGTAATTGTGAACCGGTAAGAATAACAGGCTTGTCAAGGTTTTCAAGCATAAAGCTCAGTGCCGATGCTGTGAATGCCATGGTATCGGAACCATGCAGGATCACAAAGCCATCATACTTCGAATAATTCTTTTCAATGATACGTGCTATGCAAACCCATACCCCGGGGTTCATATCGGATGAGTCGATAGGATTTTCAAAGGCTTCGCTGCAGAGTTTCAGATCAAACTTATGCAGCTCGGGAATCTGTTCATAGAGATGGGCAAAATCAAAAGGGCGAAGCTGCCCTGTGCGGTTGTCCTGTATCATCCCGATGGTGCCACCGGTATAGATCAGCAATACGGATGTTTTCTTTCCCATGTCGTCAGATGCCGAATAAGTGTTTTGAATTTTCTGTTGTGATGCGGGCCACTTCTTCCGGAGTTGTCTTTTTTACCTCTGCCAGCTTCTCCGCAACAATACGTATGTAAGCGCTTTCATTCCTTTTTCCCCGGTGTGGCACAGGAGCCAGGTAAGGAGAATCGGTTTCCAGCACCAGATGTTCGAGGTCTATCTGTTCAACGACTTTATCGAGTCCTGAATTCTTAAACGTAAGCACTCCGCCTATACCCATTTTGAAACCACCGAGGCTGATTACTTTATCAGCTTCTTCCTTCGTACCCGTAAAGCAATGAAACACTCCTTTCAAATCAGGACCCTTATGCTTTTCTACGACTTCGAACGCTTCGTCAAATGCATTGCGTGTATGGATGACGATGGGAAGCTTGTAATGTTTGGCCAGCTTAATCTGGAACTCAAAGGCATAGAGCTGCTGTTCGGCAAAAGTTTTGTCCCAATACAAATCAACACCTATTTCGCCTATGGCATAAAATGTTTTTTGGCTGAGCCAATGCTCCACAACCTTTAATTCCTGTTGAAAATGTTCGTTTACGGAACAAGGGTGGAGGCCCATCATAGGGAAGCAGTTCTCAGGCCAGGCTTTTACAAGTGAAAACAAGCCGGGTATGGAAGTGCTGTCTATATTCGGCAGGAAGAGACGGGTGACGCCGGCTTCTATGGAGTGGCGTATCATTTCATCCCGGTCGTCCTGAAAGGCTTCGGCATATAAATGCGTATGGGTATCTGTGAATATCACCTTGCAAAAGTAACAGAATATAGATGTAACAGGGGTGGGTAACAGGTCCAATCGGGTGTTTTTTTATACCTTTACGGTAATAAATAATTGTTTCCCGGTTTGAAAACATCCGCCTTATTCTTTCTTTGTGCCTTGCTGCTCCTGTCCTTACCCGGATGTCAGAAATATCCTGACGGACCAATGATAAGCTTCAGGACCAAGGAACACCGCCTCTGTGAAAACTGGAAGCGGGTGAAGGAATATGAAAACGGCACCGATATCACCACCCAGGCCATGAGTCATATACGTTCCGAATCAAGAATTATTTACCATGACGGGTCCTTTTCCTATAATCTGGATTCCGATAACGGAACGGTATCCTATTCAGGCAGCTGGGCTTTCTCGACAGATAAAACAATTGTGAACTTCTCCTATGTGGTGGGAATGACTCCGGTGAATGAAACTTTTCTGATCCTCCGTCTCAAAGAAGGAGATATGTGGCTGAGGGAAACAAATTTCAGCGGAGATATTTATGAATACCATTTCGCACCCAATTAAACCGGAGTGAAGAAAATCCTCGTCATCCGTTTCAGTTCCATAGGCGATATCGTACTTACCTCCCCTGTACTCCGCTGCCTTAAATTACAGCTGGGTTCAGAAGTCCATTTCCTGACCAAGAAAGAATTCGCCCCCCTGGTACAAAGCAATCCTTATCTGGATAAGATATGGACCATTGACGACAAGGTTCAGGAGGTAACGGAAGTCCTTAAGAAAGAAAATTTTGATTTTGTAGCCGACCTGCATCATAACCTGCGCAGCCGCCAGGTTAAGCGTGCACTGGGAAAGCCGTCTGCCTCACTCGACAAGCTGAATATAAAGAAATGGCTGCTGGTTAATTTCAAGAGTAAGGGCATGCCCGATATACATGTTGCTGAACGCTGTCTGCAAGCAGTAAGCAGTCTGGGTGTAAAGGATGACGGCAATGGACTGGACTTTTTTATCCCTCCCTCCGAAGAGGTTGATACGGATTCAATTCCCCGACTTCGTAAAGGATATATTGGTTTTGTCATAGGAGCCCAGCATGCTACCAAACGTCTGCCGGCAGAAAAAATTCTGGATATCTGTAAAAAGCTGGATGAAACGATTGTATTGCTGGGAGGAAAAGAAGATGCCGCAGTAGCGGAAAAGATAAGCCGTGAATTGCCCGAGCGTGTCATCAATGCCTGCGGACAGTATAGCATACTTCAGTCGGCATCGCTGGTGAGGCAGGCAAAAAAAATCATCACCCATGATACAGGCCTTATGCATATTGCAGCAGCCTTTAAAAAGGAAATCATTTCCGTATGGGGAAATACTGTGCCTGCTTTCGGCATGTATCCTTACCGCAGCGGGCATGGAGAAAAAGGAGCCGGTATCATTGTGGAAGTGAAAGGTCTGAGCTGCCGGCCCTGTACGAAGATCGGGTTCAATAAATGCCCGAAGGGGCATTTTCGTTGCATGAAGGATATTGATGACGCGCAGATTGTGAAAGCCGTTAAGGAGCCATTTTAATCCCATTAGCATTATTGGGAATTGTCATTCTGAGCGACCTTGGGGTGGAGCAGTGTGTAAGCAGGCGCGAAGAATCTCCTTGGTTTTGTATAAGCTTGTTTCCTCAAGGAGATTCTTCGGCACCGCCAGCGCCTCAGGCAACCCAAAAGTGCCTCAGAATGACAAAAAGGGAACCAATGTAATCCCATTAGTATTATTGGGAATTGTCATTCTGAGCGACCTTGGGGTGGAGCAGTGAGTAAGCAGACGCGAAGAATCTCCTTGGAAATGCCATCCGATTGCGTAAAATGACATTCAATCTGATTTGATCTCCGATGGTGGTTATTCTATCTTGCGCAGAGAAACTCATGGTCATGAAAATTCATCAATACTACGTTTACATTCTGACCAATCATGGAAGAACAGTTCTATATACTGGAATGACAAATAATTTGGAACAACGGTTAGCCGATCACTATTTCAACCAATCAAACCTCAAGACCTTTGCTGGTAAGTTCCAATGCCATTTTCTGGTTTACTATGAATTCCATAAATATCTACTATCAGCTATTGAAAGGGAAAAGGAAATCAAGGGCTGGACCAGGATAAAAAAGAACCGTTTGATTGAAGCATTCAATCCAGACTGGTCCTTTCTGAATAACAAATTCATTGATTGGCCACCTGGTGAATTTTGGAGAAGGGCTGACCAAAACTGATCCAAGGAGATTCTTCGGCACCGCCAGCGCCTCAGGCAACCCAAAAGTGCCTCAGAATGACAAAAAGGGAACCAATGTAATCCCATTAGCATTATTGGAAATTGTCATTCTGAGCGACCTTGGGGTGGAGCAGTGAGTAAGCAGACGCGAAGAATCTCCTTGGTTTTGTATAAGCTTGTTTCCTCAAGGAGATTCTTCGGTAGCATTATTGGGAATTGTCATTCTGAGCGACCTTGGGGTGGAGCAGTGAGTGAGCAGACGCGAAGAATCTCCTTGGTTTTGCATAAGCTTGTTTCCTCAAGGAGATTCTTCGGTAGCATTATTGGGAATTGTCATTCTGAGCGACCTTGGGGTGGAGCAGTGAGTAAGCAGACGCGAAGAATCTCCTTGGTTTTGTATAAGCTTGTTTCCTCAAGGAGATTCTTCGGCACCGCCAGCGCCTCAGGCAACCCCAATGCGCCTCAGAATGACAAGGTTGTGGTCGCCACTTACTACCCCCAAGCGCCTTAGACAAATCAAACAACATTAGCTAGCGCGAAAACAGTGCCTTCAGCTCCGTCGCATCTTCCGGCTTCATCTTCCCTGCCAGAATCAGACTCAGCTGTCTGCGGCGTAATGCTCCGTCAAAGCGTGATTTTTCCTGATCCGTTTCAGGAATGAGTTCCGGAACCGGCAAGGGAGATCCGTTCTGATCAACAGCTACAAAGGTGTAAATGGCTTCATTTGATTTTGTTTTCTCTCCTGTTACAGGATCTTCAACCCATACATCGATATAGACTTCCATAGAAGAAGAAAAAGCCCGGGAAACTTTGGCTTCAAGGGTGATCATACTGGCCAGACGGATAGGATGGTTAAAGGAAACATTATTGACCGATGCAGTAACAACAACCCTTTTACAATGACGATGGGCAGAAATAGCCGATACCATGTCCATCCAGTGCAGCAGCCGTCCTCCCATAAGGTTTCCGAGGGTATTGGTATCGTTCGGTAATACGATTTCTGTTGTTACGGTAAGGGTTTCCCTGGCAGTTCTGGTTTTCATAATAAAGGATTTGCGCAAAGATAACTAACTTGCGCCCTGTAGTCTTCAGGTTGAAGGAATAAATTCTTAAACACTGCCCTATGCAATATATCCTGGCCTTACATATCATTTTTATCGTGACCTGGTTTGCAGGGCTGTTCTATATCATCCGTCTGTTTATCTATATGACAGAAGCCAATGACAAGTCTGAGCCTGATAAAGGAATTCTTCAGACTCAGTATAAGATTATGATGCGCCGGCTTTGGTATGGTATTACCTGGCCATCGGCAGTGGCTACCTTTATATTCGGACCCTGGTTATTGTTTGTATATGTTCCCGGGTTTATGAAAGAAGCATTTTTTATTCTTAAGCTCTGTTTTGTTTTCGGGCTGGCCATCTATCATATGCAATGTCATTTGATATTCAAGCAGCTTCAGGCAGGTACCTTCCGGCATTCATCCATGTGGCTGAGAGGATTCAATGAAGTTGCTTCTGTAATTCTGGTAGCGATTGTATTTATCATCGAACTCAAGAGCAACCAGAATGGGATGTGGATGGCTGTAGGGCTGGTACTTTTTGCTGCAGCCTTGTATATAGGCATGCAGCTCTATAAAAAGAGCCGTTTAAAAGGGGAAGAAGAAGAGAAGAAGATTCCGGAAAAAAAGGAAGAGCACTGAATCTTACTGAACAAGCAGCCAGGCTTCCTTATTGGAGGCTTTTACTTTGGCAAGCATTTGCAGTGCTTCGCTGTAAGAAGCATAGGTTCCATAGCAAACAGGACGTAAAGAGCTGCGGTTGGTTTGAAGGATGAAGGCATTGTATCCCTCTCCTTTAAGCTGATCTACAAAATGATCGGCATTTTCAGGCACTGCAAAACAACCTCCTATAACATTGTATTTTTCACCATTTGAAAAACGGGATGTAACAGACTTAACTTTTTGTTCTGTCGCATTCTCCACCTTGGTTGATTCCGGAGGAGCAACATCTTTGAGTTTGACAGTCAATGGCTGGCTTTCCTTATTCAGGAAGGACAGATGCATATAAGCACTGGTATCGGGAATAACGATGTTTTCGGTTTTCAGATCTTTTTCAGAAAATGAAAAGGTGGCAAAATTCCGTTCCGAATAGGTTCCCGCTTCCTTTTTACTGAAGGGGTTCAGATCGGCATAATTGAAATTTTTGAGCAGATCGGTCTTGAGCGGTATCCAGACCAGGGCTGCCAGCATTCCGGCGCTTAAGGTGAGAATAGCAATTTTACGGATACTGACTCTCTTTTTCATTTCGGCAGGAACGACATCCCTGTCTTTGGGCATCTTTTCCAGACGTTTTACGATACCATCTCTTTTGATAGCCGGACTTTGAATTGTCGTGAAACCGAAAGAGCCGAGGAAGAAATTAATGCTTTCATCGGCCTGGAACTGAATATTTTTTTCAATATCGGGGAAAAGACTTCCTATATCTTTCAGGAGCAGCTTCTTGCCGCTGCCAAGCAGGGCATTGCAGCCGGCGGCAAATTCCTGGATTTTAAGATTCGCTTCGGCATAGCTTAGGTTTTCCTGACCGGAAACATAGTTGGCCAGAAGACCATCATTATTTTTCAGACTTCGGTTGAAAACCAGGCTCTTGGAAGGAGGAGTAAAGGTATGCTGGGTAGGATGAACCTGAGCAGGTGCATAATTGGCAACAAAACCTCCAAAACCGGGTATAATGACACAGTCGTGGCGGTATAATAACTCAGCTATATAGTGTTCCATACCCATCGGTGTAAAATTAGGAAAATGCAGGGAGATAATCCCGGAACAGAGGATTAAAATTTATGACCTGTAAAAATCCTTTGAAAACCGTACTTTTGCTTATTCATATCACCTTGAAAAACAGTATCTCACTTATTTTTCTTGCGGCAGGAATCATTCTTTCCTGCTCATTCCGTGCCTTTTATCATCCCCAGGTTCAGGAAACAGTGGATGCCCGTTCGATTATTAATAACATGAATAAGTCGGCTGCAGCTATCACCACCCTTTCCTTTAACCTGAAGATACAGGAAAAGGTCAATGGCAAATTCCGTAACTCCCTTTCCTTCGTTAAGCTGCAAAGAGTACCCCGCAAGGTGTATATGAAACTCAATGGTCCGGAGATACTCTATGTGCAAGGCACGAATGACGGAAAGGTGCTTGTTAACCCGGCCGGATTTCCCTATATAAACCTGAATCTGGATATAAACAGTTCAACCTTACATAAGGACCAGCACCATACAGTGAGTGAAGTGGGATATGATTTTCTGGTGGATATACTCAAAGATGCCGTTCAGCGCTGCGGAACAAAGTTCGACGACTATTTTAAATATGAAGGGGAGATACTCTGGAATACTATTCCCTGTTATTCGATCAAGGTTACGGATCTGGATTATAAATTCGCTACCTATACTGTCGGCAAAGGAGAAACGCTGATCAGTATTGCACGCAAACTCAAACTAAGTGAGTTTAAACTGGGTGAGCTGAATAAGATAAGTGATTATGGATCGGTACGGGAAGGCAAGGTGCTTATTGTACCAAGCTCTTATGCGCGAATGACAGAGCTGATCATTGATAAAAAAACCGGTCTGCCTTTAAGTACCAAAGTATATGACAACAATGGCCTGTTCGAGGCCTATGAATACATTAATCTGAAAGTGAACCCGGTGTTCGCTGCGGATGAATTCTCCAAAGATTTCAAAGGCTACGGGTTTTAGAATTTCAGACTTACCTGGAATGCAAAATTACGCGGAGGTTGTACATTGGCAGGTCTGTCTGTTGTTTCCACATTGAACATATTATTCGTGATGAGACTTACCTTGACTCTTTTATTGACCTGATAGGAAATCCGGTTGTCGAAAACAAGATCTCCGTTCGGGAAACGTTTTCGGTAAGCAGCTATGCCCGGCAATACGGAGGAGAAGAAGGGATCAACAAAGAATCTGTCAATGTTTTCCATAAAGCTGTTATAGCGCATACTTACCCCGACGGTGAATTTTTTATAGCTCAGCTCCACATCTGTCTTGGCAATATGACGGTACCTGTATTTCAGGATATTTTCTTTTGAAGAGTTTTTGTTGGTATCAACAGCTGCAACATAATCAAGGCTTACCGGATTCATATAGGTATATCCGGCCATGAGTCTGACACCTACCTGTCCTATCTTTCCTTCTCCTTCGAGCGATACATCCACTCCTGAAATCTCGGTACGGCCTATGTTCTGTGATTTAAAACCGATTCCAAAGAACGGATCTGTACCTGGATTACCCCATTGCCCCATGGTGAATTCCATCATGTCCCGGTATTGCATATCGAATACGGCCACATCCAGAAACCCCCGGAATCCTAATACTTTAAAACCCTGTTTGATGCCCAGCTCAACACTATATCCTTCTTCCGGTTTCAGCTGGTTATTGGGATAGATTTCCAGTCCGCTGACAGACGTCTTGATATATTTTTCGGCTACCGAAGGAAAGCGGTAACCCTGTCCGAACGAAGTCCGGATAAAGGTAGCCTTGGCCAGCTGATAGCTGAGTCCGGCCCTCATCACGGGTTGTACAGGTACCGGTTTTTTACGAAGGGTGTCATTCCCCGCCTTGAGATAAAATTTAGTCTGGCTCGTATCCAGGAGGAATGATTCACCCCGTATGCCAAAAGAGGCATTCAGTTTTTTGAAAAACTGTTTGTCGAGCTGGAGGTAGGCTGCTTTATTTGAAGAGTTGTGCGGACCGTAAAGCTGTGAAGTGATTTTGGAATAGGTAACCGTGGCACCGGTGGTGAGGGTAATACCGTTTTCAAAATGTTTCTGGTACTGGTATTCGGCAAAATATAAACCTCCGTATGAGCTCTGATGCGTATCATTCGTATTGAGGGTATAGAAATAACGGGTACGCAAACTGTGTTTGCCACCTTTACGTGCATAATACGTAATGAAAGGGTCTACATTATACCGTACATTGTCGTAGTGCTGGGAAGCCCCGCCAATAGGCAGTAAAGCACCTGAGCCACCGTTGGCCCAAAGCAGAAAATTGCCTCCGGTAACATCCATATAATTGAAATTGACTCCCACACTTAAGCCTACAATATGTTTAAAACGGTAGCGGGTGTTGATATTGAAGCGGTAACGTTTTTCAACTTCATCAAAGCGGTAGCCGTCATTGTCGAAGAGGCAGCCTCCTATGGTGAGGTCAAAATTTTTGATCTGCCGGGAATGAAAGAAATTGGTTCCTTTAAACAGGGGGTGGTTCTTGCCCCACCATACCAGCTCCGGACGTTCGGGAGTATCATAAATACCTGAAAACATGACAATAGATGACCGGGGTGTGGATGTAGGGTATCCGGTATGCACATTGATAACTCCGTTCAGGGCTGATGAACCGAAGAGGGCAGAGGAAGCACCTTTAAGAATTTCTATTTGCTGCAGGTTTTCAATAGGAAGGTAATTCCATTTTACATCGCCTGCATCGGCAGACAGCAGGGGCATATCATCCACCAGCAGGAGCACACGGCTTCCTCCTCCGTAACTATACCCGCTTCCTCCGCGTATATTAGCCTGCCCGTCGATCATAGCCACACCCGGAACCTGATTGATAATCTGATCCATAGAGGTTGTATTCTTGCTTTCAACCAGTTTGGGGCTGATGACTTCAATGGATATGGTCACATCTTCCAGTTTCTGTTCGAACTTGCCTGCCGATACCACTACAGTTTCGAGTGCCTGCATATTAGCCGACAGTTCCATATTGAGAATCAGTGAGTCACCGGTTTTCAGGTCTATATCCCTCACACCTGCATTATAGGCCATCATCCGGAATTCCATCCGGTGTTTACCTTCCGGAAGACGGAGCGAATAGTTACCATGAAGGTCTGTTATCCCGCTGACTTTTGAATCGGCAATAACCGTTACACCTATGAGTTCATCGCCGTTTTGCTTGTCTGTAATCTTCCCTTTTACAAGTACCTGGGCACTTAAAAAAGTGTTTGTGATTGAAAAGAATAGGAATGAAATAAAATTTCGCATGAACCTCCCCGATTTTATATTTGATCTATGATTGCGTTGGTTGAACAATATACAAAGAAAACATTCCATGGAGAAGCAGGAAGAATTATTTTATAGAATTGCCCTCACACTTTTACCGGGTATTGGCGATATAACAGCTAAAAAACTACTCGCACATTACGGAAGTGCAGCTGAAATATTCCGTTCCAAAAAAGAAGAGCTGAGAAAAGTGCATGGTATAGGAGCCCGCCATGCCAAAGCGATTATAAACCATACTGTATTTCAAAGAGCTGAAATGGAATTGCGTTTTGTTGAGGCAGAAGGTATTCAGACATTTTTTTATCAGGATGAAAATTATCCGGAAAGGCTGAAACAATGTGCCGACGGTCCTTTATTAATATATTATAAAGGAACGGCAAATCCTGATCAGCAAAAAGTACTCAGCATTGTAGGTACACGCAAAGCAACAAGTTATGGGGTGGATCGTTGCAATGAACTCATCCGTGATCTGGCTGAATGGAATCCGCTTATTGTAAGCGGTCTTGCATACGGTATAGACATCTGTGCTCACAGAGCCTGCATGGCATATAAAATGGAGACTATTGCTGTGCTGGCTCACGGGCTGGATTCTGTCTATCCCGTATTGCACCGCTCGGCAGCCGAAAGGATCAAGGAACTGGGAGGACTGTTATGTGATTATCCAAGTGGTACAAAGGCCGAAATGGAGAATTTCCCCCGGCGTAACCGTATTGTAGCCGGTTTATGTGATGCCCTGATTGTTATTGAGTCGGCCCCCGACGGTGGTTCTATGATCACTGCTGATATTGCCAATTCATATGACAGGGAAGTTTTTGCCTTCCCCGGAAGAACTACCGATACGCTTTCACTCGGGTGTCATAAACTCATCAAACAAAACAAGGCAGCTTTGATTGAAAATGCTGCCGATCTGGTTCGTATGCTGAGCTGGGATGTGGTAAGGAAGGCCAGGCCTGTGCAGCAGGAATTATTCACTGCTTTAGGGCCGGAAGAAAAACAGATTGCAGAAGTAATGCGGATGAAAGGGGAACTGCATATAGATACGTTGAGCGTATTGACATCCATTCCAATGAGCAGAATTTCTTCACTCCTGCTCCATATGGAGTTTGCCGGAGCTTTGCGTTCCCTGCCCGGAAAAAGGTACAGACTCAACTGAATGGCACGAACTCAAAACATGATTTTTTTCATGCAGAATGTGTATTTTCGTAAATCTTAAATCAAAAATCTTAATTCTTAAATCATAATTCATAAATCCCCATGTACGGAAATTATAAGGAATTCCTGAATACTGAATTGAAATCCATTGAACAGAACGGATTGTTCAAGAACGAACGTATTATTACAACCCCTCAGGGAGCTGTCGTTAAGGTAAGTACAGGGGAAGAGGTCATTATTTTCTGTGCCAATAATTACCTGGGGCTTTCTTCCCATCCCCGTGTTATTAAAGCGGCCCATCAGGCGCTGGATGAATACGGGTATGGTATGTCGTCGGTCCGTTTTATATGCGGCACACAGACGATACATAAAACCCTGGAAGATAAGATATCGAAATTCCTGGGTCAGGAAGATACCATCCTGTATGCTGCCTGTTTTGATGCCAACGGAGGTGTATTCGAGCCTTTATTGGGTGAAGAGGATGCCATTATTTCGGATGAACTCAACCATGCTTCTATTATTGACGGGGTTCGTTTATGCAAGGCTCAGCGTTACCGCTATAAAAACAGTGATATGGCTGATCTGGAAGAGCAGCTTAAAAAGGCCCAGGCACAGCGTTTCCGTATGATTGTTACAGACGGGGTCTTTTCTATGGATGGTTATGTAGCCCCCCTGGATAAGATTTGTGACCTGGCTGATAAATACAATGCGCTGGTGATGGTTGATGAGAGCCATGCATCGGGCTTTATAGGGAAAACAGGCAGGGGAACCATAGAGTTAAAAGGTGTAATGAACCGGGTGGATCTCGTTACAGGCACTCTGGGCAAGGCACTGGGAGGGGCTATGGGAGGTTTTACTGCGGGTAAGAAGGAAATTATCAGTCTGCTGCGCCAGCGTTCCCGACCTTATCTTTTTTCGAATTCACTCGCACCGCATATCGTGGGTGCTTCCATAGAAGTATTCGATATGCTGAGTGAAACTACTAGCTTAAGGGACAAGCTGGACTGGAATATACAATACTTTAAAAAGGGTATCAAAGCTGCCGGGCTTGAAATACGCGACGGGGATTCGGCTATTGTACCGGTAATGCTGTATGATGCTAAACTTTCCCAGGTATTTGCCGATAAGCTATTGAAGGAAGGAATTTATGTGATCGGTTTCTTTTATCCTGTAGTGCCCAAAGGTCAGGCAAGGATAAGGGTACAGCTGAGTGCAGCCCATGAAAAAGAGCATCTGGATAAGGCTATTGCAGCTTTTTCTAAGGTAGGAAAGGAATTGGGGGTGATTAAATAGGCAGAGTGGTTCGACTTATTACCCTGAGTAATCTTTAAAATATTGTTTTTCAACAGGATAACAGGGTAATTTACCCTCATTCATTTCACCGGACAATATAATTTTTGCCAGATTATGGTTTGAGAAGGAGTAGAATAGGTTGCAAATTTGTACAGATAACAATTAGCGGCTCTTCGTTCTTTCCCTTATACACCTGCGAGACTGATGCAATCAGGACGGAGCTCAGAAATCCGTCCGGCAGGTGTTCTGTAAATGTTGGTAATGCTGATATCCTGCCTTTCTCACTGATTAATGCATCCCTAAAGCTGAATAATTCGTCTTTCCGGTTTCTGACATCGCCGGAATGATTATCCAAAAAGCCCCCTCTTCCTTGCAGGGGGCTTTTTTATTGGGTGGTTCCTGAGCGTAGCCGAAGGGTGTTTTTCGTGAAACCGACGAAAACCCATGTGTTTTTAACTTTAATTTGTGGATAAATTTGTTGATCTTCAAAATACTGTCTATCTTCGCAACCCATTTTTAAGGGATTTGCTGAATTTTTAAACAATATAACTGATTTTCAAGTGGATGCAATAAGCTATAAGACAGTTTCGCTCAATAAGGCAACTGTAAAAAAGGATTGGCTGATCATTGATGCAGAGAATGAAGTCGTTGGAAGACTTGCTTCCAAAGTGGCTTATCTGATCCGCGGTAAGCACAAGACAGGTTTCACCCCGAATGTGGATTGTGGTGATAATGTGATCATTATCAATGCAGAGAAGGTGAAATTCACCGGCAAAAAGATGGCCGAAAAAGTATATACCCGTTATACAGGATATCCCGGAGGACAGCGTTTTGCCACTCCAAAAGAACTCCTCTCCACACATCCGGAGCGGATTATAGAGCTTGCCGTAAAACGCATGCTTCCTAAAACCAAGCTGGGTCAGGCTTTGTATGGTAATCTGTGGGTATATCCCGGAACAGAGCATCCCCATACTGCACAGCAGCCCAAAGAAATTAAACTCAACACTGTTAAGGAATAAGGCATGGAAATCACCAACACATTAGGCAGAAGAAAGACAGCTGTAGCCCGCGTCTACCTTCAGAACGGCAAAGGCCAGATCACCGTTAACGGACGGGATTACAAACAGTATTTCTCCGGAGGGGTGCTTCAGTATAAAGTGACTCAGGCTTTCAGTATCCTTGGTATTGTTGATCAGTATGATGTTACTGTAACAGTTGCAGGAGGCGGAATTACCGGTCAGGCTGAATCTGTTCGTCTGGGTATTGCCCGTGCATTGATAGAACTCAATCCTGAATGCAAAAGCAAACTGCGTGCGGAAGGTCTGGTAACACGTGATCCCCGTATGGTGGAACGTAAAAAGCCCGGCCAGAAAAAAGCCCGTAAACGCTTCCAGTTCAGCAAACGTTAATATCCGGATTTGCTCCTGTTTGGAGCAGATCCTTTTTTTATACTAGCAATAATCACGATAACGATAAATTGATGTCCAGAACAAATTTCAACGCGCTGTTAGAAGCTGGAGCACACTTCGGCCACCTCAAGAGAAAGTGGAACCCCGCAATGGCTCCTTATATCTTTACTGAAAAGAACGGTATCCATATCATTGACCTGAACAAAACAGTTGTCAAGATAGAGGAGACATCCAATGCTCTGAAGCAGATGGCCCGTTCCGGTAAAAAGATTTTATTCGTTGCTACCAAGAAACAAGCAAAAGATATTGTTGCCGAACATGTAAAAAATGTGAACATGCCTTATGTTACCGAGCGCTGGCCCGGTGGTATGCTCACCAATTTTGCAACCATCCGTAAGGCTGTACGCAAAATGGCTACAATCGACAAGATGAATGCCGATGGCACCTACAGCAATATCTCCAAACGCGAACGTCTGCAGATATCACGCGAGCGTGACAAACTGGAAAAGAACCTGGGCTCTATTGCCGACCTTACCCGTCTGCCTGCTGCCCTGTTCATCGTTGATATCGCCAATGAACATATTGCAGTGGCTGAAGCCAAAAAATTAGGCATACCTACTTTCGCTATCGTGGATACCAATTCCGATCCGAACCTGGTGGATTATGCAATTCCTGCCAATGATGATGCTTCTTCTTCCATCAACCTCATTATCGGTATCATCACCAAAGCTATTGCAGAAGGTCTGGAAGAGCGTAAACTCGACAAAGACAAGAATGATGCAGCTGATTCAGGTGACGATGAGTTTGCAGACAATAAAAAATATGAAGTAAAAGAAGACGAAGACGGAAGCGGCAAACGTAAAAAGAGCACCGGTGCACGCCGTGCTGCCGGCGGAAGCAACCGCAAACCTCCTGTTAAAGCCTGATAGAAACGTTTAATGAAATAAGTATGTCTACCACCACCATTACAGCAGCGGAAGTCAATAAACTGAGGCTCCAGACCGGAGCAGGAATGATGGATTGCAAAAAAGCCCTGACGGAAGCGAATGGGGATTTTGAGCAGGCAATTGATATTCTGCGTAAAAAAGGACAGAAAGTTGCTGCAAACCGCAGCGACCGTGAAGCCAAAGAAGGACTGGTAATTGCCAAAACAACTGCCGACGGAAAGAAAGGTGTTATCATTGTGCTGAACTGTGAAACTGATTTCGTTGCCAAAAACGACAGCTTCGGAGCTTTCGCCAATAAAATCCTGGATCTGGCAATAGAAAAATCTCCTAAATCAATCGATGAACTTAAAGCGCTTCCTTTTGCAGGGAATGGCGTTACTGTAGGTGAGAAAGTAATCGAACAGATTGGCGTAATCGGTGAGAAACTGGATATCTCTTCGTATGAAGTGGTTGAAGCAGGTAAAGTGGTTGCGTATAATCACCCGGGAAACAGGCTTGCGACCATCGTAGGTTTCAACAAGCCTAATGAAGAATATGTAAGCAAAGACATAGCTATGCAGATTGCCGCTATGGCTCCTGTTTCCGTTGATAAAGACGATGTGGATGCACGTATGCTGGAACGTGAGCTGGATATAGCCCGTGAACAGGTTCGTGCTGAAGGCAAGGCGGAAGATATGGTCGAGAAGATTGCCCAGGGCAAAATCAACAAATTCTATAAAGAAAGCACACTCCTGAATCAGGAATATATAAAAGATTCAAAGAAGACGGTAAGACAGTTTCTGGCCGATGCCGATAAGGAACTAAAAGTCACAGGCTTCAAACGAATAGCACTAGGTTAATTTTTTTCCCCGACGTAGAGTCGGGGTTTTTTTTGCCCTTATATTTGTTCCCATAATCAGTCCGCATCTCCAAACCTGCAAAGCCCACGTATGAAATACAAACGCATTCTCCTTAAACTAAGCGGTGAAGCCCTGATGGGCGAAAAACAATTCGGTATTGATTCCGAAATCCTGTCTAAGTACGCAGAAGAGGTGAAAGCTGTTTCCCAGGCCGGGGTCGAAGTGGCTATTGTCATAGGAGGCGGGAATATTTTCAGAGGTATACAGGCTTCTGAAGGGGGTATGGACCGTGTTCAGGGCGATTATATGGGTATGCTGGCTACCGTTATCAACAGCATGGCCCTGCAGGCTGCCCTGGAAAAAATAGGGGTGGATACCCGCCTGCAAAGCGCCATCAAAATGGAACAGATCTGTGAAGTCTTTATCCGACGCCGGGCTGTGCGCCACCTGGAGAAAGGTCGTGTGGTCATTTTTGGAGCGGGAACAGGTAACCCGTATTTCACCACCGATACAGCAGCCACACTGAGGGGTATAGAGATAGAAGCCGATGTAATCCTGAAAGGTACCCGTGTAGATGGTATTTATGACATGGATCCGGAGAAACATGCCAATGCGGTTAAGTATGAAAGTCTGTCATTTACGGAGGTGTATGAAAAGAATCTGAATGTGATGGATATGACGGCCTTTACCCTTTGCAAGGAAAATAATCTCCCGATTATTGTTTTCAATATGAATAAGCCCGGAAATCTCATGCATGTAGTAAGCGGACAAAAGGTCGGCACTATGGTGGAATTCTGAAGATTCCTTTTAAATTTGTCCTCAACCGTCCTTCCGGTATTTTCTAAATTCAAAACGTATGAGCGCTGAAATAAATTTTGTTATAGATGCAACGAAAGAGTCAATGGAAGGTGCATTACAGCACCTTGAAGCCGGACTCTCTAAAATACGTGCCGGCCGTGCCAGTGCACAAATGCTGGATGGTGTGCTGGTTGATTATTACGGCACCAATACACCCCTGAGCCAGGTTGCCAATATCAGTACTCCCGATGCCCGTACACTGGCTGTTCAGCCCTGGGAAAAAGGGATGCTCGATCCGATTACCCGTGCCATACAGGCCGCTAATCTCGGATTCAACCCGAATAATAACGGCTCTGTCATCATTATCAGCATTCCTCCCCTTACGGAAGAACGCAGAAGGGACCTGGTAAAACGTACCAAGGCCGAAGGAGAGAATGCCAAAGTAAGTTTGCGCAGTGCCCGTAAAGATGCGAACGAAGAAATAAAAGGACTTCAGAAAAACGGCCTGCCGGAAGATGAAGCAAAGGGTGCCGGAGAAAAAATACAACAACTCACCGATGCCTATTCTGTAAAGGTTGATAAACACCTCGAACAGAAAGAAAAAGAAATCATGACCGTCTAAGCCCACACCTTCGTACCCTCCGAACAATTTGTACAGATTTCAATTTCACTTCTGCTTTTTAAAACAGAAGACCTGAAATTACGATATGCTTCTCCTTGCCACAACTGCCGGAAAGATGTGTTTTTAAGATCACCCATAGCATGTTTTGCATCCTTGTCGAAGCAACAGGGCACCACCACCCCGTCCCACGTAATTACAGGGCTTTGCCAGAGTTTCCAGCAGTGATTTTCCAGCTTGTTTTTGAGTTCCCAGGTGCCGTCTGATTTTTTACGGTAACGGGAATAACGATCCTGATCAGGGATGAGTTTATTCCCGTTTTTAAAATCATTTACCTGTGCTGTTTTGAATTTCACTTCATCTACACCCAGCTCATTTGCAAGCTGCCGTACTTCTTCTATCTGATGTTCGTTGGGTTTGACAACAAGAAACTGAAATACCAGCAAGGGTGTTGCCGAATTCAGCTTCTTTTTCCACTTCACCAGTCGTTTGGTGCCCTCTATGACCTTTTCCAGGTTTCCGCCTACCCGATAGGAAGCATAGGTTTCCTGTGTGGTTCCGTCAAGAGAAATGAGAAGGCGGTCCAGCCCTGATTCAACGGTGGCTTTTGCCGCTTCTTCATCCAGATAATGAGCGTTGGTAGAGGTGGATGTGAATATGTTCTTTGAATGAGCATAACGTACCATTTGAAGAAAGCGGGGGTTGAGGTATGGCTCACCCTGAAAATAAAAGGTGAGGTAAACCAGATCTTTTTGCAACTCATCCAGGGTCTTTTTAAAAAAGCTTTCATCAAGCATGCCGCTTGGGCGGCTGAATGAACGGAGACCGCTTGGACATTCCGGGCAGCGCAGATTACAGGAGGTGGTAGGCTCTATGGAAATGCTGACAGGCATACCCCATTGTATGGCTTTGCCACTAATCCTGCTGTAATGATACGAGGCGAATACTTTTACGGTGTTCCAAACCTTGCGCAGGCTCAGACGTCGGAGTAAAAGAAGTGTGCCGGAATGCATGATTAGTGGGTGTTACCTCGTTACCGGTAAAGATAATCCTATTCAGGGGGGGATTAAAAAAAATATGTAATTTCGGAGATTCAGGCCTTTAGCGTGTTAACTCGTTTTTAAAGGCATTTACCAGCTAATCAATGTGGAAATCGATTGCCAGGTTTATTCTGCGTAACAGGATCAAGTTTCTGATCCTCCTAGGCACGCTTACCATCTTCCTCGGCTATTTCAGCCGTAAGGCGGAGATTTCCTATGAATTCCCCAAATTATTACCCTCTACTGATACCACCGACATAAGCTTTGAGCGTTTCAAATCCATGTTTGGCCAGGATGGAACAGTGATGGTAATAGGCATAGCTGATACCAATATCTGGAAATATGATAAGTTTTGTGCATGGTATGACCTGACAGAAAGTCTTCGTAAAGTGGAAGGAGTTCAGGAAGTAGTGTCCATTGCCCGTCTGTATAATTTAAAAGTTAATGACAGTACCGGAAAGTTCGACTTCAGGCCCATCCTGTCTCATCGTCCCGGCAATCAGGCTGAGGTAGACAGTATTCATAAACTGGTGATGCACCTGCCTTTTTATGAAAATTTTGCATTCACTAAGAATACCGCAGCCACTGTCATTGCCGTAACCTTTGAAAAACATGTGGTCAATACCAAGGAGCGTTTTCATGTAGTGGATGAAATTAAGGCCCTCACGGAGGGTTTTGCAGGTAAACACAGCATAACAGTGCATTATTCAGGACTTCCCTATATACGTTCTGTCATCGCCAAAAAAATATCCCATGAAATGTTTTTATTCATGGGGCTTGCTGTATTGGTAACGGCTTTTATCCTCTTTGTTTTTTTTCGCTCCGTTTTGCCCGTTGTTTTTTCACTGGTTGTTGTAGGTGTAGGGGTGTCATGGGGACTGGGAGGGCTGGTACTTTTCGGATATAAAATCACGGCACTCACAGGCCTTATTCCTCCCCTCATTATCGTTATCGGGGTGCCTAACTGTATCCTGCTGCTCAATAAATATCATACGGAGTATACCCGTCATGGCAATAAAGGACTGGCCTTACTGCGTATGATTGAAAAAATAGGACCTTCCCTGTTTTTTGCCAATGTAACCACTTCTATAGGCTTTGCTGTTTTCTGTCTCACCCACAGCAAAATTATGATTGAGTTCGGATTCGTTTCCTCTCTCAATGTGATGGCAACCTATCTTATTTCCATCATTCTGATTCCGATTATTTTCAGTTATCTGCCTCCTCCGTCTGTGAAACATACACAGCACCTGGATGCCAAAAGGCTGACCCGGCTTCTGACTGTTGTGGATGTTGGCGTGCACCGCCACCGGATT
The DNA here is from genome assembly GCA_044448685.1 of Bacteroidia bacterium. Classification (GTDB taxonomy): domain Bacteria; phylum Bacteroidota; class Bacteroidia; order Palsa-965; family Palsa-965; genus Palsa-965. The sequence goes on from JBIOHC010000012.1 coordinate 29,690, forward strand.
AAGATTTATGGATTCGTTATTGCCATTCTGATTATTTCCGTTTTCGGTATCGTAAAAATTAAAACACTGGGATATGTTGTAGATGACCTGCCTGCGAAGGATCCTATATATGACGATCTGCATTTCTTTGAGAAAAATTTCAAAGGAGTACTGCCTCTTGAAATTTCTATTGATACGAAGAAGGAAAACGGGGTATTTGCTGAGAATGCAGATGTATTGTACCGTATTGACCGTGTTCAGAAGATGTTGTGGGGATACCCTATTTTTTCCAAACCGGTTTCGGTGGTTGACGGTGTTAAATTTTCAAACCAGGCTTTGAACGAAGGAAAGCCAAGGTATTTCAGGCTGCCGGGAGCTGAAGGGCTGGCTCAGATTAAAAAATATTCGACGGAAGCAAGGGATAAACAGGACAGGTTCAGGGCCTTTCTTGACTCAACGAAGCGCTATACACGGGTAAGTATTCAGATGGCCGATATAGGATCCATTGAAATGAAAAAACTTGTCAATGAGCTGCATCCCCGGATTGACAGTGCTTTGAATTATGACGATGCGGCAAAATCGTGGCTGCCAAAAGACAAACGATGTGATTATGTACTGACCGGAACCTGTCTGATGTTCCTGAAAGGGAATGATTTTCTGGTTGAGAACCTGGTCGAAAGTGTCGGTATAGCCGTTATCCTAATCACGCTGGTTATGCTAAGTCTCTTTATGTCTCCAAGTATGGTTGTCATTTCTGTTGTGCCCAGTCTGGTACCATTATTCATTACAGCTGCCCTCATGGGATTCTTTAATATACACCTCAAACCGTCTACCATACTTGTATTCAGCATAGCTTTTGGTATTTCTTCTGACGGAACAATGTATTTCCTGACAAAGTACAGGCAGGAGCTCAAAAATAATCAGTACAGTATATCCCGGACAGTGTCCCTGGCTATTCGTGAAACGGGAGTAAGCATGATTTATACCGCAGTGATTTTATTTTGTGGCTTTGGCATCTTTATGGCTTCTGATTTCGGAGGCACTGCCGCATTGGGTATTCTGGTCTCTATTACCCTGCTGGTAGCCTATTGCTCCAATCTGGTGCTGCTTCCCTGTTTCCTGTTAAGCCTGGAAAAGAGAATTACGAATAAAGCGTTTATGCAAGAACCCCTGGTCCAGCTTTATGATGAAGATGAAGATGTGGAACAGGATGATCTGACAATTATTCATCATATAAACAATCAGACAGAACCCCAAACACCACAATCATGAAAGGTATTATTCTGGCCGGAGGCTCCGGCACCCGTTTGCACCCGCTTACCCTGGCAGTAAGTAAGCAGCTGATGCCAATCTATAACAAGCCAATGATTTACTATCCGCTTTCTGTGCTGATGATGGCAGGAATAAAGGAAGTTCTGATTATTTCAACACCGCATGATCTGCCGAGTTTTGAACGCCTACTGGGTGATGGTAAGCAACTGGGTTGTAAATTCACGTATGCTGTTCAGGAAGTTCCGAACGGACTGGCTCAGGCATTTGTTATAGGTGAAAAATTTATCGGGAATGACAGTGTTGCCCTGATTCTGGGCGATAATATTTTTTATGGTGCAGGACTGGGCCGGCTATTGCAATTCCATCAAAAACCGGAAGGTGGTGTTGTATTCGCCTATCATGTTTCTGATCCGGAACGTTATGGTGTGGTTGAATTTGACAAGGAAGGGAAAGCGGTATCCATTGAAGAGAAACCAACGCATCCCAAATCGAATTACGCGGTTCCGGGACTTTATTTTTACGACAACTCTGTGATTGAGGTCGCAAAAAACCTGAAACCAAGTCCCCGCGGTGAATTTGAAATCACCGACATCAACAAACATTACCTCCTGAAAGGGAAATTGAAAGTAGGTATTCTGGACAGAGGTACAGCCTGGCTTGATACCGGAACATTTGATTCCCTGATGCAGGCCGGACAATTCGTCCAGGTTATAGAAGAACGTCAGGGTCTTGGGATTGGATGTATCGAGGAAGTAGCATACCGTATGGGATTCATTGATGCAGCTCAGCTGAAGAAGATTGCCGAACCATTGCTGAAAAGCGGCTATGGAAAATATCTGAATAAAATTACTCAATAAGACGAAAATGAATTTACACAGCTATACCCGAATTCTTGTTACTGGTGGTGCAGGATTTATTCCCAGCGGACTGGCAGAAAAACTGGCAGAAAACCCGGATAATTATGTGGTCCTTGTCGACAATCTTCAGACAGGGTCCCTGTTAAAAGTTCCTGATTCACGTTTCAGGAACATCAAATTCATTAAATGCGATGTGAATGAATTCAGAGACATATCAAGCATCTTTTACTCCTTTTCTTTCGATTATGTATTTCATTATGCAGCCACGGTTGGAGTGAGTCGTACTCTCGAAAATCCGGTGAAAGTGCTGAATGATATTTCCGGTATCAAATATGTTCTTAACCTGAGTAAAAATACAGGTGTAAAAAGAATTTATTTTTCTTCTTCTTCCGAAGTGTATGGCGAGCCTGTTGAGTATCCTCAGAATGAAGATACCACCCCGCTTAATTCCCGTTTACCTTATGCCATTGTAAAAAATGTGGGGGAAGCATATCTCAAATCTTACCAGAAAGAATTTCAGCTTGATTACACCATTTTTCGTTTCTTTAACACCTTCGGCCCCAAGCAAAGCAAGGATTTTGTGATTTCCCGTTTCCTGTCTGCTGCACTGGCAGGAAGGGATATTACAATTTATGGAGACGGATCCCAGACGCGTACATTTTGTTTTATCGATGACAATATTCTGGCTACCACCAATGCCTTTTATCAGAATATGTTTGTCAATGATGTGGTGAATATAGGAGGAAGCATAGAAACTTCTATTCTGGATCTTGCCCAGCTCATCCTTCGTCTTACCAAATCGAAGTCAAAAATCGTGCATCTGGCACCGTTGGCAGAAGGTGATATGACCCGCCGTCGCCCGGATACCACTAAAATGGTCCAGCTTCTGAACCGTAAATTGGTAACCCTGGAAGAGGGCCTGGCACTGATTCTGAAAGACACCCGTTTTATTGTCTGAAACTGAGGACATGAGTAAACAGACCCGAAACTATAAGCTGATAGAGGACGCAATATCCGGTTTGCAGCTGCAGGGTATGCCTCGTGAATTATATGAACCCCAGCGTTATATTATGGAGATGGGCGGTAAGCGTATGCGCCCCCTGCTCACACTGATGGCTTGTGAATTGTTTGGAGGCCGTGCCGAAGATGCACTTCCGGCTGCCCTGGGCATAGAGCTGTTCCATAATTTCAGTCTGGTGCACGACGATATTATGGATCAGGCACCCATACGGCGTAACAAACCGACGGTTCATGAAAAGTGGAGCAGCCATGTAGCCATTCTCAGCGGAGATGCCATGCTGATAAAAGCAATGCAGCAATTTGAGAAATTACCGGTCGCAGAAATGGCTCTCGTTCTTCCTCTCTTCAATAGGACAGCGCTGCAAGTGTGTGAAGGACAGCAGTTCGATATGAATTATGAACAGCAAAGCAGCGTTAGTATTACAGATTATATCCGGATGATTGAGTTAAAAACGGCTGTGTTACTGGCCTGCAGTCTGCAGATAGGGGCCATACTGGGCAAAGCCGGGACTTCGGATGCAGCACTGCTCTATGATTTCGGAAAAAATGCCGGTATAGCTTTCCAGCTTCAGGATGATCTGTTGGATGTATTTGCCGATCCGGATAAGTTTGGCAAACAACCCGGAGGAGATATCATTTCAAATAAAAAAACATTTCTCCTCCTGAAAGCCCTGGAGGTATCAGCTTCTATGCCCTATAAAAAAGAAGAATTGCTTAACTGGATTCATGCCCCCGTGTCAGACCCGGTGCACAAAGTGGAGGCTGTCAAAGACATCTACAACACTTTGAATATCCGTAAGCTGGCAATGGAAGAAATGAACCGGTATTATGAAAAAGGACTCGATGCGCTCAAAGCGATACCTGTAAGTGAAGATAAAAAATCGGACCTGTACAGACTTGTTGAAGAGCTGCGTATACGTGAAATCTAAAACTATGAAATACGACAAACATATTTTTATCTGTACAAACCAGCGTGCACCCGAAGCCCCGAGGAAGAGTTGCGGAGAGGCACATGGGATGGAGCTGGTGGACGCATTTAAAAAGCAACTCAGGGAAAGAAACCTTCCGATCAACATCAGAGCACAGAAGTCGGGTTGTCTTGATATCTGTGATTACGGCCAAACCCTTGTGGTTTATCCGGAAGGAGTATTTTATGTAGGTGTGGAGGTGACCGATGTGGCTGAAATTATTGAAGAGCATCTGATAAATGACCGGCCGGTGAAGCGCCTGCTGCTTGATAAGTCAAAATACTAAAGCAAGGGATGGATACTCCTTTTCTGCCACCGGAGCTTAGCGGTCCTGAAAAGCAAGCTATACTCAAGGCGGTGATTGAGCAGCTTATGAAGGATTTCGGCCGGTTCGGACTTGATATCCGGGAACCACTGCCGGGAACAGATGCTTATTCCAGCCTGCAGAGCCAGGTAGCCCCCATAATTGAAAAAACCCTGCTCAGCAACGACAGTCTCCTTACCGGAATCCTTTACAGCATTGATCTGAGTGAAGTCCAGGTCCGGAAAGCATTGCAGGAACAACCTGAAAGACCCTATCCTTTAGTGCTTACTGACCTCATCCTGAAAAGGGAGCTGCAGAAGGTCGTGCTCAGGAAGCGATTCAGCTGATTTCACCCGAAATCATTACCTTTGCCCTTCAGAAAAAGACGAGATATGGATAAGTTTTCTTACCTGGGTAGTGGTGATGTTTCGGCAATTGAAGATATCTATAAACAGTATCTGAACGATAATACATCTGTAGATCAGAGCTGGCAGAATTTTTTTAACGGTTTTGAATTTGCCCGGAAAAATTTTGATGAAACTGCCGGAGGTGGAGAAATTCCACAGAATGTGCAGAACGAGTTCAAAGTTATCAATCTGATCAACGGTTACCGTTCGCGGGGACATCTTTTTACCCAGACCAATCCGGTCAGGGAACGCAGAAAATACACACCCACACTTGACCTTGAAAATTTTGGCCTGAATGCTTCCGAACTGGATACTGTATTCCATGCGGGAACGGAAATCGGAATTGGGCCTGCGAAGCTGAGCGCAATCATCGCGCATCTGGAACAAACCTATTGCCAGAGCATAGGGTCTGAGTTTATGTATATCCGTACACCGGATGTCTTGAACTGGCTTCAGCAAAAAATGGAAAGCAGCCGTAATACACCCAGCTATTCTGTAGAGGAAAAGCAGGAGATATTGGATAAACTGAGTCAGGCTGTATTTTTTGAAAATTTCCTCCATACCAAATTCGTAGGGCAAAAACGATTCTCCCTCGAAGGCGGAGAAACGGTTATTCCTACCCTTCACGCATTCTGTGAAAAAGGAGCTGATCTGGGTATTCAGGATTTTATCATAGGAATGGCACACCGCGGGAGACTCAATGTGCTCTCCAATATCCTGAATAAAACCTATCAGGATATATTTACAGAGTTTGAAGGAAGGCTTTCAGAGGACTCCCTTTTCGACGGGGATGTAAAATACCATATGGGGTATTCCAGTGACAAGGTAAGCGGACATGGACAGAAACTACATATCAGCCTTACCGCCAACCCTTCTCACCTCGAAGCAGCAGACCCGGTGGTGGAAGGTATTGCAAGGGCAAAAATAGAAACCGGACATAAAGGTGATAATAACAAGGTTTGTCCTATCCTTATCCATGGCGATGCTGCCCTTGCCGGTCAGGGTATTTGCTATGAGGTCATCCAGATGTCTCAACTGGATGGGTACAAAACGGGAGGAACGATTCACCTTGTCATCAATAATCAGGTGGGATTCACAACCAATTATGTTGACGGGCGTTCAAGCACTTATTGTACAGATGTTGCCAAAGTGGTACTGGCCCCGGTATTCCATGTAAACGGTGATGATGTGGAAGCCTGTGTATTTGTTGCACAGCTGGCAATGGAATTCAGACAAAAGTTTCACCGCGATGTGTTTATCGATGTACTTTGTTACCGGAAATATGGGCACAATGAAGGCGATGAGCCCCGTTTTACCCAACCCTTGCTTTACAAATCAATTGCCACTCACCCCAACCCGAGGGAAATTTATATACGCAAGCTGATGGAAGAAGGGACTGTTTCGGCTGAGCTGGCGAAGACCCTTGAGCAGAATTTTAAGCAACTGCTTCAGGAAAAGCTGGATGAAGCCAAGCAGGTTGAGAAAGCCAAATTGACTTCCTTTCTGGAAGGCCCCTGGAAAGGAATCCAAATGGCTGCGACTGGTGCCTTTGATACCAGTCCGGATACTGCAGTGAATCCCAAAGTGTTTTTGAAGATTGCAAACAGCATAACAACACTCCCGGAAGGAAAAAAATTCTTTAATAAGATACAGAACATCTTCAGGGAAAGGGCCGGCATGATTGCGGCAGATAAATATGACTGGGCCATGGGAGAGCTTATGGCCTATGCCACCTTGCTTGAAGAAGGGCACCCCGTTCGTTTCAGCGGTCAGGATGTGGAAAGAGGTACATTCTCCCATCGCCATGCCGTACTCAAGGTTGAAGATTCGGAGGAGGAATATACCCCATTGAATAATTTCGGCGCAAAAGCAAGCCTGAGTATCTACAATTCCCTGCTCTCCGAATATGGCGTGCTTGGTTTTGAATACGGCTATGCATCCACTACCCCCAATACATTGACTATATGGGAAGCTCAGTTCGGTGATTTTTTCAACGGAGCCCAGATCATGGTTGATCAGTTTATCACCTGCTCTGAATATAAATGGAGAAGAATGAACGGGCTTGTGATGCTTCTCCCTCATGGGTATGAAGGACAGGGACCTGAACACAGCAGTGCACGTATAGAACGTTTTTTGCAGCAATGTGCTGAAGAGAATATCCAGGTTATCAATACGACTACCCCTGCAAACCAGTTTCATGCGCTGAGAAGGCAGCTGAAACGGAATTTCCGTAAACCTCTCATTTGTTTTACCCCGAAGAAACTGCTGCGCTATCCTTCCTGTGTCTCATCCTTACGTGATTTCACAGAAGGACGATTTATGGAAATCGTGGATGATATCCAGGCGGATCCGAAAAAGGTGAAGAACATTGCATTCTGCTCGGGTAAAGTATATTATGACCTTGCGGAATACAGAGATAAAAACCAGGCCTCAGATACGGCCATTATCCGTATTGAACAATTATATCCATTCCCCGAAAAGCAGTTGAAGCAGGTGCTGGAGAAATACAAGAGTGCAAATTCATTTTACTGGGTTCAGGAAGAGCCGGAGAATATGGGCGCATGGACTTTTATGATGCGTATGTTCATGACACATTCTGAAACAGCGGATATACGATTAAAGTATATAGGCCGCACAGAAAGCGCAAGCCCTGCAACAGGATTCAGTAAAGCCCATGCCCAGCAGCAGATGGCGATTGTGGAGAAATTATTTGAAAACAGTAAGGTGAAAATTTAAGATTTAAGAATTAAGATTTTGACGGAAAGAGTTTCAAGAAATCATTTTTAAATCCTGAATCTTAAATCAAAAATCCTAAATAAAAGGAAATATGGCAACCATACAATTAAAAGTCCCCAGCCCCGGAGAATCCATTACGGAAGTGATCATTTCCCGCTGGCTGGTGAAAGAAGGAGATTATGTGGAGAAGGATCAGGAGCTTGCTGAAATAGAATCGGACAAAGCCACCCTGACTATCAATGCGGAAGTGAACGGAGGCATAAAATTGCTTGCTTCAGAAGGGGATACCGTAAAAGTCGGACAGGTGGTTTGTTCTATTGATGATACGGTTAAAGGCGAGGTCAGGAAAAAACCGGAGGTGGCTGCGGCTGCTGATAAAAAGCCGGCAGTGGCTGTTGGCAGCGGAAGTAAGCAGGTAGTTAAAGAAAAAGAAGCAACGGCTTCCTACAGCAGTGGTGTTCCATCCCCTGCGGCCAGGAAGATCATTGAAGAGAATAAGGTGCCGGCTGATAAACTGAATGGCAGTGGTAAGGGCGGACGTATTACAAAGGGTGATGTCCTGGAAGCAATGAGTAAAGGCTTTGATACAGGAAGTGTCAGAACCTGGGAAGGTTCCAGAACGGAAAACCGTCAGAAGATGACTCCCCTGCGTAAAAAATTAGCTCAGCGTCTTGTTACCGTCAAAAATACAACAGCTATGCTCACAACCTTTAATGAGGTTGATATGAGCCAGATCTATGCCATAAGAGCAAAATACAAGGATAAATTTAAAGAACAGTATGGTACAGGATTAGGGTTTATGAGTTTTTTTACCAAGGCTGTAACGGAAGCCCTGTATCACTTTCCTTCTGTGAATTCAAAAATAGACGGTGATGAACAGGTATTCCATCAGTACTGCGATATCGGCATTGCTGTGAGTGCCCCGAAAGGACTGGTGGTTCCCGTTATCCGTAATGCGGAAGGATTGTCTCTTGCTGAAATTGAAAATACCATTAAGACACTTGCCGTAAAAGCAAGAGATAATAAGATAGAGCTGAAGGATATGGAAGGGGGTACATTTACCATAACAAATGGCGGTGTGTTCGGGTCATTGATGTCAACCCCTATTCTTAACCCGCCCCAGAGCGCCATATTGGGTATGCACAATGTGGTTGAAAGACCTGTGGCTGTGAATGGGCAGGTGGTGGTAAGACCAATGATGTATGTGGCTCTCTCGTATGACCACAGAGTGATTGATGGAAGAGAATCGGTTGGTTTTTTAGTCAGGGTTAAGGAATTATGTGAAAATCCTTTGAAAATGCTTTTTGCAGGCAAGGATCCGCAGGAGATTCTGCTTGGCCTGTGATTTAAAACGGAACAGCATAGAGGAATAGTTAACGCTATAACCATACCACGATGGCAGAATCTATTTACGTTCAGGGAGTCAGCCGTAAGGCACGCTATGAAAGCCTGCTACCTCAGATCCATGCTCTGGTGGAAGGGGAACCGGATACTATTGCCAATATTTCGAATGTGATAGCAGCGCTCAAATATGGCATGGGTTTTTTCTGGATCGGATTGTACTTTGTCAAAAATGAAGAACTTGTTCTGGGTCCTTTTCAGGGCCCTGTAGCTTGTACACGTATTGCAAAAGGGAAAGGTGTTTGCGGATACGCTTATGCCATTGCCCAGACCGTGATCGTGAAAGATGTGGATCTTTTTCCGGGACATATATCCTGCAATGCAGCTTCCCGCTCTGAGATCGTTATTCCGCTGTTCAATGATAAGAAGGAGGTGACCGGTGTACTGGATGTGGACAGTGTTTCGCTGGCCGATTTTGATGAAACAGATAAACTGTATCTGGAACAGATTGCAGCATTAATCAGCGGCTTTTAAGCATAGTCTATGAAAGGAGCCCGGGTCCGCTTTATTCCACAGTTTGTTTCTGTTTCCTGTTTCTGCCTCCTGCTGCTGTATAGCTCCTGTGCCGTGCAGGTAAGGCCTACGGGGGGACCTCCGGATAAAAAACCTCCATTCCCAAAAGCATATAATCCGGATAGCGCAGCCGTTAATTTAAAAGCAAAAAAAATAAGTATTCTGTTTGATGAATTTATCCAGCTCAAAGATCTGAATAATCAGCTCGTCATTTCCCCGCCCATGGAACGTGCACCGGATGTCAAAGCAAAAGGAAAAACACTGGAGATTATCTTCCGTGAACCGCTGAAGGATAGTACCACCTACTCCATAAACTTCGGGAATGCCATAGCCGACATCAGGGAAAGCAATGTACTAGCAGATTTCAAATATGTTTTTTCAACGGGTAGTTATCTTGATTCGCTTTCTGTATCCGGAACAGTGGTGAATGCGTTTACCCGTTTACCCGAAAAAGGAGTCATGGTAATGCTGTACCATGGTAGCGATGATTCTCTTCCATTCAAATCGGTACCCTCTTATTTTGCCCGGACAGGGGCAGGGGGTGAATACTCAATCGGGCACATTAAACCGGGAACTTACAAGGTATTTGCATTGAGAGACCAGAACGGGAACTATAAATACGATGTGGGCGAGTTAATGGGTTTTCAGGAACAAAATCTGATCCTTTATCAAAGTCAGAAAGCCGTGAATCTGAGCCTGTTTAAAGAAGCAGGAGGAAGGCAAAAACTAAAAAGAGCTTTTCAGGCTTCCTATGGGAAGATCATACTGAGCTTAGCGGCACCGGGTCCGGAGCTTTATCTCAGACCCTTGTCCGGATTATACGAACCAATAGGGGAACCCGTACTGGAGCGAAATGCATCCGGTGATTCGCTCACTTATTGGTTTGTGCCTCCCGCTACAGATTCAATTAAACTGGAACTGAGAGATAAAAACAAGGTATACGATACATTGAAATATAAGCTGATCACAAAAGAGAAAATGCTGAGTCAGCACAAGGGAGAAAAGTTTATGCTTTCCCTGATGAGCACTGTCGCTAAAGGCCGTAACCTTGATCTGGATGCTACACTGTTCTTCAGCTTTTCCCATCCTGTAACCAGTGGTGTGAAAGATCCTTCGCGTATGCAGTTGAGAGAAGATACCCTTAAAAGCAACGTATTCTCCGGCTCTTCATTTTTGCCTGTCGACAACGCAAAACGTTTATTCAAGTGGAAAGAATGTCCATTCCCTTGGAAAGAAAACAGAAAATATCATTTGCTTGTTCTGCCGGGAGCATTTACAGATCTGTATGGATTCACGCATGATACCCTGAATGTTGAATTTAAAACCCCTGAACTGAAGTACTACGGTACATTTAAACTGAATGTTCAGATTCAGCCGGGACATTATGTGCTTCAGTTGCTGGATGACAAGGACAACACAGTGAAAACAGTAAGTCTGGAGGGCAACCGTGAATTTATGTTCGAATACCTTACTCCGATGAATTACAGAATCAGACTCATTACCGATCTGAATGGGAACGGAAAATGGGATAGCGGTGATTACCTGCATAAAAAGCAGCCGGAACCGGTGATATACTACAAAGAGCCGGTTACTGTCCGTTCAAACTGGGATCAGGAAACGGTTTGGATTGTGAAATAAACGAATTTCTTCTTTTACTATATTTACAAGCAAATACACTGAATGGCCAGAATACTTACAGGGATTCAAAGTACGAATGTACCTCATCTTGGAAACATACTGGGTGCAATCCTTCCCGCTATCACCCTTTCACAGAAAGCCGGAAATGACAGCCTGTTTTTCATTGCCGATCTGCATACCCTTATTTCCGTAAAAGATGCGAAATTCAGGCAGGAAAGCACCTATGCTGTGGCAGCAACCTGGCTTGCAATGGGATTTGATACGGATAAAAACATTTTTTACCGGCAAAGTGATGTGACCGAAGTATGTGAACTTACCTGGTATCTGAATTGCTTTACTCCCTATCCTATGCTTGCTAATGCACATTCTTTCAAGGATAAAGCATCCCGCCTGAGTGATGTGAATGCAGGCCTGTTTACCTATCCCGTACTCATGGCTGCTGACATTGTTTTATATGATGCTCAGTTTGTACCGGTTGGGAAAGACCAGCTTCAGCATCTGGAAATGACAAGGGATATTGCACGAACGTTTAACAACCTGTGTGGAGAAACATTTGTCATCCCGGAGCCATTGATTGATGAAAGGGTAATGATTGTGCCTGGAACGGACGGACAGAAAATGAGCAAGTCGCGCAATAATTTCATCAATATCTTTCTTCCCGAAAAAGAATTGAAAAAGGTAGTCATGGGTATTATAACCGATGCCACACCCTTGGAAGCGCCAAAGAACCCGGATACCTGCAATGTATTTGCGATCTATAAATTGCTCGGAACACCTGCTGAGGTGGAAGCCATGAAGGCGAACTATCTGAAAGGAGGCTATGGCTACGGAGCCGCCAAGACAGCCTTATATGAAATGATTCTGCAGCGTTTTGCAAAGCAACGGGAATTATACAACCAGTATATGGGCAACAGGGATTTGCTGGATGAACAGCTTCGCAAAGGAGCTGAGAAGGCGAGAGCTATTGCAAAAGTGGTTTTGAAGAGGGCAAGAGAGCGTCTGGGATATTAATAATACATATAGGATAACCTCACCAGTACAATGGATTTCTGTTGTACTTCACGGATAAAATAAGAGTTGAGCATTTTACTCTGGCGGTCATAAATATAATTTAGCTCCTGCTCAAAAACATCTCCCTGATAGCGTTGCTCCACATCCAGAAAAGGAGTATCTGCGGTATATTTGTATTCAAAGCGGTTATTTTCATCCCCATTTTCATTTGAAGTAGTGATTTTCTGAATGAGCCTGCCTTTCTTGTCATAACTAAACCTGGCTGTAGCTCTCATCCAGCTTACAGTATAGGATGTGTTTTCTTCTTTAAGTCTGCCCAGACTGTCAAAATTCTGTATTGTTTGTTTGTAGATTTTGCCCTCATCATTCAGATGTTTGCGTTTGCTCTGTGATGCAGAAGTTTTCTCGTAGCTGAACTCTTCTGCAGAAAGCAGGTTCTGAACTCCAAGCCGGAAAACATTCCTGTTCTCACTTGCATTCGTTTCCCGGAAAACACTTTGCTTCCTGACTCGTCCTTCACGGTCGTATTCATAGTAAACAGCATTGTAATAATCTCCGTCGCGTGTGCGTTTCAGAATAAGCTGTTTCAGGGCATTATAGCCATAGGTTGTGAATGTAGTGTCATACTGATAGGTAGATTCCTGGCTGACCCAGGCCGGTCTGATCCTTCTGCCCCTCCGAAACACAGCCGGATGCTCCACATCGTGATTGACAAATCCTTTGACCCTGGTTACATAGTATGTTCGGAGCAGGCCCTCGTTATCGAATTCCCAGTTCTTACACAAACCTTTATCCTGAATAGGTTCATTGTCGCGTTTAAAAGAAATACCTGCATAAATGGAATGTATTTTGTTTTTGAGGATATACTCCTTCAGGTAAAGCGGTTCAAAAGAGAAACAATCGGAAGGACTGAGATCAATGGCCTGGGCTGCAAGACCGCAATGCAGAACCAGACTGAACAGAAACAGCAGGCTATGCCTCCGTACAAAGGAGATATTCGGAAAGTATGCGGATGTTTCAGAATTCATAAGCTTGTTGGAGCAAGGCAAGAGCCTGTGTAACCTCTCTGACAGGTTCCAGGCAGGTCTGATCCCTGCAGATATAGATCAGGGTTTCCTTTTCCCGGTAACGGTCTTTCAACAGAGGCAGACTGGATGCGTGATTGCTTCCTGCAAAGATCATATTAGGAAGGTAATGCGGGAGGAAGTCTCTGAGTTTTTCTTCAACAGCTTTACCAACAATTGCGATTTCATAAAACGGGGCGCTGATCCAGAGCTGAAGCAGAGCCCAATTGGAATACCCGGCGCCGTATTGTTCCATTTCGGCCTGTACCTGGGTAATCATATGGATGGCTTTGTCACAAAAACCGCGTTCGCCCAGCAAATGACCCAGGCGGAATAAACACTTGGCCATGGAAGAGTTGGATGCAGGAATAACATTGTCGGATAACTCAAATTTACGGGCTATCAGTTCCGGATCAAGGGAGGAAGTAAAATAGAAGAACCCGCTTTCGGAATCATAAAAATGGAGGAGGGTATAGTTCACCAATGCCGATGCCGACTGCAGCCAGTGCTCTTCAAATGTACACTCATACAATGCTGTCAGGGCTTCCGAAGCAAAACAATAGTCTTCCAAAAATCCGTTGATACTTGCTTTGCCGTTTTTGAAGCTGTGCATGAGTCCGCCTTGTCCATTGTCAAATGACTGCAGAAACAGTGCAGCTGTATTACGGGCCCGCTCCAGAAACCGGGGTTCACCGAAAGCCCTGTAGGCATCGGTATAAGCTTTGATCATCAGGGCATTCCAGGAAGCAAGGCATTTGTCATCAAGTCCGGGCCTCGTACGCTTCTCCCGTTCCGCGAGCAGACGATCTTTTAACAGGGCAATCTTCTGCTGCAGGTTTTCGGGGGATAGTCCGAACACAGCGGCAAGCTCAGTCTCTTCTTTTTTACGGAGCAGTATATAGTTGTCATGTTCCCAGTAACCTGTTTCATTCACTTCGTAATAAGCAGAGAATAGCTCAAAGTCGGGCCCGCAGATTTTTTCCAGTTCGCTTTTTGTCCAGACATAATATTTGCCCTCTGTACCTTCCGAGTCGGCATCCAGAGCAGAGCAGAAAAGGCCTTCAGGGCTCAGCAATTCCCGGCTTACAAATGCAAGCGTTTCATAAACAACCTGACGGTACAAGGGATCCGGGTTGATACAAAAGGCTTCACTATAAAGGGAAACAAGCTGGGCATTGTCATACAGCATTTTTTCAAAGTGAGGTACTTTCCAGAGAGAATCGGTTGAATAACGTGAAAACCCACCACCTATCTGGTCATATATACCACCGAAAGCCATTTTCTTTAAGGTCAGTTCCACATGCTCCCGGATTGCAGCTTTCTCTTTATCCCGTATGATTTTATGTTCGGCCAGTTGCAGCAGAAACTGATAATTATTCGGCAAAGGGAATTTAGGAGCTCTGTTGGGTCCGCCTTCCTTTGTATCCAGACGATGACTCCATTTGTCCCAGCAGCTCAGCAGGGTAGCCGGGTCCGGTGCCGGGGAATCCGGTTTTACCTTGATAAGTTCAGACTGTCGGATACCTTCAGTCAGATTAGCCGCATAATGCAATGCTTTTTCAGGTTCTGTTTTCCAGAGATCAGCCAGATTGAACAATACATTCATCCATTCCTGTTTACGGAAATAGGTTCCTCCGTAAACAGGTCTGCCATCGGGCAAGGCTATACAGTTCAACGGCCAGCCTCCATGGCCGCTCATGATTTGAACGGCTGTCATATAGATCTGATCAATATCCGGCCGTTCTTCCCGGTCCACTTTGATGCAGATAAAATGATCATTCATAATCCGGGCTACCGTATCATCTTCAAAGCTTTCGTGTTCCATCACATGACACCAATGGCAGGCACTGTAACCTATACTTATAAGTACCAGTTTATTTTCTTTCCGGGCCTGCTCCCAGGCAGGTTCATTCCAGGCTTGCCATGCTACCGGATTATGTGCATGCTGCAGCAGATAAGGACTGGATTCGTGTATCAGAGCGTTGGTAAACATCCTGCTAATTTAGCTATTCATACCGATTCATTGTTTTTTATAGATTTGTTCAACCCTTGAGCCATGGAGTGGATTGTATATGTTTTCCTTGCCGGACTGTTAACTGTTCCAATAGTACGGGAAATGTCGCAGCGGATCCGCTTTTATTATGAAGAAAAGGAGAACGAAAGAAAGGAAAAGCAATATTATGCCTATTCCTCTCCCGTTCTGCTTAATGTACTGGAAAGGATTCCGTATTATATGGCTCTTTCTGCTGAAGGCAGAACCAAATTCAAAGGCAGGGTTATTGAATTTCTTATCGGCAAGGAATTTACCGGTGTACAGGACCTGGTAGTTACGGAAGATATGAAATTGCAGATATCCGCTACCGCTGTCCAGCTCACTTTTGGCCTGAAAAATTATTTCATTTCGTATTTCCATAACATTGTCATCTATCCTTCTACCTTTTATTCCCGCCTTGCCCGTCATCAGCTGAAAGGAGGAACCACTGAAAACGGAATCATCCAGCTTTCCTGGGCCGATTATACAGCAGGAAATACCGGTCCGGCAAAAACCATTAACCTTGGCTTGCATGAAATGGCCCATGCCCTGGAAATAGGGGTACTGAAAGGAAACGATTTTGATAAAAAATTTGCAAACTATTATGATTTCTGGAAAGAAGAGGCTGAACCCTTGTTCATACGGATGCATGCAGGGGAAAAATCATTTTTACGTGCCTATGCAGGAACGAATGAACATGAATTTTTTGCTGTTTGTGTGGAGTTTTTTTTTGGAGACCCAGTCGGGTTCAAAAACAGGCTTCCTGTCATCTATCATCACTTGTGTATACTGCTGAATCAGGACCCTTCAAGAATACACAATGACTATGAGCAGGAGTATGACCTGCTCACAACAGATGCAAGAAACCGTACTAAAATAAGTTACAAGTATGATTCCTGGCACTGGTCCCTCACAGTATTGCTTGCCGGCATCTTCGCCGGGCCCTTGCTTCTGCTGTATGAAAGCATGCAGATAACGGATCCGGAATATAATATAGGCTTACTTTATTTTAGCATTGTTGCCGCCGGTGCCTACCCTCAATACCGATACCTGGTTAAAACACAAGTCCTCAATGGTTTTCAGTTTGCAGGTTATCTTTTTATCGGTTTCGGCCTTCTTGCAACAGCGTTCCTGCTTTTTTTAAACTCTCTGGGTGGATTTTCCTCTCCCCATTCTCATAATTATACAATGAATGGGGATATGCAATTCGTAGGGAATGAAATCCGCGTTTATGTAGATGATGCAAAACAGCCTTCCTCTGGGAATGCTGATTGTGTTCCTGCATCGGAGTTTGAAAAGATAAAAAGGGGAAATATTTTACAGATTACCTTTAAAAAAGGAATCGTAGGTGCAGAGACCTTTAAATCAAACAGAATAATTGAAAGGATTTCTAATTAAGATTGAACAACCCACCTCCGGCATTATTTTCCATTCGTGTGCTTTGTTTACGGTCGACCGGAATTTTTTTGCGGAGCAGGAATTTACCTGCCTTCAGATTTCCTTTTATTTCAATTTCGGCATTCTTTTTTGAGAAAAGACTGATCATGCCGGCCAATCCATCCTCCTTCAGTTTATCAAATGATGTTTTGATTGTAAAAGTATAGACCTCATCCGAGTGCGCTTTAATATGGGTTCTTTTAGCTATGCGTGCTGTTCCAAGATCCGCTCCTCCCAGTTTGATCCGGAAGGAAGAACGGTAAATTGAAAATCCGTAAGAGTTGGGATTATTGATCTTCATACCCAATTCCAGTTCCAGTCCATTCGTGGTTATTTTATTAATCTTTAGTCCGCTGATCTGGCCTAAGGTCACTTCCTTGTATTTGCAGGAAGCTGTGAAAATGAGAATGGAAAGAAAGAGGAAGATGTTTTTTTTCATATTCAATGACTCAGATATTTTTTAAAAATAGCTAATTAATCCGGAGTTTGTATTTCCACCCCTACAAACCTCCCCTGGTGACCGAAACTTTGCCGGCCGGGTTTGATGCTGATACGATTGGCTTGTATCCGGAAGTGTTTGACAAGCAAATAGCGTATCATACTGGCTCTTGCCAGCATAAGATCACGGGTGAGAGCGGGTTTTCCATTCAGTGTGGCGGGATAGTTCATAACGAATTCATCATCTCCGAAGGGTGCCCCCTTATCACCCGGATCTGTTCCTGTATTACCCGTCAGTGTCAAAGCAACAGCAGGATTGGAATGCATATACCGGGCCAGGGTTTTTAGTTTGGAGAGGGTATCTGTCAGATCTATTAAGGAATCGGAATTGGGATGAAATTGTACGCGGAGACTGGAGGGGATATGCCTGTACAGGCTTGAGCAGGACGACGAAGTAAGCTGAAAATGCCGGAAATATTTACTCCTCAGGGCTCCGGTCCTGTTCATGAAGCGGCTTCCGGAAAAAGAATCCAGGTGAAGGGGTGTGACTCTTCTTTTATGCTGGAACTGATTCCTGTTTCCTGAAGGGTTATCAGTAAAAGAGAAACAGAAACGGGATTCAGACCGGACATAATCTGAAAGATACAGAAATAAAATAAAGGTTAGCAACCGGGGCATGCCCATGGATCTTCTTTGGGAATCCGGAGCAAAAGCAATGCCAGGGGAGGAAAAGGCACGGAAACTAATCAGGTTCTAATTGCACCTGATTCGTTTCATGCAGCGTTATTTCTTTTTACTGTATTCAGCAAAATATTTGTAGAACAAGGGTATGGTTTCAATTCCTTTCAGATAATTGAATACGCCATAATGCTCATTGGGACTGTGAATAGCATCAGAATCCAGTCCGAATCCCATCAGGATCGATTTTAATCCAAGTACCTCCTCGAATAAAGCTACAATCGGAATACTTCCGCCTTCGCGCGCAGGAATTGGTTTTTTACCGAAGCTTTGTTCCATTGCCATACTCGCAGCTTTATAGGCTATTGTATCTGTAGGAACTACTACCGGGTTGCCTCCATGGTGGGGGCGGACAACAACTTTTACAGAAGCCGGAGCTATGCTTTCAAAATGCTTTTGAAAAAGAGCGGTAATGGTATCACTGTCCTGGCCCGGTACCAGACGCATGGAAATTTTTGCACAGGCTTTGGAAGGAAGCACCGTTTTGGCTCCTTCTCCTGTATACCCTCCCCAGATGCCATTCACATCAAGTGTCGGTCGGATTGAAGTGCGTTCACGTGTCGTATATCCTTTTTCACCCCATACATCGCCAATATCCAGGTGTTTTTTATAATCATCCAGGTTAAAAGGCGCCTTGTTCATTTCATCCCTTTCTTCTTTTGTCAAAGCCTTCACACCATCATAAAAACCAGGAATGGTAATATGGTTGTCTGCATCATGCAGCGAGGCTATCATTTTACAGAGTATATTAATCGGGTTGGCAACAGCCCCTCCGTATACGCCTGAGTGTAAATCGATATTAGGTCCTGTTACCTCCACTTCCACATAGGTGAGACCTCTCAAACCAACAGTTATGGAAGGAGTGTCATTGGCCAGGATGGAGGTGTCGGAAATAAGGATGACGTCAGCTTTGAGTTTTTCTTTGTTTTTCCGGATAAAGGGGCCCAGGTTGGATGAACCGATTTCTTCTTCCCCTTCAATCATGAATTTGATATTACAGGACAGGGTTCCTGTCTGCATCATGAGTTCGAAGGCTTTCACATGCATAAACATCTGCCCCTTATCATCACAGGATCCACGTGCATAAATCCGTCCTTCTCTGATTTCGGGTTCAAAAGGAGGGCTGGTCCATAGTTCTATAGGATCGGCCGGTTGTACATCATAATGTCCGTAAACGAGTACTGTCGGAAGACCGGGGTCAATGATCTTGTCTCCGTAAACCATCGGATGCCCTCCCGTAGGCATAATTTCCACATGTTCAGCTCCTGCGGCGATGAGTTTCTCTTTTACCGCTTCAGCTGTGCGGACTACATCACCTGCATATTTAGGATCGGCACTCACAGAAGGGATACGCAGCAATCCGAATAGTTCATCAAGAAAACGTTGCTGATTGTTGTGGATGTAATCTTTAATTGTTTGCATAGGTGATGAGGTTAGATGTGGCTTCCGGTGTTTAAGCAGGAGCCGTTAATATCTGCTTAGAAGGGTCAAAGATGCGCAATAATTCCTTATCTGCCATGGGGCTGGGACCTCATACCAATATTTTTCAACGATTGATTGAATCAGTTAATGACTTGGATCATTATCTCAGCATAAGAGGAAAATCCGGCCAACAAAGAAGATTCTGGAATAACACGTGACACACTTAATGACCTGGCAAAAGAGCGGGGTTTAAAAGTGGAAGAAGGAAAATATCTTCCGGCAGAACTGATGAAAGCCGGGTACGCATTTTTCTGCGGAACTGCAGCTGAGGTAGCTGGTATTGAGTCAGTTAATCGTATCCCTTTCCGGACGAACTGAAACAAAACGCAGGGATATGCCCTGCAGAAAGCTTACATGGAGAGGGTAGCTGAACAAAGCATTCGAAAAATTAAGCCCTTTCGGGAAGATTGAATTTTCAAAGTCAGGTCTGGTTACTGTTACACGCCATAAGGCAGACTTTTGACAGGACAACACCCGTCCTGATTCGGGATCGGATAATACGGAGAGGGGAGATTAAAAAAAGCTGATCATAAATAGAATATCAGCTACGTATAAGTACCTAGGAAAAATACGTATTTATCAATTACTTAAGAATGCCGGAATCATTATAATGAAATTAGTAGTTTGTCAATGAAATCAATATGTTCGACTCATAAGACAGGGTAATTAAGGGCTTCCGAACAGAAAGAATAGAGCCTAAGAGAGTTTGATTTCAGACAATATTAGAACCAAATTTGCGTATGTATTAATAGTCACACCGCTGAAAGGAATAACCCTCCTGAATCAACACTTACCCCCGTTGATCACCGAGTAGGCAAAAATGTCTGTAGTTGGATTAACTTACTCATCCGGTGGAGATCGGGTGAGTTTTTTTTGCCCCCTCAGACTAATATATTTCCATTCATTTCTGCTGGTATTTCTATGCCCATGATATGCAGTATTGTGGGAGCAAGATCGCCTAGTTTCCCGCTCTTAATTGCCTTATAATCAGGATCTATTAATATACATGGAACAGGATTCATACTGTGTGCGGTATGGGGTGTTCCATCCGGATTAATCATATAATCTGCATTCCCGTGATCTGCAATAATGATAAAGGAATAACCGCTTTTTTCTCCTGATTCCACAATACGTTTAACACATGTATCGACACATTCCAGGGCCTTAATCACTGCTTTTAATACCCCTGTATGCCCAACCATATCCGCATTTGCAAAATTCAGACAGACGAAATCCGTTTTTCCTTCATTCAGAACAGGCAGGATAGCCCGGGTAATCAATTCTGCACTCATCTCCGGCTGCAAATCATATGTGGCTACCTTAGGCGAGGGTATCAATATTCGCTCTTCTCCGGTAAATACTTTTTCCCTGCCCCCGTTAAAGAAAAAAGTAACATGGGGGTATTTCTCAGTCTCCGCAATCCGGATCTGGGAACGTCCATTATTTGAAAGTACTTCCCCCAGGGTTTGGTTCAGATTATCTTTTTCATACAATACTTTGATTCCCTTGAATTTTTCATCATAGGCTGTCATGGTCACATAATAAAGCGGGATTGTTTTCATCCCATACTCGGCCATATCCTCCTGGGTCAGAACCTGGGTAATTTCCCTGCACCTGTCTGTACGGAAGTTGAAACAAATAACGACATCCCCTTCCTTCAGAAGTGCCAGAGGTTGATCCGCTTCATTTGTAATAATTGCAGGTTGTATGAATTCATCCGTTACATTATCAGCATAGGAAGCTTTGATAGCATCAGCGGCAGTGTGGTATTTCCTCCCGGTTCCTTTTGTCAGCATATCATAGGCAAGTCTTACACGTTCCCATCGCTTATCCCTGTCCATCGCATAATACCGTCCTACAATGCTGGCAATACGCGCAGAAAGCGGGTGGATATGTGCTTCCAGTTTTTCAATAAACCCTGCTCCGCTGTGAGGATCTGTGTCACGCCCATCGGTAAAGGCATGTATGAATACCTGTTGAAGACCTTGCTCCTGCGCAATATCGCATAGTTTATGCAGATGTTCCTGAGAGGCATGAACACCTCCGTCAGATACAAGGCCCATCAGATGAACCGCTTTGTTGTTTTTCCGGGCATAATCAAATGCAGCAAGCAACGCTGTGTTCTTACCCAGCTTTCCTTCTCTTGCTTCTTTATTAATCCTGACCAGATCCTGATATACAACCCGTCCGGCACCTATGTTCATATGTCCCACTTCACTGTTGCCCATCTGTCCTTCCGGCAAGCCGACCTGCTCCCCAAACGTACAAAGCGTGCTTGAAGGATGATTTTTCAGGAGCTGTCGGAAAAAAGGAATATTGGCTTGTGCCATGGCATCTGAATGAGATCCGTCACCAAGGCCCCATCCATCCAATATAAGAAGTGCAAGTTTTTTTGTATTCATAAGGCAGTGGGTAAAACGAATTCAAAGATAGTGCCTTTCGGAAGATTATTTTTTACTGTCAGTGTTCCGCCATGCAGTTCACTCAGGTAGCTGGCAATATACAAGCCCAGTCCGGTACCACGCGTGCTTCTTGTTTCTTCATTCCCGGCCCGGTAAAATTTTTTGAAAATCAAACTCTTGTCTGTTTCACTGATCCCTATACCCTCATCGGTAACGGACAGCCTGATAAGCTGTTTGTCACGACTGAGGTTTACCAATACCAATGTTCCCGGGTCAGAATATTTCAATGCATTTTCACAAAGATTCAGGAGAATGGATGGAAAACTGAACCTGTCAATATCAGCTGTTATGCCTTTTTGTGACCTGACTTCGATGTTCCGTCCGGGATGCTGGCTGCGGAACTTTTCCATAAGTGACTCAATGACTTCACTCAAATCAGTGTTTTCTTTGTGGAGCCGGAATGAGCTGTCATCTATTCTTGCCGCGAGCAGGATATTTTCCACAAGGGCATTCAGCCGGTCAATATCCGACATGGCTCCCTGGATGATCTGCTGTTGTTTGGGTTTATCAAGTTCGCGTACCGCAAGTGTCTCCATTTGTAACCGGGCAGAAGCCAGTGGAGAGCGCAATTCATGCGTGATGCTGAGAATAAAATTCTTTTGCTGCTTGTTCAATGCATGTTCCTTTCGGAAAGAAGAACGGGTAACGAAGATCCCGGAAATAAGCAATACAAAAAAGACCGTACCTTCTCCTGTTATCATGGCCCTGCGTATATGCAGCTTACTCTCGAGATCATTCCCCAGCCGTGTTGTTTCAGCCGGGCCTGATGATTTAAACATGTTTAGCTCAGTTTTCAGATGATAAATTTCAGTATCAAGAGAAAACAACAGGTAAGACCACCAGCAGAATTGCACAACCACATAGGCCACAAGGACATAAAAGCCCAATAAGGGTCTGTTTTTTTTACGGGGAGTACGTAACATGCCTGCAAAGTTAGTTTTTTAGAGTTTTAACTAAAACCCCGGCCTTTGACCCGGATTTCGAATAAATTATTTACTTTAGGACCTTCTAGAACCTAATTTTTTGCACGACTAACTTTAAAATCCTGGAAATGAGAAAATTCATTACCTTTTTTGTGTCATTATCAGCCGTTATAAGCCTTGAACACGGAACCTGTACAGCCCAATCTGCTGCCCCCTCAACTGTGGCTCCTTTATTTGCAAATGATATAACCATTGAGCCAAATAGTCTGGCCAACCAACGGCATGTAAGGGTTGCAGCTGCATACAATGGCTGGATGTTTGCCGCTTATATTGTTAATGACTCTGCATCCGGAAAAGGTGGTGTGGTTGTTCGTTATTCAAAAAACTGGGGTATCAATTGGATGCCTTTCAATAACTACCCT
This sequence comes from Bacteroidia bacterium, assembly GCA_044448685.1. Taxonomy (GTDB): domain Bacteria; phylum Bacteroidota; class Bacteroidia; order Palsa-965; family Palsa-965; genus Palsa-965. The sequence continues at coordinate 52,794 of JBIOHC010000012.1, forward strand.
TATTACCGGCATTCACAATACAAGGCCTGTGATATTACCATTACAGGTTCGGATTCCAACCACCTCAATGTATTTATTGGTGATGTAAGAAAAGATCTGACTACCCATAAATATGAGGTTGAGGTTCAACGTTACAATGCCTATCATACGGCTTATGCACCGGTACCCGTATTTTTCAAGCAACTGGATTCAAATGCAGTGTATGATATGGCCCTGGCAAACGATTTTCATGAACCCTTTGCCAAAGATTCATTGTATAGCTTAGGCCTTGCTTATTCCCACAAAGGGGCAGGCAAAGACTCCATGCTGTTTGTGACAACAGAAAAAAAGCTGGGTGATAAATTTGGTAAGCCGGCCCTTGTAGGCCTTGCCAATCATTTGGGAAAAGTATCCCTGGCTTATATGCACAGTGCTTCCTCTAAAGGAGCCTATGCTGCTGCCTGGGAGGCATTTGATACGATAACTGCCACTTATGGGCATGTTCAGTATGCAAGAACCATTAAGAATCTGGATTCGGCCTGGACTATGCCGGTAAAGCTTGATACCCTTGTTCCTGCCACGGCCAACAAAACCAGGAGCCCGAGTATTGCCTGTCAGAATAATGCTACTGATAATGACAGCACGGATGTAACGGCCGCTGTAACGTTCGACTGTTTTAACGGAACAGACAAGGATATTCTGGGTTACTATAACAAACGGGCAGATTCAACCAATATCTGGAATTCTTTTTCCGTTATCAGCACGGCAAATAATGAAATAGAGTCGAATATTATTTATGATGCAGTGGCGAACAAGTTCGCAGTTACCTATTACGACTCCACAACAGGTGGACTTGTGTATGCCAACCAGGGAGCGCTTCTTCCTACCCCGAATGCCTGGAATGTTGTCAGCTTGCAATACAACAATAACACCACCAATTTGAAAGCCCCCTGGCCACGTGTGGTAATGAATGCGGTTACCAATAAGGCATTCTTCTCCTGGGTTATGGATCCATCCAGTCATGATGGAGTAGTGCTTTGTGACGGAGAATACCTGTTTACAGGTATTGCTGAGCAAGAGATGGAAGGGTTGGTAATTGCCAGTCTGTATCCTAATCCGGCCAATAACAGCGCTGTGCTCCCCGTTTCATCCGATAAAGCCATGAATGTGCAAATCTCTTTATTCAATACCATGGGTCAGCTCATCAGTTCATCAAAGGAGTACCTTGGTGGCGGTGAACAGCTTCTTCTGATCAATACCTCCTTATGTGCTCCGGGGGTCTATTTATGCAGACTGGAAACTTCAGGAACGGTTATTACCCGTCGTCTTGTTGTTGAACACTAAAAAAAATTCGAATGAAGAATACAAAACCGGGAGCAGACTTCCGGTTTTGTATTTTTAACTCACATGTTTAATACAGGATCAACAATGAAAGCACATTGTATACTCGTACACGGAGGGGCTGGCACCATTCTGAAGAGCAACATGACACCGGAGCTGGAAACCCGATACCGTCAGGCTCTTCATAGAGCACTGGAAGAGGGAGATAAGTTACTGGACAAGGGAGGTTCAGCTATTGATGCCGTAGAGGCAGCAGTTATGATACTGGAAGATCACCCTTTGTTTAATGCCGGCAAAGGAAGTGTGTTTACACACGAAGGAAAGAATGAAATGGATGCCTCCATCATGTGTGGAAAAACCCTGAAAGCAGGTGCTGTTACCGGCCTGATGCATGTAAAGAACCCGGTACACCTGGCAAGAGAGGTGATGGAGCATTCAGAACATGTGTTTTTATGCGGAAGCGGTGCAGAGGAATTTGCAGGAAGCCGGAATCTGAAGCTGGAACCTGAATCCTATTTCTTCACTGAGGAACGTTATAACCAGCTGATGGCAATACGCGACACTGGAAAAACCCAGCTTGATCATACGGATAAACCATCGGAAAAAAAATTCGGGACGGTGGGTGCCGTTGCAATAGATAAAGAGGGCAACCTGGCCGCGTGTACGTCAACAGGAGGAATGACGAACAAAAGGTATGGAAGGGTAGGGGATACGCCTATGATCGGTGCAGGAACATATGCGAATAATAATTCCTGTGCGGTATCTTGTACCGGTCATGGTGAATTATTCATTCGTGCCGTAGTGGCCCATGATGTTTCCTGCCTGATGGAGTATGGACATAAAACTTTGAGAGAGGCTTGTGAAGAAGTGGTGAATATCAAGCTTGTTAATTTGGGAGGGGAAGGCGGACTGATAGCCATAGACCGTCAGGGTAATGCAGAGCTGGTATTCAATTCAGAAGGTATGTACAGGGGCATGAAGAAAGCGGGAGGAGACTTTGAAATAGAAATTTATAAAGACTAAAAAAAGAGCGTAGAAACAGTGCTGCCCCCTGTTTCTACGCTCTACGCTCTACGCTCTATTTTACGGGTTGTTCCTGAGGAGCGATTGCATAAAATTTACGCTCTCCCAGAAGGTAGTGATTCCCTTTAGCCATAACATGAACAATCATATTCTCGATAGAGATAGGTGCCCCTTCAGGCAAATCGGCGATGTTCGAATATCGGATATTATGCCCGTCGAAGATGAGGATTAATCCGGAACCGATGGCTTCCATACGGTCTCCATCAGTGATCAGCACACCGGTATCTTCTCCAAGGCCAATTCCTATACAACCCGGATTACTGGCTACAGCCTGGGCAAGGCGTCCAAACCGCCCGCGTGTCACAAAATGTGAGTCAATAATAACGTCTTTGATAAATGCCAGTCCGGTTGTAATCTTTACTTCCCCTTTCAGGAGAGCTCCTGTACTGCTTCCCTGGTAAATCATAGTGTTTGACATACCCATTGCACCAGCACTTGTTCCGGCTATGACGAATTTTTCATTCGTATACCGTTCAGTCAGAACGCGTAAGAATTCAGTGCCGCCGAAAATCATGCTGAGTCTTAGCTGATTTCCTCCGGTAAACATAACCCCGTCAGCCTTTCGTATGCGCTCTGTATATTCCGGAAGGAGGACATCATTCCGGTTCTTGATATGGATCACACCAACCTTTGTACAGCCCAGCTTACCGAAAGCCTGTATGTAATTTTCCCCTACTTCCTCCGGGATCACAGAAGCCGTTGTGATTACCTCAACAAGAGAATCCGGGCCTTTCATTTCAGAAAGAATACGTTTCAGGATCCCGAACTCAAAAAAGTTAAGATCCGTTTTCTGAGTAAAGTTGGGTTCTATACCCGTTCCTTTATCCTCACTCCCCCCGATAGAAATCAGCTTTCCTTTAGGAATACTCATGGTAATCAAATTGGTTCCGCAGCAAAATTAACACAATAGAAAGGATTCCTTAATTCCCTGCCTGACAATTATCACATTATTTTGAACATCCCCCGGAAACCCCGGGAATAATACGTATATTCATCAAAATCCCTTACCTATGAAGATAATAGAGATACGCGCAATGCGTGGCCCGAATTACTGGTCGATCTGGAGACATAAACTGATCGTGATGAAACTGGATATAGAGGCGTATGAAGAACAACCGACTGATAAAATAAAGGGATTTTCAGAAAGGCTTGAAGCAATGTTTCCCAGTATGATAGAGCACCGTTGTTCCGAAAACGGCCCCGGTGGATTCTTTTTCCGTGTTAAGGAAGGTACCTGGATAGGGCATGTAATAGAGCATATAGCACTGGAAATACAAACCCTGGCCGGAATGGATACCGGTTTTGGCCGTACCCGCACTACAGGTGAGAAGGGGATGTACCACGTCGTCTTTTCCTATATGGAAGAAAAAGTAGGTATATATGCTGCCAAAGCCTCTGTCCGGATTGCACAGGCATTGGTTGACGGCATGCCTTATAACCTGGAAGAGGATATCCAAACCATGCGTGAAATAAGGGAGGAAGAACGCCTCGGTCCCAGTACCGGTTCCATCGTTCAGGAAGCCATGAACCGGGGTATTCCCTATATACGTCTGAACCGGCATTCACTTGTAATGCTGGGTTATGGAGTAAACCAGAAACGTATTCAGGCTACGGTATGCAGCAGTACCAGCAATATTGCGGTAGAACTGGCATGTGACAAGGAGGAAACAAAATCCATGCTGGAATCGGCATCGATCCCTATTCCACTCGGAATCATAACCAGCAAGGAAGAAGATGTGGAAGGAGCGGTCAAAAAACTCGGATTCCCGCTGGTCATAAAACCGGTTAACGGGAATCACGGTCGTGGGGCTACCATCAACATCAAAACCATGGATCAGGCCATGGAAGGATTCCAGATTGCAAAACGTATTTCCCGGACTGTCATCATAGAAAAATTTATTACCGGCTTTGATTACCGTTTGCTTGTGATTAATTATAAGTTGGTGGCTGCAGCAAAAAGAACTCCTGCTGCCGTCATCGGAGACGGGAAAATGTCCATCCAGGAACTGGTTGACAAAGTGAACAGCGACCCAAGGCGAGGGTACGGGCATGAAAAAGAGCTTACATCGATCAAGATTGATGAAATAACATTGGCAATTCTGAAAGATAACGGTCTCAGCATTGAGTCCGTTCTGAAAAAAGGAGAAACAATTTACCTCAAAGCCACAGCCAACCTTAGCACAGGCGGTACTGCCACGGATGTAACAGATATGGTGCATCCCTATAATGTATTTATGGCCGAACGTATTGCCCGCATCATCGGGCTTGATATATGCGGAATTGATATCATGGCTCCAGACCTGACCAACCCGATTAATGAAAATGGGGGGGTTGTATTGGAAGTGAATGCGGGCCCGGGCTTCCGTATGCATATTGCCCCAACAGAAGGCTTGCCCAGGAATGTAGCGGAGCCGGTTATTGATATGCTTTATCCTCCCGGAAGCCCTGTCAAAATCCCCATTATTGCTGTTACAGGAACAAACGGTAAAACTACAACAACCCGTCTGGTAGCCCATATTATGAAAACAGTGGGCTATAAGGTCGGATTCACAACCACCGATGGAATTTATATCCAGAACAGGATGATGGAACAGGGCGATTGTACAGGCCCTGTGAGCGCTGAATTTGTACTGAAAGATCCTACAGTTGATTTTGCCGTATTGGAGTGTGCAAGGGGTGGGATTTTACGCGCAGGTCTCGGCTTTCATAACTGTGATATAGGTATTGTGACCAATGTAGCCGAAGATCACCTTGGACTGAAAGATATTCATACCCTGGAAGATCTTGCCAGAGTCAAAGCTGTGATTCCTGAAAGTGTACTTCCCGAAGGATATGCGATTCTGAATGCAGATGATGACCTGGTATATGCCATGGCCAAAGGGCTCGATTGTAAGGTGGCATTTTTTAGCATGGATGAACACAATCCCCGTATCATCAAACATTGCCGTAAAGGTGGTATTGCCGCTGTTGTCGAAGATGGCTATATAAGCATTTGCAAAGGAACCTGGAAAATACGAATCGAAAAGGTGGTGAATATACCGCTTACTTTTTCCGGAAAAGCAATCTTTATGATTCAGAACATTCTGCCAGCCGTTCTTTCCGGATTTCTGAGCAATGTGAAAATAGAAGATATTCGTCTGGCCCTTGAAACATTTATTCCTTCACCGACACAAACCCCCGGAAGGATGAACCTGTTTCAGTTTAATAAGTTCCAGGTAATGGTTGATTACGCCCATAATACAGCAGGCTTCCAGGCTCTGGGCAAATTTCTCGAAAAAACGGATGCTAAACCTAAGATCGGGATTATTGCAGGTGTCGGAGACCGCAGGGATGAAGATATTCTGAGCCTCGGTACCCTGGCGGCACAAATGTTTGATGAAATTATTATCCGACAGGATAAGAATCTGAGAAACAGAAGCGGAGAGGAGATCATCAGGCTCATCGTTAAAGGCATAGAATCTGAAAATGCTGCCATACCCTATAAAATAATCCCTTCCGAGGCTGAAGCAATTGAATATGCTATTAAGCATGCCAGGAAAGGATCATTTATAACGATCTGCAGTGATGTGGTACCCGATGCCCTCAATGCCATCATGAAGTACAAAGAAGTGGATGCAGAGTTTGAAATGCTTAAGGAAGATATCCCGAATCAGCATGGTGCCACCCAGGTTCAGGGTAAGTAAATTATACTGAACTGAAAGCCCTCCGCTATAAAACGGGGGGCTTTTTTGTGAAAAACAGAGTTAAAACAATATAGGTCATTCTTTCAAATATCTATTTATATGGGGTGCATCCTCCTTCCTTCATCCTGTACCCTGCATCCGGTTTCGGACGTTTTGCCGTCAGTTCTGCTGTCTTCACCGAAAAGGCCCTCTTAAACACCCTGTTTGACGTAACACTTATTAAAAACCAGGAAGTATGGCTATGATCGTTCAAAATCATGTACCCAGGCATAACCTGATCTTTATCGTAGAAGATGATGAGATGTATTCTTTTATGCTGGAATACAGTTTGTCGGAAGAACATAAACTGCGCTGCCTGCGTTTCGAGAAGGGGGAGGAATGTATCAATAATCTTCCTCTGGATCCGGACATGATAATACTCGATTATGTACTGCCCGGCATAAACGGATTGGAGACATTCCGTCGTATCAAGAGCAGCAAGCCGGATGTACCTGTAATGGTCCTTACAAGTAATTTCGATTCAGGTGCAGCACAAAAATTTATGGATGAAGGTGTTTATGATTATTTGCTGAAGGAAGATGATGCAATGAGCCGCGTAAAATCAGCTGTAGTATCGATTATTGAAAAAAAAAGCAGAGAGCACGAAATAAAGCAAGAAAAAGATGGAATGCTGGGCATTGCCAGAATGGTACTGCTCTTTCTGATTCTGTTTGCCTTATTGGGAACAGCCTTCTGGTTGGTGATAGCATAATGCATTGAAAACAATCAGCCATGGAAAATGAAAAAGAATCCTTACGGGTTTTCATTGTGGATGATGATCCTGTGTTCAGCAAAGCAATGGAAACATACCTGCTTAATACATTCAAGGATGTTGAAATTCAGTGTTTTACAAATGGAGAAGCCTGTCTTCATGAGTTGCACAAAGAGCCTGATTTAATTCTGCTCGATTATAAACTGGATTCTGAATTTGCGTATGCATGGGACGGATTACAAGTTCTCAAGAAAATCAATAGTTTGAATCCCGGTTTGAGTGTCGTTGTCATGTCGGCGAAGGAAAGTGTTGAAACAGCAATGGATTGCATCAATCAGGGAGCTATGGATTATGTTCTGAAAAACGAAAAAGTATTTGAAAAGGTTAAACAAATATTAATGGAATTAAAAGTGGAAATTGAAGAAGTCAACCAGGGAGAAGATCAGGGGAAAATGCCGGGTTTGCTTGGTATTTTGATCCTCTTACTCCTTGTCATTTTTCTTTTTCTCCGATAGGACGGATCATCCGTATTCGCAAATCGCTAAATAACAGAGCCATGAAAATTCTCGTTGTCGATGATGACCCCCTCACACTGGAAGCAATCAGTAATTGTCTGAAGGCGGACGGGAATGATGTTATTGCTGCCGGAAATGGCTTTGAAGCAATAAGCCGGACAAAGGATCAGCATCTTGATCTTATTATCAGTGATATAATGATGCCCGATATGTCTGGACTCAGTTTGCTTTGTTTGCTGAAGCAGTTTTATTTTAGTCCGGTTCCGGTCATTATTATTTCTTCTTTAGATAAGGCAGATGTTATTCTGTCTTCGTTGGGACTTGGTGCAGACGACTTTATCAGTAAACCGATTGATTTTAACCGTCTCAGTTCAAGGGTTAATAGTTATGCATAAATTCAGAAACCAGGAAAAGCAAAATGGAAACAAATAAAGTCACAGACCTGAGCTACCTCCGGCAGCTTGCAAACGGCAGCGATGAATTCATGGAAACCATGAGCACCCTTTTTATGGAGGAAACCCCGTTGACCATAGAGAATATGGAAGCAAGCTGTCTGAAGAGCGACTGGAAGGCAATCAAAGCAATGGCTCATAAAATGAAACCATCATTCGGTTTTATGGGTATAGCCAGTATGAAAGAGCTGATAGAAGAGCTTGAAAAAGAAGCCGAGTCAGCTTCGAATCCGGATCTGATCATGGAAAAAATAATCAGCCTGAAAGTGATTTGCCGGAGTGCAATAAATGAGCTCAGGCAGGACTTAAAAACCTATCATAAACCTCTTTCACGGCTTTGAATGGATTTAATTCCCCATTTCTGAAATAAACTTGATACGCATCAGGCGTATTTCGTCTTCAGAATATTCATTTTCTCCGAGTTCTTTCAGGGCATCGGCAACGGAGTCGCTTTGCGATTCACGGAAATAATCAAATACTTCTTCCTGCTTTTCTTCGTCCAGAACCTGGTCTATATAATAGCTTATATTGACGCGTGTTCCCGATGCAACAATGGTTTCAATTTCTCCAAGCAGATCAGTCAGTGAAAGTCCTTTGGCACTTGCTACATCTTCAAGGCTCAGCTTACGGTCAATGCTTTGAATGATATGGACTTTGAGGCCTGATTTGTTCACAACCGACTTCACCACCATATCCATGGGGCGTTCAATTTCATTGTCGGTAACATACTTGCATATCAATTCTACGAAAGGTCTTCCGAATTTGGTTGCTTTTCCAGGACCCACACCGGTGATATGTGTAAGTTCTTCCATAGTTGTCGGATACTGGATAGCCATTTCTTCCAGCGACACTTCTGAAAAAATTACATAGGGTGGAAGGTTCTTGGCTTTGGCTGTTTTCTTGACCAGGTCTTTCAGCATGCTGAACAATACCTCATCTGATCCGGCACCTTTATGTCCGGACCCTGATCCTATAATTTCATCCTCGTCTGCATCCGTACCTTCGTAATCATGGTCCTTGGTTATCAGGATGGAATACGGCTTTTTCAGAAACTCTTTTCCTTCCTTCGTCAGTTTAAGAAGACCATAGCTTTCAATGTCTTTGGATAAAAATCCATTGATAATGGTATGACGTACTACGGCATTCCAGTATTTTTCATTTTTATCATCTTCCAGACCCTTGCCAAACTGCTCCAGCTCATTGTGTTTATATGCTTTGGAAGTAGCTGTTAGCGTACCCATCAGCACGTTAATGACGTCTTTTGCTTTGAACTTCTCCTTCATGTCCACAATCGTTTCCAATACCAGTTCAATCTGATCCTGACCTTCGAATTTGGTTTTGGGATGCAGGCAATTATCACAGTTTCCGCAATTCGTCTGTGCATATCCTTCTCCGAAATAATGGAGTAATACTTTTCTCCTGCAGACGGAAGTTTCGGCATAAGCCACTGTTTCAAGCAACAGTTGTTTCCCGATTTCCTGTTCCGCCACAGGCTTTCCTTTCATGAACTTTTCCAGCTTCTGGATATCATCATAGGAATAGAATGTCAGGCAATGTCCTTCTCCTCCGTCCCTGCCCGAACGTCCGGTTTCCTGGTAATATCCTTCAAGAGATTTTGGGATATCATGGTGAATAACAAAACGGACATCGGGTTTGTCTATACCCATTCCAAAGGCGATGGTGGCAACAATCACATCAATATCTTCCATCAGGAACTGATCCTGGGTCTGAGCCCTGGTGGTAGCATCCAGTCCGGCATGATAAGGTTTGGCTTTTATCCCATTAACCTGCAGGGTTTCAGCAAGTTCCTCAACTTTTTTGCGGCTTAAGCAATAGATAATACCTGATTTGCCGGTGTTTTTCTTGACAAACTTTATGATCTCTTTGGCTACATTAACCTTGGGTTTTACCTCATAGTAAAGGTTGCCACGGTTGAAAGAAGATTTATAGATATCAGCAGTCTGCATCCCCAGGTTCTTGAGTATATCCTGCTGAACCTTAGGGGTTGCCGTGGCGGTAAGGGCAATAACGGGCACCTTGCCTATTTCTTCAAAAATAGACCGGAGACGGCGGTATTCAGGTCTGAAATCATGACCCCATTCTGATATACAATGTGCTTCATCAATGGCAAAGAAAGAAATATTGATATCTCTCAGAAAGGTCACATTTTCTTCTTTGGTAAGGCTTTCCGGAGCAACATAGAGTAGTTTGGTTTTTCCTTCGGCTATATCTTTCTTTACTTTCAGGATTTCGGCCTTTGTCAGGGATGAATTCAGAAAATGAGCCACACTGTCTTCAGAGCCAAAGTTCCGTATGGCATCCACTTGATTCTTCATCAGGGCTATAAGCGGGGAAACAATAATACCTGTTCCTTCGCTTATCAATGCAGGCAACTGATAACACAGGGATTTTCCACCACCGGTAGGCATGATAACGAAGGTATCCCGCCCTTCGAGAACGCTGGTGATGATCTCTTCCTGTTCTCCTTTAAATTTATTGAATCCAAAGTATTTCTGAAGTGCTTGTGGGAGGGCTACTGATTCTAATTCTAGCATTGGGTTGGGCTGTATTTCCCTGGAAGGGGATGAAAATGCGATATTTGGTTAGTTTTGCATTGCTTAGGTAAAGATATAATAAAAATTCCTTTCAAAAGCTAATTTTATATCGCTGAATTAAAAAAAACCACCAAGCCATGAAATCGGACGACGAACTGAAAAAGATGGCTGTAAATACCTTGCTTTCAGAGGGGGAAGCTGTTAATAAGCTGGCCTCCCTTATAGGCGAAGGCTTTGTCAGCACAGTCAGGCATATCCTTGATTCAGAAGGCAGAGTGGTGATTACAGGCATTGGAAAAAGTGCCATTATTGCGTCTAAAATAGTAGCCACCTTAAACTCCACCGGAACCCCGTCTGTTTTTATGCATGCCGCAGATGCTATCCATGGTGATCTTGGGACTATACAGCAACACGATACCGTAATCTGCATTTCCCGCAGCGGTAATACACCTGAGATAAAAGCACTCATCCCCCTGCTTAAGAAAGGGAATAACAAGCTTATTGCACTTACCGGTAATACAGACTCCTACCTTGCAAACCAGGCAGATTATATATTAGATGCCACAGTAGAGCGGGAAGCTTGTCCCTTTAACCTGGCTCCGACTACCAGTACAACGGCTCAGCTTGCACTGGGTGATGCCCTTGCGGTTTGCCTGCTTCAGTGCAGGGATTTTACGGAAAAGGATTTTGCACGTTTTCATCCGGGAGGGGCTTTGGGCAAAAGGCTTTATCTCAAAGTAGGAGATCTGAGTTCGGTTCATGAAAAACCGCTGGTATTGCCCGGAGATGATATACGGAAAGTAATTCTCGAAATTTCTTCCAAAAGGCTGGGTGCTGCTGCTGTTGTGGATGGAACGGGTCTCATTGGTGTTATTACGGATGGTGACCTGAGGCGTATGCTGGAAAAAACAATTCATATTGAAGGACTCCATGCTGCCGATATCATGAGCCGTAACCCGAAATCAATCGAAGCTTCCGAGCTTGCCGTGACCGCCGTTCAGCTGATGGAAAAATTTCAGATTACTCAACTTATCGTAACCGATCAGGGGGCATATGCAGGTTTTGTGCATATGCATGATTTACTGAGGGAAGGGTTGTTGTAACAATGCCTTCATTGTTGAACATATTTTCGTTTATGACTTTATTTCAGCGTATTCTTTCTTCTCCCTGGTTTAAAGCCTTGCTTTTTATTACGCTTTGCATGGTATTTATTTTCATGCATCTCACAAGTTTTTCACTCAGACTATGGGATGAAGCACGTCTGGTTAAGAATGCCATAGAGATGAATGAAAGCGGAAATTACATCGTTACCACCTTTGATCATCAGCCTGATTTCTGGAGTGCCAAACCCCCGCTCATGATTTGGCTGCAAGTGATATGTTTGAAATTATTCGGAATGTCAGAACTCAGTTTTCGTCTGCCATCTGCATTTGCAGCCGTTGCCACCTGCCTGGCTCTGATCTGGTTTGTTGTAAAAACCGATGGTTCGTTTTACAAGGGATTGCTGGCCGTTTTTATCCTTCTGACTTCAGCCGGATACAATAGCCATCATGGAATACGCACAGGTGATTTTGATTCCCTGCTAACGCTTTTTTCTGTGCTCTATGTGATGTGCTTCTATTTATACCTCAGAGATACATCGGGGCGTTATCTGCTTTTCTTCTTTATTTTTTTGACTCTGGCCGTTTTATGCAAAAGTATAGCAGGGGTACTCTTTCTTCCTTCCCTGTTTTTATTCGCTTTTCTGTTTCACCGTCAGGCCCTTATGCGGATACCTTATTTTTGGCAATCTTATGCAGGCTTCTTCGTTTTTCTCTTGTTCGGAGCCGGATTCTTTCTGCTCCGGGAACACTATAACCCCGGATATTTGAAAGCGGTAATAGGAAATGATATGATTGGTGCAGTATTGCACAGTCAGAAAGAAGAGGACGTGGGTTTTTTGTTTTATGTAAAACATTTCTTCGCTTCACGTTACCAGGAATGGATCTATCTGCTTCTTTTCTCCTTTTTTCTTGGCCTGAACCTGAAAGATAAAAAACAAAAAGAGCCCTTTCTTTTTTTGATCACGCTCGTGCTTCCTGCTCTCTTGTTACTTTCACTGAAACAATTGAAAAAGGAATGGTATGACTTACCCCTGTACCCGTTTTTTGCACTCTGCATCTGCTATTTTATCTGGTTTTTGCTCGACCGATTCAATAACAAGGACTTTAAAGAATTGTTCAAGACGGAAACGCTGCATATGCAGTTTTGTCTTTGCCTGCTCATCACCGTACCTCCAGGGGTTGCTATGTTTAACAAAGTCTACATCCCTGATTTTGTCAATCATGACCACCCAATGTGTGATGAAAGCAATTATATGATATTGGCACTGAGAGGACAGAAAAACATTGCCAATTATAAATATCTGGATAAGGAATACGACCCCGATAAGTGGTTCTACCGCGAGTTGCTCAAAAAAAAGGGAATACTGGTGTTCCCGGGTGATACCGGTTCCTTGCACACTGGTGATGTGGTTATGGTGAGGAATCAGGAAATAATAAGAAGGCTGTGCTTACGCTATTCAGTGGTTCCGTTAGATACCTTTCAGACATTATATGTCTATAAAATAAAGTGACTTTCCCGAAATTCAACTCATTTTTTATGCTGCAAAGCCCAGGCCAGATTATTTTTTGCCAGTTCAAAGGAAGGGTTGATTCTTAAGGCTTCCCTGCAGGCAATGATTTCCTCATCCCAGTTCTGTAACTGACCGTTCGCGGCACCTATATTATTCCAGGCCTGGGCAAAATCTTTTTTCAGTTTAATAGCTTCTTTGGCAGCATTGATACAAAGCTTATAATCCTTGTTATTGTAAAATGCCAGACTTAGCTCCAGATAATTCTCCGGAGTCGGAAAATTATTTGCCTTGATAATAAGTTCATCCATTGCTTTCAGGGAACTGTTCCCTCCGCCCGGATTCTGAAGGAAGGCATTGGCTGTTGCATCACCCGGTGAGAGTTGCAGCGTATTCAGCGCCTCCTGTTTCAGCTTATCGTTAAACCCTTGTTGCTGATATATTTCCATAAGCAGATAGTGTCCGTTCAGATGTCCGGGTGCAAGCTGGAAAAGCTGTATCAGGTAATCCGTGGCTTCTGAATAACGGTGTTGGTTTTTCAGGAAACGGGCATAAAAAAAGTAGCATTCCGGATTCCGTGAACCGGTCGTGCCCGCCATTGCCTGATCGAATTGTAATGCTTTCCGGAAATTAGTCTCAGCTTCCATTGACCGGCCGGTGGCTTCTTTCAAGACTCCCATATTGATATAGAGGTAAGGATAAGCGGGCCACAAGCTAAGGCCTTGCGTAAAATACTTTTCAGCGCCGGTATAATCCCCTTTCTGCATCAGACTGAGACCAAAGTTCATCTGTGCTCTGCCATTCCGGGGGCTCTTTTCCGTTACATCCTTCCAGAGTGATTCTTCCGTATGCCATACCCTGTTTCGTTCATGGGTACCGAATGCATAGCACAAGAGCAGGATGCCAGCCCCTGTTTTCAGAATATCTTTGTTTTCTAACAGTGCGATCTTTCCTGACAGTTTTTCTATCAACAGGTATAATGCCCAGGTAACACTGACGACCAGTCCCACATACGGAAAAAACATGCGGTGATCATTCATCACTTCGGCTAATGGGGTGATGCTTGTAGGCAATAAGGCCAGCAGAAACCAGCTCAACCCAAAAGCAATTGGAGTGTATGTTTTCTTACGCGATAGCATATAAATGGCCCCAATCAACATGCCCAGGAACAGGAACCCGGTTAAACACCGGATATCCAGGATGGACTCCACTGTTTTCCAGTCTGTATCGGCACTCAGATCAACAGGTAAGAAAAAGGTGCAGAAATACCGGAATATTACAAAAGGTTGTGTCAGGATATAATTCCATGTGTTGCCTTCCCCACCGGCTACCCATGTAGACGGCTCCATGCGATGTATAAACAGATATACAAGGGCACAGACCAGGAACACAGGCCAGGTTTTAAGGAATGCCATTTTTACATGCGAATAAGCAGTTGCGGAATCTTCTTTTCTTTCAAAAAGAAAAACAAATACAAACAGTATAGGGGCAAACATCACAGCTGTAGGTTTGGCTAAAGCACCGAGGGCTACAGGAATAAGATACAGGAAATACTTTCTTGAACGGGCAGAGCAGGAATACAGGAGGAATGCCAGGACAACAAATAATGTGCTTAATGTATCGGAACGGGAAATGATATAGTTGATTGTTTCCGCATTTACCGGATGAAGCATATACCATGCACAGGTAAAAAGCGCAGGTGCTGAAAGATCCTGTCCGGGTAATACAAAACGGTAAATGGCTCTTACAAAATAAAACATGCAAAAGCCCTGTGCCAGGAAGAGGATAAAAGTGCTGAGGTGAAACCAGAATGTGTCCTTGTCACCTCCCAGGGCATAATCCATGGCCAGGGTAGTGCTTACCAGGGGTCTGTAACTGCGGTTGCTGGGAAGGGAGCTGAATGTGTTTCCATCTTTAAAAAAGGTCGGGATATTATGAATGTCACGTATATAGCCATTGTTTACAATGGTATGGGAATCGTCAAAATGGAAGGAATTGTGAAAGTGGTTGGAATAGGTCAGAAATACGCCCAGAAAGAGGAGAAGAAACTGTAAGGGAAGTTTCCAGTTGGTTTTCACGGCTCAAATTTATTGAAATTTTACTGCTGCGGCTGCCTCCTTTTTTCCCCTATCTTTGCCTCCCTGTATGGGATTATTCGACAAAAAAGAAGGCAGTGAAAATGAAATGTCGTTCCTCGACCATATCGAGGTATTGAGATGGCATTTGGTGAGGTCGGCCATTGCTGTTGTAACACTGGCCGTAGTCCTGTTCTGTTACAACAATATTGTTTTCGATGTAATCATTTTCGGACCCAAGAGGCCTGATTTTATCAGTTACAGAGTGCTGTGCAAGTTGAGCCATATGCTCCTGCACGATGATACGATGTGTATTGGGGTAGCTCATTATGAGCTGGTTAACCTTGAACTGGCAGGGCAGTTCACCACCCATATATGGATTTCACTGGTAGGGGGTCTTATACTCTCTGTTCCCTATCTGGTATGGGAAATATGGAGATTCATTAAACCTGCCCTGAAACTGAAGGAAAAAAAAGCTGCCCGAGGTTTTGTATTCTACGCATCCTTCCTTTTTCTGATCGGCATCCTGTTCAGTTATTTTATCATTGTTCCATTAGCGGTAAGCTTCCTGGGATCCTATCAGATGAGTACCCTGGTTGAGAACAGGATTTCCATGGATTCGTATATCTCTCTGGTCACTACCCTGACCCTGGCTATGGGCCTGGTATTTGAATTACCCATTCTCGTTTATTTCCTGACCAAGATTGGAATACTTGGACCTGCTTTTTTGGGTCATTACCGAAAACATGCCATTGTGGTAATCCTGATTGTAGCTGCATTCATCACTCCATCTCCGGATATTACCTCTCAGTTATTGGTGGCATTTCCCCTTTATCTGTTGTATGAAATCAGTATTTTGGTAGCTAAAAGAGTTGAACCAAAAGCTAAAAAAGCCGTCTGATGTCTGAAGCCGTAAATGAATTCAATGCTTACCGGGAAAAGATGAATGAAAAAATTCTCGGAGCGGATAATATTGTTTTGAAACGTCTTTTCAACCTTGATACCAACACCTATCAGGAAGGGGCATTGCCGGTGAAGACTAAAGAGCTGTTAGGGCTTGTTGCTTCGATGGTATTGCGTTGTGATGATTGTATCAGGTACCATTTGGGTAAGTGTAAGGAATGCGGGGTGAGTACTGCCGAAATTTTTGAAGTGTTTGCCGTTGCCAATATTGTGGGAGGGACGATCGTTATCCCGCATACACGCAGAGCTGTTGAATTCTGGGAGGAATTGCAAAAATAAATCCATTTCCTATAAACTTCCTATGCTGCTCAGGGCCGAAAATATTGTTAAGAATTACAGAAACCGGACGGTTGTAAAAGGTGTTTCCTTCCAGGTTAAACAAGGAGAAATTGTGGGTTTGCTGGGACCAAACGGAGCAGGAAAGACCACTTCTTTTTATATGGTGGTAGGTATGATCAAGCCGAATTCAGGAAGCATTTTTCTTGATCAGGAGGATATTACCAATGAACCCATGTACCGGCGTGCACAAAAAGGAATAGGCTATCTGGCACAGGAAGCTTCTGTATTCCGCAAGTTAAGTGTGGAAGATAATATCAAGGCCATTCTTGAAATGACGAAGCTCAGCCCGGCTGAACAAAAGCAAAAGCTGGAACTCCTGCTGGAGGAGTTTGGCTTGCAGCATATACGTAAGAGTTTGGGCGACCGCTTATCGGGCGGAGAGCGAAGAAGAACGGAAATAGCCCGTTGTCTGGCCGTTGACCCTAAATTTATCTTGCTTGATGAACCCTTTGCAGGCGTAGATCCGATTGCGGTGGAAGATATACAGGCTGTAGTAGCCAGGCTGAAAGAAAAGAATATCGGTATCCTTATTACGGATCACAATGTTCATGAAACCCTCTCCATAACCGAAAGAGCTTACCTGCTTTTTGAAGGCAGCATTCTGAAGGCCGGAACAGCGGAAGAGCTGGCCAATGATGAACAGGTTAGAAAAGTATACCTCGGAAAAAATTTCGAACTCAGGAAATAAGCGCTTTTTCTGCCTTAGTTTTCCATGATTTTAAATTCATAGAACTCCATAATCTGGTTACACAGGAGTTTCTTGCAGGCTTCATCCACTTTCTTTTTTGCCTCTTCTTTGGAGCCGGCTTCTATTTCCAGACTGATATGCTTTCCAATACGGACCTGCTCAATTTCCGGAAGCCCCAGATTTTTCATGCTCCGGGTAACCGCCTTGCCTTGTGGATCCAGCAATGCTTTAAGAGGCATTACATCTATTTCAGCCCTGAATTTCATTTCTGCTTTTATTTAGAAGATTGTTTATTACTGATAAAACGATGTACAAAAATAGAATAATAGGGATAGCGAGGTAAAGGAATATTATCAACAGAGCCAATGAACTCAGTATGAAAATATAACGGAGTTCATTCCCTTTCCATCCGAAGTTCTTGAACTTGAGTGCGAACAAAGGAACTGGGGCAACCAGTAAAAAACTCTGTAATACAGTGAGTGTGATCAGAAACCATGGTTTCAGTATGTATCCAGAAAGTGAAGAGGAGGGTTCAACGGCATTGATAGCCAGTTTGAAAATAGACAGTGGAGCAGGTGTGCCAACTACATCGGGAGAAGGCAGGTGGAGGAACAGAGGTATGGAGCAGATCAGTATGGTATTGGCAGGAGTCGGTAAACCGATAAAAGAATCATGCTGACGTGAATCAATATTGAATTTGGCAAGTCTCAGAGCAGAGAAAATGGTAACCAGGAAGCCGCAGAAAGGAAGCCAGACAGGGTAGGGGTTATTGGCTTGCATATCACCGTTGAACAGATTACCCAATTCAAGGTGAGAAATAGTATGCTGCAGCATGCTGATGCTGATAAGCTGGAAAAGCACCACACCGGGAAGAAACCCAAAGCTGACCATATCAGCCAGTGAATCGAGCTGTTTGCCGAATTCTCCGCTTACACCGAGAAGACGAGCCGCCAGTCCGTCAAAAAAGTCGAGGAATGCCGCCAATCCCACCATATAGGCAGCCCAAATCAGGTTACCCTGAAAAGCAAAGACGATACCCAGACATCCACAAAGAAGATTGCCGCAGGTAATGCTGTTCGGTACAAAGGCTTTGAGATTCACGGAGCGAATTTAATTAAAAGTAGTTAGTCTTGCCAGCCGAAGCTTTAGCGCAGGCTCGAGTCAGTAGTTAGGGTTTTCATACAAGCTTATATAGACCAACCCTTGCCTGAATTCCTTTACAAGTTTCCATTTCTTTTTTACTTCTTCTATTTGTGGCAGCAAATCTGTATTACAAACATTGGAATGGAGGTAGTAATGGAATTTGCTGACAGGGCCGTCAAGGGCGTTCGTATAATGAAGCTCATTATCAAAATATGAGATTATATCCGGAACATTCCATTCATGACTCAGATAAGTTTCTGCCCGGGAATTGATCAATGGGAATTGGGTGCCGATTTTATACGGATTCATTTCTTTATTTTTCAGACTGGTTGTATAAATAAATTCCCTCATATCTTGTTCCAGCTTAAAGTATGGCATAACCTTGAGACTAGTATCCCATTCATTACTGAGTCTTTCAGGGTATATCCAATAGTTGCCGCTTAGGAGGATGGCAGCCATCAATATCACAGAGCCAATCCTCTGGATTGTTTTCCATTGCTGCAACAAATAACAAACCGGAAAAATAAGCAATACAAACACGGGCATAAAATACCGGGCACCGATAGGATTGGAGATTGGTATCAATAGGGCAGAAAAGCATAAAAGAGGCAGTAGTATCATTAGCAGCATACGGGAAAAGAGAGGATCTTTGTTTTTCCGGAAATAGAGAAAACCAAACCCAAGAAAAATCCAAAGAATGATCCTTCCTGAATCAATAAGTTTCCATACAACAAGCACAATATGCTTTAACATGATCCGTATGGAAACGGAATGTTCGTCTGTTTGTTCTCTTAATGGAGAAAGGACATACCAGCCGGATACACGATGGTGATACAAAAACCAGGAAAATGCCAGAAGCGTTACCGGAATATAGGGAAGCAGGGCGTTTACCTTTTTTCTTGTCAGAGGGTTTGAAAACAAGTAGTCGAGAATAAATAAGGAGGCTATAGCGAATGTCCCTCTTACATTGCAAAAAAACAGAAAAACAAGAAAGAGGGTAAAAAGCATTCTTCGTTTTTCAAGCATCGCCATAAGTGCCAGCAGAAAAAAAGAAAGCAATATGATATCCGGAGCGGCCAGCACTGCTTGAGTAAGAAAACAAGGTTCTAGGAATAAAAGTAACAGAGCCCAGGGCAGGATTTTTTCTGTCAGGAACAATTTACCGATACGGTAAAAGGCAAATACAATTGCCCACAAAAAAGGCAGCAAAGCAATATGGGTAATGATAAGATGAAATTTGAATATCCTCCAGGCTAGCTTCAGCAGCAAAGCATAAAAAGGAAACCCTCCTGTGTCATAAGCCTCTTGTACATGTAATGGGTTGAACCCGGATTTGCCTTCCTGTGTTGCCGGCAATGCATAATACACTGCATCCCAGAAAAGCGGAATTCCTGAGCTGAACAGGGTAATCAGGATACAGACCACAAAAGCAAGAAAAAGAGGGAGATTTCGCTTCATAGAAGGCATTGGGGACTAAATTTAAGCTTTTGATCCTGAATTCCTTAGAAAAGATACTAAAACAGCCTTTTTAACCGTTTGAAGGGGGAACAAATTCATTATTTT
This sequence comes from Bacteroidia bacterium, assembly GCA_044448685.1. Lineage (GTDB taxonomy): Bacteria > Bacteroidota > Bacteroidia > Palsa-965 > Palsa-965 > Palsa-965. The sequence goes on from JBIOHC010000012.1 coordinate 72,535, forward strand.
TCGTATTTTTATTGTCTGATCTATGCTGAAATCCAACAAATTACTTCTTGCCGGTATATTTTGTCTGACCGGTGTCATATCATTGGCCCAAACTTCTGCTCCCAAGTACAGTAACGAATTTTTAAGTGTCGGAGTGGGAGCCCGTGCCCTGGGTATGTCAAACGCGCAGGTGGCATCTGTTAATGATGTTACTTCGGGTTACTGGAATCCGGCCGGTCTTACCGGTATCAACACTACCTTTTGTCTCGGTCTGATGCATTCCGAATATTTTGCCGGCATTGCCAAATATGATTATGCGGGCTTCGCCAAACGTATTGATACGGCCAGTGTGTTTTGTGTAAGCATGATACGTTTCGGGGTGGATAACATCCCCAATACGACTGATCTCATTGATGCCAATGGAAATGTGAACTATGATAAGGTCAGCACCTTCAGTGCTGCTGATTATGCCTTTCTGTTATCCTATGCCCGCCAGGCTAAGATCAAAGGCCTGAGGTTTGGAGGCAGTGCAAAGATTATACGCCGCGTGGTGGGAGATTTTGCAGGAGCCTGGGGTTTCGGTTTTGATCTGGGTGCCCAGTATGATTATAAAAAATGGAAGTTCGGTGCCATGTTCCGTGATATCACTTCTACCTTCAATGCCTGGACGTTTAATCTGAATGATGCTATGAAAGCAACATTCCTTGCTACAGGTAATACCATTCCGACCAATTCTGTTGAGGTAACCTTACCCCGGCTGCTCCTGGGTGCTGCCCGTAAATATGAATTCAGTAACAAGCGTTTCTCCGTCATGCCCGAAATGGCTCTCGATGTTACATTCGATGGTAAACGGAATGTGCTCATACATTCTTCGGCAGCCAGTGTGGATCCGCATTTGGGAATTGAAGCCGGATATAAGAATATGATTTTTCTGAGAGGGGGCATAGGAAATATTCAGACAGAAACGGATATTTCAGGAACCAAGTTTACCAGCTTTATGCCGAATATTGGTGTAGGTGTTAAATTTAAAGCCTTCACCCTTGATTATGCACTCACGGATATTGGCGATCAGAGCGTAGCGCTTTATTCCAATATATTTTCGCTTAAACTGGATCTAAACCACCGGAACTAATACATGGGAAAGAAGTACTCACTCGCACTTCTCCTTATCATCCTTGCTCTCCCGGCTCTTTCACAGACATACGGGAATGAGTGGGTCAGCTACAGCCAGAAATATTACCGTATTCAGGTTTACAAAGACGGTATTTACCGTCTGGATTCAGCTACGCTTGCCAATGCAGGTATTCCTGTGGGAAATACAGTGGGTGCCATAGATCCCCGCCATATGCAGATCTGGGGTATGGGCAAGGAACAATACATTTTCATTAAAGGTGAAGGGGATGGGCAGTTCAATACCAATGATACCCTTGAATTTTATGGTCATGCCAATGACGGTGCTGCTGATTCAACATTGTATCCTCTGCCTACTTCTGTTTTCCCTTCCCGCCTGCCGAATCCCTATGTAAGCCTTTTCAACGATACGGCTGTTTATTATCTGACCTGGAATACTTCCCTGAATAACCACCGTATGGTGAACAGTTCGGATACGACTTTCAGCACTCATACCCCGAATGCATTCATGTATAAACAGGATGTATATGCTTTCCGCGGAGACTATTTCCAGGGCACTACAGACTATAATAACATTACCGATCCCGAATACCTGCCTATGGAATGCATGGTTTGCAATACAATTTTTTACGGGGGAAATACGGTTGCCAGCATGAATACGGCCAATGCCTATACCGGGCCTATGAATCCTGTATATCCTAAACCACGTTTACAGGCAAGGGTAGTGACCCGTTCCAATGATTTTGCGGTCTACCCAGATTACCAGATTCAGATTACCTATCCGAACAGTCCGAGTACGACTACCTATACCAAATATGTGGATGGGTATACTACGTTTTTACTGGATACTACACTCTCCGCAACAGCTCTTGCGAGTTCGAGCCCGGTTACGCTGTATAGCATAAATCCTGGTACATCCAGCTCAAGCGGTGATGCAGCCTTCGCTTATGTAAGCATCAAGTATCCTCATACTCTTGATCTGGAAGGGCTTAATGAGTTTAAAATGTATGTGCCGCAGAATATTGCTCCGGTGACTACATCCTTCTTCAATTTCAGCAATTTTAATTCGGCAGGTACAGCCGCCCGTTTTTATGACCTGACCTATCACAGACGTATTAAGGTTGTTCCTTCGGCTTCCAATTATCAGCTTCTGTTAAATGACAGCACCGGTATGGAAAAATTCTGTTACCTGACAAGTGATAATAATACGCACCGGGTAACTTCCATTTCTCCTGTTAATACAAACGGTTATTTCACAAATTATCATCTCCAGGCCGGTGATTCAGCCTTTGTCATGATAAGCAATTCATATCTCTGGTCTTCGGCTCAGGCCTATAAGCTATACCGCAGTTCAGTTCAGGGTGGTTCCAATCATGTTGTGCTTGCCGATATAGCCGACCTCTATGATCAGTTTGCCTACGGCATTCGTATGCACCCATTGTCTATACGTCGTTTCTGCAGCTATCTGATGAATACCTATCCATCCAAACCCAAATACCTTTTCCTGGTTGGTAAATCTATTGATCCATACCGCATGTTATTCAGTCCGTTTCCTATCACATCGTTATTGCCGACAATCGGTTATCCGCCCAGCGATAATTTATTTACTGCAAAATTAAGCGGATCAAGTTATGCCCCTGCTTTTGCTACCGGACGTATTGCTTCTATGACCAATAATGATGTGTTGACCTATCTGAACAAGATTACGGCCTATGAACAGAATGCAGCCGCACCCTGGATGAAACAGGTTCTTCATTTCGGTGGCGGAGACGGAGCAGCGGAACAAAGTGTATTCAAAACCTATCTGAATAATTTCAAAACAATCATCGAAGCTAATCGGAGCTTCGGTGGCCATGTAACCTCCTTTTTCAAGACTTCCAGTTCTCCTATCCAGATCAATCAGAGTGATTCACTCAAGCTGATGATTGATAACGGGGTCAGCATCATGACTTTTTTCGGGCATGCTTCCGGAAGCGGATTTGATCAAAGCATTGATGATCCGATGAATTATAATAACGTGCCCCGTTTTCCCCTCATCATTGCCAATTCCTGTTATGCAGGGAATATCCATGTTTACCCGCCAAGTACAAGTGAAAAATTCATCAATATCAACAGGGGAGCAATAGGGTTTGTGGCAAGCACGTATCTGGGTATTGCAACAGAATTGTATCCTTATACAACCGGATTGTATCGTAGTCTTGCCCTGAATAATTATGGTAAAAGTATTGGAGGGCATCTCCAGTATGCCGTCAGGGCCAGAGAAGCAATGGGAAGTTTCGGCCTCTATGCCAAATGTACTGCACTCACCATGACACTGGATGGAGACCCTTCAGTGGTCATCGCTTCACCCCGCTTGCCGGATTATGCAATCAGTAACCCGGATCTTAGTTTTGATACCAATACGAACCCTGATTCGGTTACCGTTACTGCTATCATGCATAACAACGGAAGAGCAGATACGGCTTCCTACTTTGTCAGGTTGCTGCGTAAATTCCCGAATGGGGATACCAATGCCTACAAAAAATTTGTCAAAGCTCCTGCCTGGGAAGATTCAGTAAAATTCAGAATACCGGTCGACTTTAACAGAGGTATTGGTCTAAACAAAATTTCGGTTGTGCTTGACTTTACCAACCGTATTACGGAAATCACCAAATCCAACAATTCCACGGGTGATGTGGATCTGTTGTTACAGGGCAGTTCCATTCTTCCCGTTTGGCCTTATAATGATGCCATTTATCCTTACGATACCGTCACACTCAAATCATCTACGGCCAACCCGCTCGAGCCCAGGCATGATTACCGTATACAATTCGATACAACGGATACCTATAACAGTCCGTTTTTCAAAACAGCTATTCTGAGCCATATGCCGGGTGGTGTTATTTCCTGGAAACCTCCTGTTGCACATCTGACCGACAGTACTGTTTATTATTGGAGAATATCACCTGATACCGCTGGTACTTCCAACAAAGCCCGGTGGAAGGAAAGTTCATTCCAGTACATTACCGGCAAAAGAGGTTGGGAACAGGCACATTTTTTTCAATTTAAAAACGACGCATACCAGTTCGTTAAATTTTCACGAGCTCAGCGTTTGTTCAACTTTGTAAACGATGTCAAATCCATAGAGATCAATAATGCCATAATGGCCATTAACGGCCATGACTGGCCGGATGTGAATTATAAAATTAACGGTACTACCCTGGAAGAATCCTCCTGTGCCGTTCCCGGATTTTCTTTCGCTGTGTTAAACCCTGTAAGTCTGAAGCCATGGGGGTTTGATACCGTATGTACAACGAATATCGTATTGCCTTATAATGATGTAAGAACCAATAATACGGTTTGTGTTTGCAATACTCCATTGAATGCATATGACTTTTATGATACTCCCGGAGCGGCCCAGTCGGGCATGCAAGGTTTCATGTCATCCATTCCTGCAGGATATTATGTTCTCGGATTCACAAATGCAGCAGCCGGAGCGTATGACTCGGTAAATTCCTATACACCTGGACTCATTAATCAGTTCAGGAATCTGGGCTGTACGAAGGTTGGAACAACACTTGGAACACAAAGTTCATACGTCTTTCTGGGTCGTAAAGGATGGCTCCCGGGTCAGGCCAAGGAATTGGTGTCGGCTAATCCCGGACAAAAGATTACACTCGATTCAACCCTTAGAACCAATTGGAATTCCGGCTATGTGGCTTCAGAAGTGATAGGACCTGCAAAAAGCTGGGATGAATTTCATTTGCGTCTGACACACCTGGAAACCCCGAATTATGACAGTGTCGTTGTCAGACTTATCGGTATCAGCGCTTCCGGAGTGCAGACTGCTTTGTATAATTTTTCGGATACCACCAAAGATGTCTATAACCTGCCCACTTTTGTCAATGCGCTCAACTATCCATACATCCGGCTTGTAGCTTATATGCGTGATGATACGAGTCGTACTCCCGCCCAGATTAAACGCTGGCAGGTCATATACAGCCAGGCCCCGGAAATAGCAGTGAACCCACCCCTGAATTTTTCAATGAAACAGGATACCCTGCAGGAAGGCGCTACTCTCACCATGACATGCGCGGTTCAAAATATCGGGGATAAGAATGTCACAGATTCTATTCTGATCAATTACTGGCTGGTGGATAAGAATCATGTACGGCATAATCTTGTGCTGGCCAACGGAAAAACATTCCGGGTGCGCAAACCACCTCTCAATATAGGTTCATGGTTTATTGATACGGTTAAAGTTGTAACAACCGGCTATCCGGGGTTGAATACTTTATGGATGGAAGCCAATCCCCTTTCCACGGTGCGTACGTTTAATGAACAATTTCATTTTAACAATCTGATCGAAAAAACCTTCCTTGTGACGGGTGATAAGGTAAACCCGTTACTCGACGTGACCTTTGACGGTGTTCATATTCTCGACGGGGATATCGTCTCTGCTAAACCCAATGTGCTTATCAGTCTGAAAGATGAGAATCAGTATCTGGCTCTGAATGATACCGCTGATTTCAAACTCTTTCTGCAATACCCGAATTCAACTACTGTACAACCTGTGTTTTTCAGGAACCAGATAACATTCACCCCTGCCGTCCTTCCAAAAAACAGTTGCCGTCTGAATTACACGCCTATTCTGAAGTCAGATGGGATTTACACCCTGTTTGTTCAGGCAAAAGACCGCTCCAATAATGCCAGTGGTGCCATAGACTATCAGATTCATTTTGATGTGATCAATCATGCAGCTATCACCAATGTGATGAATTATCCTAACCCATTCACAACAGCGACTCATTTTGTATTTACGATAACAGGGTCTGAAGTGCCAACTACATTCCGGATTCAGATCATGACTGTAGCCGGTAAACTCGTGAGGGAAATTGAACGCTCCGATCTTGGACCCCTTCATATAGGGCGAAATATTACTGAGTATGCATGGGATGGAAGGGATCAGTTCGGTGACCGTCTGGCCAATGGAGTGTATTTTTACAGGGTGCTGACCAAAATTAATTCCGACAATATAGAGCATATGGACAGTGGCGCGGATAATTACTTTGACAAAGGTTTTGGAAAAATGTTCCTGATGCGTTAAATTAAACAGCATGAGCAAATATCTACTCCCTCTCTTTATTTGTGTAGCATTCACCTCCTGCATAGTCCGATCCCCAAAATTCGCCTCTTCCGATCAGGCCTTTGCGGTAAAACCCGGAATGAGCAGGGTGCAGGTTGATACCACCTTAGGCATTCCGCCTTATTCCATCAAATCAAGGATCGATACCGAGATCGTATATATTTACAAATACAGGACTACTGAACGTAAAACATTCCCTATGTGCCAGGGTAAGACCAATGGGAAGAAAACACTGGGACCCTATATGGATCTGAGTGTGAGCTATGACAAAGCCTGGAAAGTGACTGAGATTAAATCCAAACCCTCTCCCAGTGAAGAGAAGAGCCGGTATACGATAGATGTGAATTCCGTTTTTACCCTGCTTACTGTTACGGCTCCTGCATTACTTGTTTACCTCGGTTTTCAGCATAAATAAACCGGTTTAATAATTAATACCGGCAGGGCATAATTTCTCTTAATTTTATGCCGTGATTTTCAGACATCCTCTTTTTCTGGTTCTTCTCAGCGGAATGCTTTTTGCTTTTTCCTGGCCTGAAACGGGCGGACTTACTTTTCCTGTTTTTGTTGCATTTGTTCCCCTGCTCCTGGCAGAAAGACAGATTGCCTTATCAAACACACGATTCAGATCATTTAAAATTTTCCTCCTTGCCTATATTGCTTTTTTTATCTGGAACCTGATAACAACCTGGTGGGTTAAGAATGCATCATTCGGAGGTGCTGTTATGGCAGTTGTGTTCAATACCCTCTTCATGGCTACCGTATTCTGGGCCTATCACAGGGTGATGAAACGGCTTCCGCTACGGCTGGCTTTCTTTGTCCTGACTTCTTTCTGGATGGCTTTTGAATTTCTCCATCTGCGCTGGGATCTTACCTGGCCCTGGCTTACCCTGGGTAATGTATTTGCCAATAAGATCTGGATGATACAATGGTATGAGTATACCGGAGTATTTGGAGGAACGCTTTGGATATTCCTCATCAATTTTATGGTTTTTCAATTCCTGATGAAAAATCGTGAGCGATCAACCCCTGAAATGAAGAGGAAGATGCAGCGTAAAGGACTTTTAAGAATTTCACTGGTATTGCTTATACCTGTTCTTTATTCTGTTCAGAAACAAATGGGGGTAGTTTCCTGGAATGTAAAATACAGTAAAGAGCCTGAAGTTGTAATTGTACAACCCAATATAGATCCTTACCATGAAAAGTTCAACGGGAGTTACAAGGATCAGCTTGGGCGTATGATGGAGCTCGCGGAGACAAAGATCGATTCAACCACGGCCTGTGTTGTATTTCCCGAAACAGCAATTCAGGAAAATTTATGGGAGAATGATATGGAACGGAGTTACAGCATTCATATGCTCCGGTATTTTCAGGATAAGCACCCCGGGCTGGATATTGTGATCGGAGCTGCTTCCGGGTATCAGTATATGCCCGGTGAGAAGAAATCACCTACTGCACGTAAGTTTACCGACAGCGAAAACTATTATGAAGATTATAATACGGCTGTGATGCTTTCCGGTAAAGGCCCTTTACAGCTTTACCATAAATCAAAATTCGTTCCGGGGTCAGAGCGTATGCCATTCCCCGCTTTATTAAAACCTCTTGAAAAATATGCCATTGATCTCGGAGGTACAACAGGTTCTTTAGGCGAACAAGACGAACGGTCAGTATTTGTTTCCAATCAGAAAAATGGATTAAAAATAGCTCCTGTGATCTGTTATGAATCCGTCTTCGGTGAATATGTAACGGATTACATTAAAAAGGGAGCCAATGTGATTTTCATCATTACAAACGACGGGTGGTGGGGCGATACACCCGGATATCACCAGCACCTGGCGTATGCCCGTTTAAGGGCCATAGAAACGAGGCGTTGTATTGCACGCTCAGCCAATACGGGCGTGTCCTGCTTTATCAATGAAGGAGGGGACGTTTCCCAGGCAACCTCCTGGTGGGTGCCGGCAGCAATAAAAGGAAAGATTACCTTGCAGGATAAGCTCACTTTTTATGTGAGACACGGTGATTACATAGCAAGGGCTTTCATGGCAGCCGGACTCATACTCTTGCTCTGGAGCCTGAGTTTGATGATACGAGGCATTAATAAACACTAAATTTGCATCACGAAATAAAACAGGATCATGGAAAAATTTGATGTAACCATTATAGGCTCCGGTCCGGGTGGATACGTAGCTGCTATACGCTGTGCACAACTGGGTATGAAAACAGCACTCATTGAAAAATATTCTACCCTTGGAGGCACCTGTCTGAATGTAGGCTGCATTCCTTCCAAGGCATTGCTTGATTCATCTGAGCACTATCAGCATGCCAACCTGCATTTTAAAGAACATGGTATTGAAATAAAGGATTTAAAGGTGAATCTGGCTCAGATGATCAAACGTAAAGCAGAGGTTGTTAAACAAACCTGCGACGGAATTAATTTCCTGATGAAGAAAAATAAAATAACGGTTTTCACCGGACACGGGAGTTTTACCAGTGCCAGGACAATAGAAATTACAGGGGCCGATGGAAATAAATACCAATTGGAAACAGACAAGACTATTATTGCAACGGGATCAAAGCCCAGCACCCTTCCCGGGGTGGTCGTTGATAAGAAAAGAATCATTACCTCAACAGAGGCTCTCAACCTGACAGAAGTGCCGGAACATCTGCTCATAATCGGTGCGGGAGTTATAGGACTTGAACTGGGCTCTGTTTATGCCAGGCTGGGTGCAAAGGTTTCTGTTGTTGAGTTTACGGATTCTATAATCGGAACGATGGATCGCTCACTCGGAAAAGAGTTGCAGAAAGTTTTGAAAAAGGAAGGTTTTGAATTCTATCTCAGCCATAAAGTAACAGGGGTAAGCAACAAAGGGAAATCTGTGCTGTTGACAGCGGAGAATGCAAAAGGAGAAAAGGTCGAATTTAAAGGTGATTATTGCCTTGTTGCTGTTGGCAGAAAAGCGTATACCGACAAACTTGGGCTTGACAAGGCAGGTGTGAAAGCCGATGAACGTGGCCGGATTGAGACGGATGCTAAGTTGCAAACCAATGTACCGGGAATTTATGCAATCGGTGACGTTGTCAAAGGACCTATGCTGGCACATAAGGCGGAGGAAGAAGGAGTGTTTGTTGCCGAAACGATGGCTGGACAAAAGGCGCATATTGATTATAATCTTATTCCGGGGGTTGTATATACCTGGCCGGAAGTGGCTTCCGTAGGGTATACAGAGGAGCAATTGAAGGCTCAGAACAGAAAGTTCAAATCCGGATCATTCCCTTTCAAAGCCAGCGGAAGGGCCCGCGCTTCAGGAGATACGGATGGTTTTGTAAAAGTCCTAGCCGATGAACAAACGGATGAAATTCTTGGAGTTCATATGATCGGTCCGCGTGCTGCTGATATGATTGCAGAAGCTGTAGTGGCCATGGAATACCGTGCCAGTGCAGAGGATATTGCCCGCATGAGCCATGCCCATCCTACATATACTGAGGCTATAAAAGAAGCCTGTCTCGATGCAACCGCAAAGAGGGCATTGCACAGCTAATCAGCGTATCATCATTTTGCCCCGGCCCAGATCCTGATCTCCGTTACGGACGGTGTAATAGTACATCCCAACTGCGAGGTCTCCATATTCAAGCGGGTAGGTAATTGTACCTGTTGAGCCGGCCGGAGTAGTTCCGGAAGGGATCAGAGATGAACTTATTTCCTTACCCATCGCATCATATATACTGAACCGTATTTCAGAGCCGCTTTTCAGGCTTTGGATATTGATTTCAAGACTGGCCGATCCGTTGGACGGGTTAGGGTAAATACGGCTTCCGCTGAGGTTCTGGCTTCCTGCATCCTTCATTCCGGTAACCAGCAATATGGTATTTACTGTAGCATTGGTAAGTACCGGTTTGTTCAGGTCGAAAACAATGCTGGAGCGGCATTGGATCACCGATCCTCCGGGATTGCCGGCTTTCTGATTAATGGTGTAACGTATAAAGCCAGTGCTGCCTGCCTTGTTCGTGTTGCTGTCAGGAAGCATGATATTGCTGAAATGCCATTTGACCAAACCATTGGATCCTACGCTATAAGTAAATGGAGCGCTGGAAACGGAAGGCTGCAGAGTGGAAAGGTCAAGCAGACTGGAAAGGCTGTCTGTAACAGTGATATTTACGGCCGCTGCATTACCTGTATTCTGAAACTTGATCAGGTACTCAAGCTTGTCGGACGGAAGAATGGTTTCCTGGGTTACATAGCCTTTGGTGCTGAATTGCTGGGAAGCAACCTGTCTTTCATTCGGATCCATAGAAGCGCTGACTGTATGGCAATCGGTTGAGCTGTTGTTGGTAGTATCACATTCTGCTGCCGGAGCAGAGATCCGGCCTGTAAGGCAGATACTTACACCCATAGGGGCGGCACAGGAAACGGAATCAACAACTGAAAGTGAGCCGCTTTGACCGGGAGCCAGGATTCCAACATTAAAGGAATAAGTATTGGGAGCGAGGACCGTCCAGGGAATAGAACTGCTGACAAAAATAACATTCGGATCGGCTTGCAATACGATAATCACATTGCTGTCTGCAAGTGTTCCCTGATTGCCGTAATTGCAATAATACGTGTTCCGGAAGCATGCACCAAGTCCGCAGGTGCCAATGTTCATCGTAAGGTCAGGGCAGGATGCAAGGACCGTATCGGCAAAATTATGATTCTTGCTGCTGTCACCCAATGCCGGGAAATTTACGGTATAGGCATTTGTACCCGGGCAGGAAAGGTTGTAATAGGGAGCAGCAGGAAGAGTTACGGTATAAGTTCCGGAAGGTACCAGGAAGGAATAATTACCCAGACTGTCTGTATTTGTGATTATGCCTCCGGGAGTCAGGACCACTTGTCTGGAAAGCAGGCCGGCTTCTCCGGTATCCTGTACACAATTTTTATTCTTATCAAAGTAAAGTGTACCCATGATGATATTATTGCTGAAACCCGAAGTATCTGTTTTAAGCAGATATGTACCTGATGTGCCCGCATTGTTACGGGTATATCCGCTTGCCGCAAATCCATTATCTCTGGCCATTGTTCCGCAGCCTAAATAACTTTCTGCACCTAAACCATAGTTTCTCACCCAGAGAACTGCTCCGGTTGATTTCAACCTGATCAGACGTACACCGGGATAGTGATCTCCAAAAAGTATATACCCATTGTCTTTAGTCTGGCATATATGCATATTGCTCAGTGCATAATTGGTATTGGAAGGCATGCTGGTCCAGAGGGTATCACCGTTGGCATTGGTCTTTATGATGTAATAGGATGCATTGGGAGCATTTGAATGGCCTGCTATGATATACCCTCCGTCGCTTGTCTGTTTAACAGAAAGTCCTGTTTGATTGTAATTGATATTTCCGTAAGACTTCATCCATGCACTATCACCATTTGATGTTGTCTTGGTAAGAAGGACCTGCCCTGCGGCACATCCGGTTACGATAAAACCGCTGTCAAGGGTTGTGGCAATGCTGTAGGTGGACCGGATGGCGCTGTTGATGCTTGTTTTAGCCCATAAACTGTCTCCGATAGAATCGGTTTTGAGTAAATAGACGCCATTGGTATTGAAGCCTGCCAGAACAAATCCTCCATCTGAGGTACGGGTCAGTGTTTCGGATGAAAGCGGGGAGCCTGATAATTGCAAACTGATAAAGTTCCGGGTCCAAACAGGATCACCGGCTGCATTTAGTTTCATAAGTGCTCCGGCCAGAGATCCGGAAGCTGTATGGGTCATGCCGGAAGCAATATAACCTCCGTCAGGTGTCTGGAACATGGAAGCAAGGTGAAACTCAAAATTGAGTTTCTTCTCCCACAATTCATTTCCAAAACTGTCGGTTCGGGTAATGATCGGACAGATTCCTTTTCCGGCAATGGTTAGATTTTGGTAGTTAGTTCCTATGATATATCCACCATCAGCAGTCTGTGAAATGGAAGCTCCGGGTTTGTTATCTATTTCCGGAAACATTGCTTCGAAAACAATACTTTGAGCTTGTATTCCTGTAACAGCAAAAAGCAGGAAGCAGAGGGCGAGCAGATTTTTCATGGGCGAAGGTGTGATGGTGTTGCATTACAAGATTAGTCCATCTGCAGAGCATTTATTATACGAATGAAGCCTTCTACTTGCCTATGTAAGAATTCGGGGTAAAAAGTGATAAATCTCATACCGGGGTGGAATGGAAGTGGCGGTGGATTCAGGCAAAGAAATCCTAAATTTGGGGGCCGGTCTGATTCGGAAGAATATTCTAATTCCAGCTAAACGCAATGAAAACAGGAGTTTTACTGATTAATCTGGGTACGCCAGACAGCCCATCAACAGGTGATGTAAGAAAATACTTATCCGAGTTCCTGAATGACCCAAGGGTCATCGATATAAATCCTGTAGGCCGGTTTTTGCTGGTCAACGGAATTATTGTTCCTTTCCGTTCTCCAAAATCGGCCAAACTGTACCGGCAAATCTGGACGGATCAGGGCTCCCCCCTGCTTATACACGGTAATAAGGTGATGAAAAGCCTCCAGGAAAGCCTGGGACCTGATTTCGTTGTCGATCTGGGTATGCGCTACGGCAAGCCCACCATCGCATCAGCATTGGACAGGATGCGCATGGCTCAGGTAAGCAAGCTTATCCTGATCCCTTTGTATCCCCAATATGCTTCATCGAGTACCGGTTCTTCCGTTGAGAAGGCATTGCAAATCATCAAGGGTTGGGAAGTGACGCCATCTCTTGAAATCGTCAGTTATTTCTTTAATCAGCAAGGATTTCTGGATTCCTGGGTGGAGGTGACAAAAAAGTATGATTTATCAAAGTACGATCACTTCCTGTTCAGTTATCATGGATTACCGGAAAGGCATATACGCAAAGGTTCCGCACATTATGGAGGAGGGGTATGTAATCTGGGCTCCTGTTGCGATACAATCCATGCAGGTAATTTGTATTGTTACCGTGCATCCTGTCTGGCAACTACCAGGGCGCTTGTAGCCCGACTGAATATTCCGGAAGGGAAATACACATCCAGTTTTCAAAGCAGGCTGGATGATAAGTGGATTAAGCCTTATTCAGATAAGGTGCTGGAGGAAAAAGCAAAACAAGGTGTAAAGCGAATCCTCGTGTTTTCACCTGCATTTGTGGCGGACTGTCTGGAAACCTTATATGAAATAGGAACGGAATACGATGAACTCTTCCGTAAGCATGGAGGAGAAAAAGTGCAGCTGGTTGAAAGCCTGAATGACAACCCGCGCTGGATTGAAGCTTTGAAAGAAATGGTTGTTCAGCATGTCACAACGAAATAACTTATTGGATAATCAACTTTTGTTTGAACATCCCATGATTATTGCTGGCGATAACAAAATACATTCCTTTTGCCAGAAAGTCCGGAAAATTCATTTCCACACTGTTACCTTCGCTTTTCTGAGCAGAAATTGTTTTGGAATACACACAGGAGCCTGACAGATCCTGGATACTCACAAGTGTTTCCATGCCGGGGTCTTCACTGAAAACAAGGGTCAGGTGTTCGTGTCCGTTAACAGGATTCGGATAGATCCGGAAAGAGGAAGGGTGCTGAAGATTGACTTCAGCAAGGTTCGATAAAGTACTTTTTCCGTCAAAATCCGTTTGCCTGAGTCTGTAGTAAGAAATGCCTTTAAGCGGTTTAAGATCCTTTGTCCTGTACGTATTGACCGAGGAACTGTTGCCGGCTCCGGGGGTTTGTTCCAGGGATTCAAAATGCTGTCCATCTGCCGATCTCTCAACAGTAAAAAAGGCATTGTTTGTTTCTGATGCTGTTTTCCAAACGATATCAACGCTTCCCTGAATGGTTTCACGGGCGGTGAAATCAAGGAGTTCAACAGGCAAGGGACTGGCTGTCGTTACCAATATCCAGGGTGAAAATGTGTTTATCCCTCCGGCTGTGACGGTACCGACTCCAGCTGTCACACCGGGTGTTCCCAGGCCATAGACAGCGGTAATGGTACTGATCCCGGCAATCATGGCGCCCCAAAAACCACCTGTTACATCCCAGCGTTGGGGGCTCAGTAAGCCGAGTGGCCCTCCGCCACACAGTGCGATGGTGTGATTCTCGGAACCCAGATAGCTGAAGGTAAGGGAGGCCACAAGAGATGCCTGAGTACCGGCAGTTATTTCCCAATACCTGTTTACAATCAGATCCGAATTATTGGATGCATTGGGATGGCAGCCTATTGCGTTAGCCAGGGCTCCTGTGGTACTGCCTACTACCTGTCCGGTCATTGACGGATAAGGCAGGTTGGTGCCGTTGGTCGATTCGTAGGTTGCAAGTGTGACAGTTGTGCCAGTATTTCCGGAAGCAGTACTTACCCCGAATGTGAAAGGAATATAAGAGCCGCCGTACCCGAATGGAAATACAAAATTACTGGATGAAGCGGCATTCCCAATATTCCACTGAACTGCCGATGACATGTTTCCTGTACTTTGATCCTCGCTGATAAGGTATGAAGATGAACTCGCTCCTGTCATTGCACCTGTAGTCCCGTTCTGAAGGGTAAGGGTAAATCCATTCAGTGCATATGAACCGTTGTTGAATGTCATGACACCGGTACCATCGAGATTAGTTGCTACTTTTTGTATCACCCCTGTGGCGCTCGTTGTGCCGGATGAATTATTGATTGTCAGGTTGTGAAAAGTGGTTGTATTGCCTGCCAATGGCCCAATGCTCTGTTGCATGGTACCGTTAAAGATTACAGTAGAGGTACGCTGGGTAAATGTACCGGAATTCATGAAGGCATCTGTTCCGTTTGTTCCGTTTATGGTCATCTGGTTGGACGAGCCCCCGGATGCAGAACGCATTTCAAAAGTGGAAAAGCTGTTACCTATATTCAGACTTTTGAATATAAAGTTGGAAGTATTGTTCAACTGAAGCAGGGCAGTAGAAGTGGAAATCCCATTCACAAACATATTGGGATAGTTTGTGTTGGCATATCCCTGAAACCAGAAGTAATTACCTCCGGCGGAGGAGGAGGCCGTGCCGAACTGTATCGTGCCCCCACTTACATTATAAGTGGCTGAACCCATTGCGCCAATGGCTGACCCTCCAAAATCCAGATCAAGTGAGGAATTGTTTACAGCTGCATCCTGTAAAGTGATAAGTCCTCCGGTCATAATGGTTTTTCCATTAGCCAGGTTATTCAGAAGCAGGTTTTCATAGTTAGGGCCTCCACCTCCAAGGCCCAGGTTAATGGTCCCACCTGTCATTTCAAAGTCTATATAATTAGAATAGTTTCCGTTATCATTGATGCCTCCGTACACATTCAGGGTGCCGGTGTTTATGATTAGCTGTGGAGTTCCTCCGTTGTCCAGATAAGCCAGGTCTACCGATCCTCCTGCAGAAGAGGCGGTATTGACAGTACCTCCGTTGAGAAGCAGCTGTCCTGAGATTGTCGTTTGCCCATTCTGGCATAGATTCATTGTTCCGGCATCCGATTCGAGGGTAACTCCATAAGGTACGGTCAGTCTTGAGGATGATCCGTTGTCGTAACAGTCGGTCAGGGTGGCCATATTATTCCATTTGAATGTTCCGCGGGTAAGTCTGAAATAATAGGGTGTAAGGAAGAGAAAGCTGGTGGCAGTTACACTTACATTCGTAGCCGCAGCGCCGGTATTGAGTGTCATAGCGCATAGGGAAATGGAGCCGTTGCCTGATACCACCGCATTGGAGTTGCCATTAAAAACAAGGGTTCCGTATTTGGTTGCGTTTCTTACCAGGCTAAAGGACCCGGGTGCAGTACAGGCCAGGTTACCACCAAGGTTAACGGTTAAGTTTGCTCCATTAACGGTATAATTAACAATTCCTCCACTGTTTACGGTGATATTGCCGGAGACGTTAAGGGTAACAGTATTCGTATTGAAAGTCAGTGTGCCGCCGTTATTTACAGTGATGCTTTTGCAGCTGGCTGTAGCCGTAAAATTGACTGTTCCTGAGCAAATGAATACATCATCCGTTGCACCGGGAACAGAACCTGCTGCGGTAGCGCCTCCGCATGCCGTGACCCAGGTCGCTGCCAAATTCCAATTGCCCCCAGCGGCTTTGGAATAAAAGGATGCTGCTGAAATACTATGCCCGGAAAGGAGGAACAGGAGCAGGAAGAAGAAGGAAGGACGAAACTGTCTCATAACGCTGTAATCAATATGAATTATTCCGTTAATTCTTTAATCTTAAGGTATATTCGCAAATAAATGTACTCATAGGAGCAGGTATATCCCTTTTTAATCCTTACAAACAGTAATGAAATCTTACATCTGTAAGCAACGGTTAGAAATAAAGCTGATTTATTAAAGTGAGAAGTGATAAAAGTCATTTCAATAAAATAAAATTTTGTGAAGAGGTATGAATTATCATGATTCGGATTTTATGTTGTTCCGGGGTAATACGATGGAGGCATCGTGGAATAACGAGCTGCTTGTTGCGTTTGGCAAGCCGGCGGGAGAAGCAAGTATAGATGAAGAGTTGGAACTATCGGATCAGACGTTACCCGGTTTGGAAGTGTCAGCCTGGAGCTTTGGTTATATAGGATACGATTACAAAAATACCATCGAGCAGCTTGAATCAGTGAATCCATTGCCCATCCCCGCCAGGATTTTCCATTTTTTCGAGCCGGCAATTGTGTTTAAAGAAAATGAAGGGAAGAGGGAAGTGCTTGTGAATACACCGGATCTGGATAAAGCCGGCATAGAAGCATTATATCAAAAAGTGTTTTTCAAATCTCGTGGCTGCACCGGAAATAAGAAACAGATTGTGCTGAAAGAAAGGCAAACTAAGGAAAGTTACCTTGCTCAGGTCAGGCATATAAAGGAGCATATACAGCGCGGAGATATTTATGAAATGAATTTTTGTATGGAATTTTTCTCTGAAAATGTGGAGGTGAATCCTGTGGCTCTGTTCAGCCTGCTGTATGATAAGGCCCAGGCTCCTTTCAGTGCATTCTGCAGGTTTGGCGATGTGTATGTCATTTCTTCAAGCCCCGAACGTTATCTGAAAAAGCAGGGAAAGCGTTTGTTGTCACAACCTATCAAGGGAACACGAAGGCGGGGAAAAGACAGTCAGGAGGACAGGCAGCTGCGTGATGAATTGTTTCAGGACCTCAAGGAAAGAGCGGAAAATATAATGATTGTGGATCTGGTGCGGAACGATCTGAGCCGTATTGCCGAACGGGGCAGTGTTCAGGTTGATGAACTTTGCGGTATTTATTCTTTTCCCCAGGTACATCAGATGATTTCTTCCGTATCCTGTAACCTGCGTGATGAGGTCTCCTTCCGGGATATCATTCATGCCACCTTTCCGATGGGCTCTATGACAGGGGCGCCTAAAGTAAATGCCATGTGTTTAATTGACCGCTATGAAAATACATCCAGAGGGCTCTATTCAGGTGCTTTGGGATACAAGACTCCGGAAGGAGATTTTGATTTCAGTGTATTAATCCGAACCATCCTCTACGATGCTTCCCGTAACTACCTTTCCTTTTCGGTAGGCAGTGCAATCACCGCTCAAAGCGATCCTCAGCTGGAATATGAAGAATGTCTGGTTAAAGCCAAAGCCCTGATTGAAGTACTTGGTGCCAGACTGGAAGAATGAAAGAGCGGGAAAATTTATAAATTTGAAAATGCAGCATTCCTTTCAGTCTTACATTAAAAACCGCAAGCTCTTTTCCGGAGACAGCAGGGTACTGCTGGCTGTCAGCGGAGGACTGGATTCTGTAGTGATGGCTTATCTGTTTAAAAAAGCCGGTTATGATTTTGGACTAGCACATTGCAATTTCGGGTTAAGAGGGAAGGAGTCGGATGGGGACGAAAACTTTGTGCGTAATCTGGCGAAGAAAATGGAGGCGGATTTTTTCCCCGTCCGCTTTGATACGAAAGCTTATGCTGCTCAACAGGATTTGTCTGTGCAGGAAGCTGCACGGGAGCTCCGTTATAAATGGTTTGAGGAAGTAAGGAGTAAAGAAGGGTTTGATCTGATCGCAACGGCACACCACAAAGATGATTCTATTGAAACATTCTTTATCAATCTTTTACGGCAAAGCGGATGGAAGGGATTAACCGGTATTGCACATGCAAGGGGATTTATCCGTCGCCCTTTATTATTTGCAACCAGACCCGAGCTGGAATCCTTTGCAAAGACAAACAAAATCCGGTTCCGGGAAGACAGCAGCAACAAAGGCGATGATTATCTCCGCAACCGGATAAGGCACAAGCTTATTCCCATCCTGGAAGAACTTCAGCCCGGATACAGAGACAGTTTGACCCAGACCATGTTTCATTTAGAACAGGCGGGTGAGCTGGTGAAGGCTTCTGTAGAAAAAGAGAAAAAACGTATTTTCCTGCATAAAGACGGTCATTATTTTCTGTTCTGGAAAGAAATTGCTCAGCTCAACCCTGTCGGCTTATATCTGCATGAATTCCTTAGTCCATTTGGTTTCAGTAACGATGTAATTGGAAAACTCGAAGCTCTTTCCGTATCGGAAAAACGATCGGGGAAAACATTTCTTTCTCAGAGCCATATAATAAAGACAGACAGGGACAGCATGAGGGTCAGTGTGATACCTGCCAAGAAAGTCAAAAAGAGCATTTGGATAGAACGGGAGGATTCTGGTATTGATGACCCCATCGTGCTCAAAATTAGGCATTTAGACAGGGCAAAGCTGGGTACTATCCCCCGTTCTTCATCTGTTGCCTGTCTGGATGCAGATAAAATCAGTTTCCCCTTCCTGCTTCGTCCGGGTAAGAAGGGAGACCGCTTTCAGCCATTGGGCATGAAGGGAAGCAAACTGCTGAGTGATTTTTTAACAGACCGGAAAACAGCTGTCTGGGAAAAAGACAATGCCTGGGTTGTTGAGAGTAAAGGGAAGATAGCCTGGCTGGTAGGCAAGCGTATTGATGAACGCTTCAGGATTTCGGACGAAACGAAGCATGTACTCCTGATCCGCCTTGGCGAATAACGTATATTTGTGTATGACCGGTGAAGTATTATTTGAGGAAAAACAATACCTGGGATATAATAAGTATTCCATGATCCGGAGGACAATTTTGGCCATATTTTGTTTTGTCCTTTATTACTGGTCTGAAAATCCCAAAGCTGTTAGTGTAGGATCTATCGATATAGGACCTTATCCGGTACGAACCATTGCAGGTTCCGGGCAGTTGTTCTTCCTGCTTGGGCTCGGAATATTGCTCCTGTCTATCATTTTATTATTCGTTTTACATCTGCATACACGGGTTTATGCAGATGGAATTCTGTTGGAAGGGCCGTGGCAGTCCAAGACAGTGCAA
>JBIOHC010000013.1:0-91029 GCA_044448685.1 Bacteroidia bacterium
ATGAAAGACTTTCATGTAACAAAAATTCTGATTCCAACCGATTTTTCTGAAACGGGATTACTCGCTATAGAACATGGAACTTTTATGGCTAAATTATTCCAGGCCGAACTCCATTTAATTCATGTTCTGGAGGTTAATGAATACAGTTTCGATATTCCTGAGCCTATTCTGCGTTTTTCTAATCTGGAAGCCGTTCAGGGAATTGCTGCCAGGAAAATGGATGAAGTGGCGGATGGGATCACTAAAGATTCTGGGTTAAAACCAATAACCCTTTGTACCACTGGTAAAATAGCAGGAGAAGTGGTTGGATATGCAGATGATAACAACATTGACCTGATTATAATGGGAACCCATGGAGCCAGTGGCTTTGAAGAATATTTCATCGGAAGCAATGCACACAAGGTTGTAAACCAGGCCAATTGCCCTGTTATCAGTGTTCAAACCCATGCAAAGAAGCTGGGATTCAGCAATATTGTTTTGCCAATTGACGACGCCCTCCATTCCCGACAAAAGGTATCTTATGCCATTGAGCTGGCTAAAAAATATGCATCAAAAATTCATATCCTTGGTCTCCTCGATTCAGAAGATGATAATCCCGAAGGAAAATTCAATATAAAGCTTGATGCTGTTGAAGATGTAGTCAAGAAAGCCGGACTTCCTTTCAGCCGGAAAGTCATTCTGGGCGACCACATGGCGGCTGAAGCACTGAAATATTCAGAACAAATTGGTGCGGATTTAATTGTGATTATGACCGATCATGAATCTAAACTCACCGGAATGTATATGGGCCCTTTTGCTAAACAAATTGTGAACCACTCTAAAATACCTGTAATGAGCATAAGACCTGCCGAAGGGCATATGAGCTCTTACAACCCTGCAGGAGGGCCTGGTTTGAACAGCTAGAAAACTTATGCATGCAAAAAAAGGGATTATCCGTATGGACGATCCCTTTTTTATTGTATGAGAAGTGCTTATTTCACAAGGCTGCCGAAAACTTTCTTCAGGATATCCGTCACCTGAGCAACAGGATCCTTACGGATTTTCAATTCTTCATCGGCAATAAGTTTGAATAAACCTTCCAGTGCTTTCTTTGTCACATAATCTCCAAGGTCAGGATTTTGTTTCTCCACAAATGGTAAACGGTTATAGGCTGTTACAATCGGAGTCCAGGATTTCGTCAATTCCACTTTATTAATTGCTTCATCCACAACAGGTCTGAATTGGGACATCAAGGCTGCCGTAGTCTTGTCTTTAAGATACTGGGTGGCTGCATTATCAGCGCCCTTTAATATGCTGAATCCATCCGTTACTGTCATGCCCGTTATTGCATCAATAAAAATCGGAGCAGATTTCTTTGCAGCTTCTTCGGCAGCCCTGTTCAGGTTCATCTCAAATTTGTCAACCTGATCCTTCATACCCATCTGAATCACCCGGTCTTTCACCTTTTGGGCATCCGGAGGAAAAGGAATGAATATGGCAGGGTTTTTATAATAACCATCCACCTTAGAGGCTGCCGCACCTGAATTATTGGTGCCTACCTTCAGAGCTTCTTTCAGTCCGGCAACAACATCGTCATTAGACAAGGTTGCCGTACTGTCTGTTTTCTTTCCTTCCGCCTTATCAACCAGGCTTTTACCTTCTTTTTCCAGTTTATTAAAATTAATTTGTGAACATGCCGGAAGAGCCAGAACGGACAAAACGATGACGGAAACAAATATTTTTTTCATAGTAGTGCAGATTAGTCTGTGGGGGCAAATTACAAATATTCTGCCAAACTTTTCACCCTGTAAATTTATAGGGTTAAAGCCTGGTCATGAACTACATAGTTTGCTTCCTTCCTAAGCGTTATCTTTACATAAATTTAATTGAACAGGTATGTTAGCAGAAATCATCACTATTGGAGACGAAATACTGATCGGACAGATCGTTGATACAAACTCGGCCTGGATGGCTGCAGAGCTAAATAAAATTGGCCTGTTTGTAAACCAAATCTCTTCTGTTTCAGACCAGAAGGCACATATTCTGCGGTCATTGGATGACGCCAGAACCCGTGCAGGAGTGGTATTGATCACAGGCGGCCTTGGACCTACCAGGGATGATATCACAAAAAACGCACTTTGTGAGTATTTCCATACGGAACTGGTTTTCAATGAAGATGTATACAGGGATGTTGAAACCATTTTTTCCCGCTATGGAAAAAGTGTCAATCCGGTAAACAGACTTCAGGCAGAAATTCCATCCAATGCCCTCGCATTAAGTAATAAGCTGGGTACAGCCCCGGGAATGTGGTTTGAAGACAAAGGGACAGTTTTCATTTCTATGCCTGGTGTTCCCTATGAAATGAAAGGATTGATGCTTAATGAGGTTTTGCCCAGACTGAAAGCCAAGTTTACCTTACCTCATATTCTGCATAAAACGATACTGACACAGGGAATAGGGGAGTCGGACTTAGCTGCTCTGATTTCAGCCTGGGAAGACAGCCTGGATCCCTTGAAGATTAAGCTTGCCTATCTGCCTTCTCCGAATAAGGTCAGGCTCAGAATGACCGTTTCAGGGGCAGACGCACTGAAACTTGAATCGGATATTGCACGAAAAGAGGAAGAACTCAGAGCACTCATTGCTCCTTATATATATGGCTCTGATGAAGAGACCCTCCAGGAAATCATTGGTAAGGAGCTCAGACATCGGGGTGAAAAATTGGGGCTGGCTGAAAGTTGCACCGGTGGTTACATCTCCCATCTTATAACACAGGTACCGGGATGTTCTGATTATTATGAAGGGTCTGTCATTACCTATTCGTATCTTCAGAAAGAAAATTTGTTGGGTGTTCAAAGGGCTACACTTGAAAAATTCGGTGCCGTTAGCCAGGAAGTGGTTGAGGAAATGGCTCTTGGAGCTGCAAAAAGACTCAACGTACAGCATACCATTGCCGTATCAGGAATAGCAGGGCCTTCCGGTGGAACAGCAGACAAGCCGGTCGGTACAGTTTGGGTAGGAGTAGCCTCCGGCGGAATGGTTTATTCCAGAAAATTTCTCTTCGGCCATAGCCGGGAGCGGAATATTGAAGCCTCTTCTGAAGCTGCCCTTAACATGTTGAGGAAAATTCTTATTCCTCCTTATGCATAGCAGTTAATAAACAGAATGATGCGAATAATCAAAGAGACGGAGTAAGCATTGGAAAACATTTTATCTTTGAAGTATTCGTAATAACATGAACTCCGAAAAAAATAAATCGCATGAACCTTTCCTGTTGGTCCTGGGTGCGCTTACCATCCTGCTGATCTTTTCATTTGCACCTTTCCACTTTCTGGCAGGTTCGTTCGAAATCCATCCAGTAAATATTCTTGCCGACATTTCGGCGGCAAACGATTCCACACGGATCAAGCCCTATCAGGTAATTAAAACTTCAGCGGACAGTTCATCCGATAAGAAAATTCAGGAACAAGCCCATCTTGAAATTCCGATCGACCAGTATCCGGGAATCATTCAATTCGGTACGGACAGTACCGGCGGGCTCCGTTCTTTTTTCATTGCCCTGAACAAGCTTGGTAAAGGAAAAAAGAAGGTCCGTATCGCTTATTTTGGAGACTCTATGATAGAAGGAGACCTTATTACTCAGGATTTCAGAAGCCTGCTACAGGATAAGTTTGGTGGAGATGGTGTTGGATTTATGCCGGTAACAAGTATAGTCGCCGGATTCCGGCAAAGTATCATTCATTCCTTTTCTCCAAACTGGAAAGACCTGACATTGCTTGATGCCGTATCCGCAGAGCATGGTCTTGGTATTACCGGACACACTTTTATCCCGTATTATTCTTCCTCTGAAAAAGACTCCTTTTCTTCCGGTAATGAAAGCTGGGTAAAATATACAGCGGTGGGAAGAAAACGCCTCAACCGTTTCGGCTCTGTCAGGCTGTTCTACGGCAAATCAGATGCAGGCAATTCCGTCTCCCTGAACCAAAGCAAATCAATCACATTGAGTGGCACTTCCCTTGTCAATGAAGTTTGTCTGTATCCCAATGCAGTGCAAGGCTTCAAAGCGACATTCAATTGCGACGCACCTTTAAATGTGTATGGATTTACAATGGAAAGTGACAGTGGTGTGGTACTTGATAATCTTTCCTTCCGGGGCAATTCAGGCCTGCCCTTAACTAAAATGCCTTTTACGGTCCTTTCCGGCCTTAATAAATACCTGAATTATGATCTCATTATTCTGCATTATGGAGTAAATGTGGTCAATGAAAAAGTGCGGGATTACAGCTGGTATGAAAAAGGTATGACGGAAGTAGTCAGACACCTTCAAAACTGTTTTCCGAATGCCAGTATTCTGATTATAGGAGCAGGCGACAAATCAACCCGTGTAGAAGGACAATACATAACCGATCCGTCTATCCCAGTTGTTGTTGAAGCTCAGAGAAGGGTGGCAAAAAATACACATACTGCATTTTGGAACTTCTATGAAGCCATGGGAGGAGAAGGTTCTATGATTAAATGGGTGAAAGGGGATACTATTTTTGCCAATACCGACTATACGCATTTCAATTCGAGAGGAGCCCGGAAAGTGGGAAATTTATTATATAATTATCTGGTAGGTGAATTCAAAAAGACAGCAAAATTGTAATCGGCAGCTATTCGCAGCACTGCTCATTTTCATCCGTATTATACATCTCCAGGCACAGGTTCCGGACATAGACTCTTTAGTCAGGCGGTATGCATTTATCCATCCGGAGCTGAATTTGATTCACAACGACAGCCTTTCCATGAAAGCATTTTACAAAAAACTTTCGGATTTGAAAAGCGGGAAAAGAACCCGGATAAATATCGTGCATATAGGCGATTCTCATATACAGGCAGACTTATTCTCCGGAACAGTCCGCCAGCTCATACAGATGGACTTTGGAAATTCAGGCAGGGGATTCATTTTTCCATACCGCGTTGCCAAATCGAATGAGCCATCCAGCTACAAAACAACCAGCAATGTTAAATGGGAAAGCAAGCGAAATGTTTTTCCGGATCAGCGTCTGCCTATCGGGGTCGGTGGTTTCACGATCGAGACCAAAGACACCAATGCAAATCTCTCTTTATTGGTAAGGAATCAGGGTAAGCTGGATTACAGCTTTAACAAATTTTCCCTGTTTCATGAAAAAGGGCTTGGAAATTTCAGCTTTGTTGTCTGCGACAGCCTGAATTGCAGGATAGGTGAGCTCGATGCAGGAGGAACAGAAATAAATAACTATGTATCGGTAGCACAATTCTCTACTCCCATGCACCAGCTCATGATACGTTGCAATTCAAAGGATACCGGTTGCTCCCGCATATATGGAATGCTGCTGGAGAATGGAAACCCCGGAGTATTGTATAGTATGATAGGTGTTAACGGGGCTGAGTTCAGGCATTACAATCTGAGTGAGCATTTTCAGGAACAACTGGCCTATTTGCAGCCTGACCTGATAATCATATCAATGGGCACCAATGAAGGTTTCAGTGGCTCTTTTGATAAGGAACTTTTTGAACGGAACATGGATACCCTGATTAGCCGGCTAAGGGTCCGGAATCCTCAGGCTGAAATACTGCTCACCACTCCAGGCGATTCATTCCGAAAATCACGCAAAGGAAGGGTTAAGAACCCGAATATGACTGTTGCACGAAATACAGTGATTGATTATGCAGAAAATCATTCCTGTGCATGGTGGGATTTATATGCCATTATGGGAGGGTATGGATCTATGGCAAAATGGTACCTGGCTCATCTGGCAGCACGCGACCGGGTTCATTTTTCCGGAACAGGCTATGTAATTCAGGGAGGGTTGTTTTACAAAGCCATTAAACAAGGCTTTAAAAGGAATATTAAATAGGCTATCGTGCACATAGACCTTCATAAACTATTCGAGTCACTGGTCTACAACCCCAAAGACCCTCTTCTGTTCAACAGCGGATTTTTCCTGTTTTTCTTTTTCGGCTTCCTTCTCTTTTACCAATTGGTTTATAAGCGAAAACTCACCCGTGTTATCCTTTTTACACTATTTTCCCTCTATTTCTTTTATAAAGCCTGTGGTTTTTATTTCCTTCTTATCATACTTTCTGCCGTTGTTGATTTCAATCTCTCCAACTGGATTCACCGTATCGGCCCCTCGGCTAAGAAAAAAATTCTCTTAGGTTTCAGTATCGTAATAAACCTGGGTCTCCTGTTTTATTTTAAGTATACTGACTTTTTTATTAATATACTCAATGAAACAACAGGAGGAACGATTCAACCCTTGCATCTTATTTTGCCGATAGGAATTTCATTTTACACATTTGAAAATCTAAGCTATACCATTGATGTGTACCGGAGGCATTTCAAGCCTGTAAAAAGTTTCTGGGACTATTGCTTTTTTCTTTCCTTTTTTCCAAAGCTGGTTATGGGTCCTATTGTAAGGGCTTCCGATTTTATTCCTCAGATTCGCCAGGATATTATCATTACAAAGGATGATATTGCAAAGGGTCTGTATCTGATTCTTGGAGGCTTGTTTAAGAAAGCGGTCATCTCAGACTATATCTATGTCAATTATGTGGAGTATATTTTCAATGATCCTGCCCGTCACAGCGGTATAGAATGTCTTTTCGGGGTGTATGGGTATGCGCTTGTTATATATTGCGATTTTTCAGGGTACAGTGATATGGCAATAGGTATGGCCAAATGGATGGGATTCCGGATTCCAGCTAACTTTGATTCACCCTATCAAAGTACCAGTATTACTGAATTCTGGAGGCGGTGGCATATTTCCCTTTCTTCCTGGCTACGCGACTACCTTTATATTCCCTTAGGAGGGAACCGCAAGGGTAAATTCCGTCAGTATCTTAATTTATTCGCAACCATGCTCCTGGGAGGGCTGTGGCATGGAGCGAGTTGGAATTTTATTCTCTGGGGTGGAATGCATGGTGCAGCACTTGCTGTTGACAAGATGAGAATGGAAGTGTTCGGGCAGGTTAAAAAAGCACGCTCAGCACTGTGGGATAAACTTCTCAAAGTTTTGGGATTCCTTATTACCTTTCATTTTGTTTGCTTCTGCTGGATATGGTTCAAAGCCGATAGTTTTGAAAAAGCCAGAATCATCCTTAATCAGCTGTTCTATAATTTTGACGCAGCCGCATTTCAACCACTTATCAGCAATTACAAAACAGTATTCGGGATGATGGCACTCGCCTTTATCCTCCATGCATTACCCCAAAAGGCCGAACTTTTTACTCAGAAAATACTTGGAGGCATGTCTGTTCTTGGCAGAATAGCTGTTCTGACCCTGGTTATATGGCTTGTAATGCAGGTAGGTACGGCAGAGAGGGTAATGCCTATATATCTGCAATTTTGAGCAGAAATTCCTATTTTTTTGGCTGATTCAATTAATTTTTGTTTCTTTGCAACCCTGTTTTAGAATACTTAAGCGCATTAAAAACGAATTGCCATGTCAAAAATATGTGAACTTACCGGGAAAAAGGCCATCACTGGACACCAGGTTTCCTTTTCAAACCGCAAGACTAAAAGAAAATTCAATGTTAACCTGAAGGTTAAAACATTCTTTATACCAGAAACCGGTGAAACCATCACTTTAAAGGTCTCCACCTCTGCATTGCGTAATGTGACAAAGAACGGTATTTTCGCTTGTCTGAAAGAAGCAAGGGAAAAAGGTTATACAACCAAATAATTGCACTCCTATTTTCTGAAAAACGTTGCTAACTTCGTGTGGCAACGTTTTTCTTTTGTACTTATGTTACGTACCGGATTCCTGTTTTTCGTAAATTTCATGTCTCTTGCTCTTTATTCTCAGAGCGATAAATTCCGATACGATTCAGATTTATTAAGTAAGGAATTTCATGCAGGGCGCAGGAATGCCCTGCGTGCCCTAATGCCCGACAGCAGTGTTGCCGTTTTCTTTGCCAACCCGGAACGTAACCGTTCCAATGATGTGGATTATCAATACAGTCAGGATCCTGATTTTTATTACCTCAGCGGATATCCTGAACCGAATGCATTACTTTTCATTTTTAAGGAAAAAGTTCAGATTGATTCTGTTTATACGAATGAACTGCTCTTTGTACAGGAAAGAAACCCTTACCGGGAAAGCTGGAACGGTCGAAGACTAGGTATAGAAGGGGTTAGAAAAGAGCTGGGGTTTGCGCATGCATTACTCAATTCCCAATTTGCCGATCTTTCCATGGGTTTTCCCCGATTCCATAAGATTTATTGTATCGAGCCCAAAGACGATATCCGGGATGATAAGAATGACAAAGGAGACCTGTTCAGTCTGGTGAAACATTTCAGAAACAAGACTAATTCCCTGAATACAAAAGATAACTATGCCCTTGTCCAGTTCATGGCTGGATTGAGAGAAGTAAAAACACCGGAAGAGATGAAGCTACTCCGTAAAGCTGTGCGGATCAGCTGTGAGTCACATGCTGTCCTCATGCACTCTCTGGATACGAGCATGACAGAGTATCAGGCACAGGCTGTTATTGAATATGGGTTCAAAGCAAGGGGGTCTGAATATCCGGGATATCCGAGCATTGTTGGAGCAGGGGAAAACAGTTGTATCCTGCATTATATAGAAAACAGGAGACATTTTAAGACTAACGACATCCTCGTTCTCGATGCGGGGGCCGAATACCATGGATACACAGCAGATATCACACGATCTTTGCCGGTAAACGGACATTTCAGTCCGGAACAACGCCTGATTTATGATATTGTTTACGATGCACAGGCTGCCGGAATCAATGCCTGTATGGAAGGAAATGAATTCAGGGCAGCACATAAAGCCGCTTTCAATGTTATATCACGCAGAATGAAGGACTTGGGGATAATCAAAAATGAACTTGAAGCTATGAAATATTTTTTTCATGGCACATCGCATTACCTGGGCCTGGATGTACATGATGCAGGGCTTTATGGTAAGCTTAAGCCCGGTAATGTAATTACGGTTGAGCCTGGGATATATATCCCTGAAGGATCTGATTGCGACAAAAAATGGTGGAATATAGGGATCAGGATAGAGGATGATATACTCATTACAAGCGGCAAGCCGGAAAATCTTAGTGCCTCCCTGCCTTCAAAGGCTGAAGAAATTGAGAGAATAATGAGGGAAAAACAAGTATTTCCCTTCAAGCCGGCCGAAAAGTAAGCAGTTATTTTGCTGATTATTAAAAAAAAGCTACATTTGCAACCCGTTTTATGCTAACCGGCTTTACAAAAAGCTTTAAAACAATTGATAATCAGGGAGTATACACGGGTTAATTTACGATAAGACATGGCAAAGAAAGGCAGTCGGATCCAGGTGATCCTCGAATGTACAGAACACAAGGAAAGCGGTAAGCCCGGAACTTCCCGGTATATCACTACCAAGAACAAAAAGAACGATCCTGACAGGATGGAACTGAAGAAATTCAACCCTATTCTGAAAAAAATGACCGTTCATAAAGAAATCAAATAATATACCTGACCCATGGCAAAGAAAGTTGTAGCAACATTAAAAACAGGTGAAGGAAGACAGTTCACCCGTGTGATTAAAATGGTGAAATCACCTAAAGGTTCTTACTTTTTCAAGGAAGAAGTCGTGCATAACGACCATATCAAGGATTTCCTTGCTTCTAAATAAGGTATGATTATTGAACAGGTTTAAAGCTTCTCTTCAAAAAAGAGGAGCTTTTATATTTACTTCCCTATGGGCATCTTCAGTTTCTTCACGAAAGACAAAAAGGATAAACTCGACAAAGGTATCTTCATTACCAGGAAGAGTTTTTTTTCCAAACTAAGCAGTGTCTTGTTAGGCAAGGCCACTGTAGATGATGAAGTGCTTTCCGAATTGGAAGAGGTGTTAATCAGTTCGGATGTAGGTGTCGATACCAGTCTTCAGATTATTGACAGAATTCAGAAACGTGTTGCAAAACAAAGGAAGATCGGTACTGACGAACTAAACGGTGTACTGCGTGAGGAGATAGCCTCCCTGCTCCAGGAAAGTGGAAATAAGGATCTGACGGAATTCAGTATTCCGGAAGGGAAAAAGCCTTATGTCATTATGGTTGTAGGGGTCAATGGTGTCGGGAAGACCACAACTATTGGGAAACTCAGCTGGCAATTCAAAAAAGCAGGTAAATCAGTCATTATTGGTGCCGCCGATACATTCCGGGCTGCTGCAGTTGACCAGATAAAAATATGGGGCGAGCGTGTAGGGGTCCCGGTTGTTTCTCAGGGCATGAATGCAGATCCGGCTTCTGTTGCTTTTGACACCCTCCAGTCGGCGCTTTCCAAAGGTGCGGACATTGTGATCATTGATACAGCAGGTCGCCTTCATAACAAGGTTAATTTGATGAATGAATTAAGTAAAATCAAAAAAGTTATGCAGAAGGTAGTTCCGGATGCTCCCCATGAAATTCTGCTGGTCCTGGATGCTTCAACCGGTCAGAACGCGATCAACCAATGCAGGGAATTTACTGCAGCTACCGATGTCAATGCCTTAGCACTTACCAAGCTTGATGGCACAGCCAAAGGTGGAGTAGTAATCGGTATTTCTCATCAGTTCAGGATTCCCGTCAAATACATAGGTGTGGGTGAACAGATCGATGACCTACAGGTATTCAACAAACATGAATTCGTAGATTCTTTCTTTAGTCAATAGAAAGGCTCATTTCTCTAAACATTTTATCTTTACCCAATAACCATTATTATGAAGCGGGTCAGGATAATATTCAGTATTCTTCTTTTTTTTCAACTTGCTTTATTTTCTGCTCAGCGCAAGAATATAGCAGACTCCCTGCTGAAGCTTACAGATAATGGCATAACAGATTCGTTAAAGCTTTACCGCCTGAATTCAATCGGATGGAATCTTTCCAATCACGATCCTGCTCAATCCCGGGAATACGCAGAAAAAGCAATAGTATTGGCCTTAAAAATTATCAAATCCCACCCAAAGGATCTTACATCCGTTTTAAAGGAATTAGGTGCGGCATATAATACATTAGGATCTGTCGCTTATAAAAATGGAGATTTCGCACTGGCATCCAAAAACTTTCTGAATGCACTGTCAATTTACGAACATGTTCACGATAAACCGAAAATTGCAAGTCTATACAACAACCTGGGTGGGATAGATGTGTCCGTGCATAATTACAAAGAAGGGGAAGCCTATATCCGGAAATCCATAGAGCTCAGAGAAGAAATAAGTTCAGGTAAGCCAAAAGACAAGGAAGTGAAAAGAGCTTTATCAAAGGCCTACAACAATATGGGAAGTCTTTATGGGGAACAAAATCAGTTCGATAAAGCCATGCCTTACTATTTGAGTGCTCTTAAAATTAAAGACGAAATCGGAGATACGCGCGGAGCTGCTCAAACCCGATGCAATATCGGAGAAATTTACATGAATCAGAAGAAGGAAGCAGAGGCTTATACTTATTTCCAGCAGGCCCTTGAGCTTTTCCGCAAGACAGATGATCAGGTCGGAACGGTTCTTGGCCTGGAAAATCTTGGATTAGCCTGTGCCACCTTGAAAAAATACGACGAAGGAATTTCTTGCCTGAATGAAGCGCTGAAGATTGCCCAAAAACTGCATTTGCAGGAAGATGAAAAAATTACGTATGCCAACTTTTCAGACCTTTATTCGTACAAAGGGGATTATAAAACGTCCAATCAATACTTAAGAAAATTCCTTGCATTAAAGGATAGTTTGTTGGACGAGAAAATAAACAAACAGACTTCTGAACTTCAGGAAAAGTATAAAAGCACTCAGAAACAGAATGAGATCGACCTCCTGCAGCAACAGAAAAAAAACAAGGACCTCGCTGCCAGCCGCCAAAGGCTGTTTCTATACGGTGTAGCTTTCACATTACTTCTGGTGATTATACTGGCTGTTGTCTTGTGGAACCGGAACAAATTAAAACAAAGAGTCAACACTGAATTGGGAAATAAGAACCTGCTGATTGAAGCTCAAAAAGCAGAGGTGGAGAATCAGAAAGCCATCATAGAAGAAAGTCAGAAAGAAATTGTCGACTCTATTCACTATGCCCAACGTATTCAGCGGGCTGTTATTACCTCGGATACCTATATTTCTGGCTTTGTCAAAGACTTCTTTGCATTGTATAAACCTAAAGCCATTGTTAGCGGAGATTTTTACTGGGCTTTGTATCAGGATAAGCGCTTTTATCTTATTGTGGCTGACTGTACAGGGCATGGTGTACCGGGAGCCTTTATGAGTTTGCTCAATATATCCATTCTGAATGAAGTAGTTATAGAGAAGAAGATTACCAGTCCGGATCTTATCCTGAATGAAGCCCGGAAAGACATTATTAAGGCTCTGAATCCTGGAGGATTTGAAGATGCGAAGGATGGAATGGATTGTACACTTTTTGTGCTGGATCTGGAAAAGAAAACCCTCGATTATGCCTCTGCCAATAACAGTTTTTACCTGATCCGTAACAAGGAGTTGTCTTTGCATCCGGCCGACAAAATGCCGGTAGGTAAATCACCCAAAGATCATGTTCCGTTTACCCTTCGCCATGTGCAATTGCAGGAAGGAGACCTGATTTATATGTTAACCGACGGTTTAGCCGATCAGTTCGGAGGCCCCAAGGGGAAGAAATTCAAATACAAAAAACTTCAGGAACTTATTCAAGAGAATAGCGAACTACCGCTGGAAGATCAGAAAATGTTAATCGACCGAACGATAGAAGAGTGGAGAGGCCCGCTGGAGCAGGTTGATGACATTCTTTTAATCGGGATACGGATTTAATTTGGCTGGTTTAGCGTAATTCCGAGTTACTAATACCCGTATTTCTCTCCCCAGCGTTTCTTCAGAAACTCCCTGATTTCCCTTTCCCTTGCATTATTCCCGGGATCATAAAACTTAACCCCTTTTACCGTATCCGGCAGGAATTCCTGCAGGACAAAGTTTTGATCATATGCATGGGCATATTTGTAATCATTCCCATACCCGAGTTCCTCCATGAGTTTGGTAGGTGCATTACGTATAGGTAGGGGTACGGGCTGATTTCCGGTTTGTCTGACCATTTCAATGGCTTCTTCAATTGCCATGTAAGAGGCATTGCTTTTTGGGGAAGAAGCGAGATAAACAACGGCTTGGGAAAGAATAATTCTGCCTTCAGGCATCCCGATTATATTAACCGCCTGAAAGGCATTGTTGGCTATGACCAATGCCGTAGGATTGGCATTCCCTATATCCTCGGATGCCAGAATAATCATGCGCCTGGCTATGAACAAAGGATCTTCACCTCCTTCCAGCATCCTGGCAAGCCAATAAACTGCTGCATTGGGATCTGAACCACGCATGGATTTAATAAAGGCCGAAATAATATCGTAATGCTGTTCTCCGGCTTTGTCATACAGGGCGAGATTCTGTTGCACATGCTCCAGCACGAAGGCGTTGGTAAGCGTTACATCCCCTTCAGGTGATGACTGTATAACGAGTTCCAGAACATTCAGCAGCTTACGGGCATCTCCTCCGCTGAGTCGCAACAAGGCTTCCGTTTCCTCTAAGTTAATTTTACGTTTGTTAAGTTCCTTGTCTTTGTGGATGGCATCCTTCAGAAGCTGCAAGAGTTCTGCTTTATCCAGGTGCTTCAGAACATAGACCTGACACCGGGAGAGTAAGGCTGATATGACTTCAAAAGAAGGATTTTCCGTCGTAGCACCAATCAGGGTTATTTCACCTTTCTCAACAGCTCCAAGCAGGCTATCTTGCTGTGATTTACTGAAACGGTGTATCTCATCAATGAATAAGATCGGTTTGGCAACCCCGAATAATCCTTGTCCTTTTGCTTTTTCTATAACCTCCCGGATATCTTTGACCCCTGAATTTATGGCGCTCAGTGAATAAAAAGGTCTTTTAAGGGTTTGTGAAATGATATAGGCAAGGGTGGTTTTCCCGACACCGGGAGGCCCCCAAAGCAGGATAGAGGGGAGGATACCCGTTTCAATCGCCTTCCTCAGGACAGCATCCGGACCAACCAGATGTTTTTGCCCTATATAGGAGTCCAGAGATGCAGGTCGCATACGTTCTGCCAAGGGTCTTGTATCTGACATGGGATCTTTTTTACAAAGATAAAAAACCTTAAATTTGAGCTAAATCAACCGACCATGAATCTAACCTCGTTTTTCCTGAGAAATTCTTTTCTTTCCATTATGTGCTTACTGCTTGCCTTGCCGGGTATGGCCCAGAAAAGCAAGAAAAACGATAAGCTTGAAAAACGCATGTATGATATAGAAGTGAAGGAAACCACAACGGAGGGGAAAAAATACGAAAAAGGTGAAGTTGAATTTACCCCGAAGGAGATTGTATGTGATTATTTTGAATCCAAACTCAAAATACAGACCATGCACTATAAAACACTGAAGGATAGCAGCTATACAGAAGAAGGAGATCAGCTGAAATATTTCAAAGTAAGAGCCACTGAAAAAGGTCAGAAAGAGGATGAACAATATGTGCTGGTTGCAGAAATAAAGGGAAAGGATATCACGGGTACCATTTCATTAATGAAAGGTGACAAAGCGAAACGGACCTGGGAGTTTGAGGGAACACAGAAGAATTAAAACCCTACAAGGGTCGGAATGCCCTTTTTATTAACACCCCTCATTTAATTATTCTGCCTGCAAAAACCGGCTTTTCTATGTAATTTAGTGGCCGATGAGCCATAGTCCGTTAACCCGTCCACTGATCCTGATTACGAATGATGATGGGATTACTGCCCCTGGGATAAGGGTTTTGGCCGAGCTCATGAAAGAGCTGGGCGATATTGTTGTTGTGGCTCCAGACAAGCCTCAAAGCGGGATGGGGCATGCCATAACAATCAATTCAACCCTCCGGATTCAAAAAACAAATTTTCACGGTGCAACAGAAGAATACAGCTGCTCAGGTACTCCTGTAGATTGTGTAAAGATTGCCGTTAACAAAATCCTGAAACGCAAACCCGACCTTTGTGTCTCAGGCATTAACCATGGGTCTAACCATTCGGTCAATGTGCTTTATTCCGGCACGATGTCAGCAGCTGTTGAAGGGTCACTGGAGAGTATACCTTCTATCGGTTTTTCACTTTGCAACCATGACCTGGAAGCGAATTTCGACTCAGGCAGGGAATCTATTCTAAAAATTGCAAAGAAGATACTCAAAGAAGGTCTTGTGGATGGGATTTGCCTGAATGTAAATATTCCCGATGTTCCTAAAGAAGAAATAGCGGGCATTAAGGTATGCCGGCAGGCAAGAGCCAATTGGATTGAAGAACTGGATGAACGAATGGATCCGAGCGGAAAACAATATTTCTGGCTCACCGGCAAATTTGATAACTTCGAAAAAGGCGAGACGGATACGGATGTCTGGGCCCTTGAAAACAAGTATGTATCTGTAGTGCCAATTCAGTTTGACATGACCGCCTATAAAGCCATGAAACATTTAAAAATGCTGGAAGTATGAAAAAAAGGTTCGACAACCTTTACCTTGGCCTTGGTCTCGGCATACTTTTTCCGGTCTTTGCCTATTACATTTACTACCTGTATGGGTTTCATTTCATGCCAATAAAGGTTTTCCTCGGACATCAGCGTTATAATGGAATTTTGTTGAACAATTTCAAACTTTGCCTGATAGCTAATCTGATACCTTTTTTCGGATGCATCTATTCTGAACGGATGCAATCAGCAAGAGGTATTCTCTTTTCTATGTTCATATACGGGGCTATGATCGCCTATTTTGCATTTATTGCTTAAGCTATGAAGTACTATATAATAGCCGGTGAGGCTTCCGGAGATCTGCATGCGTCCAACCTTATGAGGGAGCTTCGTTTACGTGATCCGGATACGGATTTTCGTTGCTGGGGCGGTGATCTTATGCAAGCCCAGGGTGGCCATATTGTGAAGCATTACCGGGAGCTTGCCTTTATGGGTTTTACGGAGGTATTGGCGAACATAAGAACTATTCTGAAGAATATTGCGTTTTGCAAAAAGGATATTCTGGATTGGAAACCGGATGTGGTTATCCTGGTCGATTATCCCGGCTTTAACCTGCGTATCGCTGAATTTGTGAAGGAAAAGGGGTTTAAAGTATTCTATTATATTTCCCCAGCAATATGGGCCTGGAAGCAGAACCGTATACATAAAATAAAACGCTCAGTTGACAGGATGTTCACAATCCTGCCTTTTGAAGAAGAATTTTATAACCGCTTCCAGATGAAAGTTGACTTTGTCGGCCACCCTTTGCTTGATTCGCTGGAACATACCAAGGAAGATGAATTAAAACTGACTTCCGGAAAACAATTGATCGCTTTGCTTCCTGGAAGCCGCCGCCAGGAAATATCACGAATGTTACCCGTAATGCTCGAATGCTCCAAAGCCTTCCCTCAATATCAGTTTATTGTTGCCGGAGCCCCCTCTTTACCCGCGTCCTATTATGAAACATTTCTAAAAGGATATGATATCAAAATAGTATTCGGACAAACGTATGGGGTACTGCGTAATGCGTATGCAGCATTGGTTACATCCGGTACTGCTACGCTTGAAACAGGTCTCTTCCGCGTACCTGAAGTTGTGTGTTACAAAGGAGGAACCATTTCTTTTCAGATTGCAAAAAGTCTGGTAAAAATAAAATACATTTCTCTGGTCAATCTGATCATGGATAAGGAAATTGTTAAAGAGCTGATACAGGATGAATTCAATCTTAAGAATCTGAAAACAGAATTGATCAATATTACTTCCGACAAGCTTAAAAGAGATGTACAACTGCAGGGACTGGACGATCTTAAAAAGAAGCTTGGCGGGGCAGGCGCTTCGGCCCGCCTGGCGGATCACATGATCAAATACCTGAAACCGGTACATGATTAGATACTGTTTTCTTCTCCTGGCCCTCCTGCTTGGACTTATGGAGGGAAAAGCATCCCCGGTTGATATAGGCATATTCACAGAAAGCAAACCTCAGGATCTTATCATTTCTGTTTCCTCCGGAAAATATATTCTCAAAGGGGATGGCCATATAATAAGCGATACGCTGAGTGCAAGTATTCTCGAATTCAAAAAGCTGGGTGATTCCATTTGGGTAAAGACCCTTGAACGTTCTCTCGGACACTATAAAAATATTTCTTTTCTGGCAATTGCTCCGGGAAGCAGTTTTAAACTCCGGATGATTGTTCCGGCGGTTGGTCTGCGTTTTTATGAAGATGATCTGTTACTCCGAAGCAATCCGGATCAGATTCGGCTCTGCAACCACGTCAATATTGAGAAATATGTGGCCGGAGTGGTGGAAGCAGAATCAGGTACGATTGCTGAAGAGGAATTTTATAAAGTTCAAAGCATACTTTGCAGAACCTATGCACTGGCAAATATGGGAAAACATGCCGGGGATGGTTATAACTTATGCGACAAAGTGCATTGTCAGGTCTTCCGGGGTAAAACCAAGGACCCTCATATTTATTTTGCATCCCGCTCGACCAAGGATCTGGTGGCTGTGGACAATGATCTTCGTCTTATTTCAACAACATTCAGTTCCAATTGCGGGGGACAGACCGCCAATGCCGAAGACGTATGGGGAAAACCAAGCGCTTGTTTAAAATCTGTTCCCGATTCCTTTTGCATACATATGCCGCATGCAAGGTGGGAAAGAAGAATCTCTGTTGAAGACTGGAAAAATTACCTGGAACTTAAGCACCGCTACCCTGTAAATGACAGTATCTCTATGCTTTATGCCATGAACATGACCCGGGTCGGGAGATCGGTTTATTTTACCGACAGGGATGCACGTATTCCGCTTACAACCATACGAAGTGATTTTCAGCTCAAATCCACATTCTTCTCGGTAGTTCAAAAAAAAGATTCAGTCATTTTTACCGGCAGAGGGTATGGGCATGGAGTAGGGCTGTGCCAGGAAGGTGCAATGCAGATGGCTAAAAGAGGCTATTCCTATGCTGCAATACTGAATTACTATTACCGTAATATCAATATCATAGATATTGACAAAATGGAATTTTTTAAGGAAGGGGAAGAAGGAAATTAAGGTTAGACATAAGACACAAGAATCAGGAACCAAAGACCCTCCAGGATGTTCTAGCTAATCTTAAAATATCCTAAGATACCGCCGGAGAGGCTTCTTACATTTCTATATCCTTTTTTCTTCAATAGCTCAACAGCCTTCATACTTCTTTTTCCGCTTTGGCAGTGGATAATAACCGGAATATCCTTTCTGATTTCAGTTGCTCGTTGTTCCAACGTTCCCAGCGGAATAAGAGTTCCTGCTATATCAGCCTCGTCAAATTCTTCCTGCTCCCTGACATCGATGAGTTGAAATACTTCCTGGTGCTTGATCATCTGCTGAAGTTCTTCAGGTAAAATCTCAGACGAATCGTTTATACAAGTGTTTTCATAGGGTAACAGAAAAGTCAGCTTTCTGTTTTCATCCACAGCTGAAAATTGGAAGCTGGAAAAAGAGTGATGCATGGCATCATAAACCAATATTGTTCCGCTTAGCACCTTCCCTGACCCTGAAATAATTTTCAAGGCTTCTGTGGCCATCAGGCAACCTATCGTCCCCGGCAGGGTACCAAGAACTCCCGTTTCTTCACAGTTACCGATATCGTTTGGCTCCGGATACAGACATCGGTAGGTGGGTCCTCCCATATAGTTGAAGACACTAAGCTGCCCTTCAAAACGATAAACAGAGCCGGAAATGAATGGCTTACCTTTCACCAAACAAGCATCATTTACAAGGTAGCGGGTTTCAAAATTGTCGCTTCCATCTAAAATCAGATCATAATCACCAATCAAATTCAAGGCATTGATGCGGTCGAGGTGAAAAGGGAGGGAAATGATCTCAATGAATGGATTCATCTTTCGGAGCCTTGCCGCTGCACAATCAGCCTTGGATTTGCCAATATCATACGTATCATACAATATTTGTCTTTGCAGATTGCTGGCATCCACCTTGTCCCCATCTAAAATTGATATATGTCCTATCCCGGCTCCGGCAAGATATTGAAGCGCCGGACACCCAAGACCTCCGGCACCTATCATGAGTATGCGTGCAGTCTTGAATTTATGCTGCCCTAATTCACCTATTTCAGGCAAGAGGGTATGGCGTTTGTAAAGAAGTTGTTCTTCCTTGTTAAGCATATTTATACATTCACAGGAGAAAATCGTTTCTCATACAGTAAAGGTACTATGTTTTAGTTTATTAATTATCTAAATTGCTGGCATGAAACTGGGGCACATTCGTGTTTATCTTTCCTTCTTTCTCTCTCTGACAGGCCCTCTTTTGTTCAGCCAGGAGTCCTATTCAATTAAGGTTCACTTTATCTATGGATCTAAACCTAAAAAAGAATTCAGGGCTACAGAAGGCAAATGGTTCGGAGGTATTTGGGGTGGCCATGTAGGTATTGAAACGGATAGCAATCAGATACTTAATTTCGGCCCACAGGGAAAGTTTCATTGGTTTTCAAAATCGGCTAACAGACATAGCCATTTTGTGATCCATACCAGGGAAAATTTTTGGAGTATATTCAAACGAACAGAAGGCCCTGTAAAAAGATTAAGCATAGAGATTCCGATTACGAAAGAACAAAAACATCGTCTCGACAGCATTCGATCGGCTTACCTTGCCAATACCCCTTATGACTATGCCTTTGTAGGCATGCGTTGTGCAGCTTCGGCTTATGATGTTCTTGGTCTTATCCACATAATGAAACCCTATTCACATGCAAGGACATACTTGAAAATAAGATACCCGGCAAAGTTGAGGAAACGATTGCTTAAAAAAGCTAAAAAAAATAACTGGATAATTATCAGAGAAGTAGGTACTAAGAAAAGAAAGTGGGAGAGGGGTTAGGTATTTTCGAAAACTTCCCAATCCTTCCAAACAGATTCATAACCTCCTTTACGAATCATCCTGGCAATTTCATCCGGACTACGTTCATCCGAAATTTCGAACTGTTCCAGTGATTCAGGAGCGGCAGTATACCCTCCCGGATTTGTTTTTGAACCGGCGCTCATACTTGTTATACCCAAAGGGAAAACATGATCCCGGAATTTTTCACTTTCACGAGTACTAAGTGAAAGCTCTACTTCCGGATTGAACAATCTGTATGCACATATCAGTTGAACGAGCTCCCTGTCTGTCATATATGTATTGAATGATTTCCGGTCATGCTGCCCTTTATGCTCCGTTTCGATTGGCCTTAACCGGGGGAAAGAAATACTGTATTTAGTCTCCCAATATGTGCGCTCCAGATAATTCAGATGTAAAGCTGTAAAGAAGGCATCTGTACGCCAGTCCTCCAGTCCAATCAATGCCCCTATTCCTATTTTATGCAATCCGGCTTTTCCGATCCGATCCGGTGTCGCCAGGCGGTATTCGAAATTTGATTTCTTGCCCTTCGGATGATGACTCTTATATTTTCCTTCATGATAGGTTTCCTGGTATACCAAAACAGCCCCGAGGCCTTCTTTATATAGTATTTCATACTCCTCCTGCTCCAATGGCTGAACCTCCATTGAAATATGAGAAAACAAGGGCCTGAGCAATCGAATGGT
The DNA here is from genome assembly GCA_044448685.1 of Bacteroidia bacterium. Lineage (GTDB taxonomy): Bacteria > Bacteroidota > Bacteroidia > Palsa-965 > Palsa-965 > Palsa-965. Next base: position 20,543 of record JBIOHC010000013.1, read on the forward strand.
CCGGATAAAATAATCCATGCCTACATGCGATGATTCCCCTGTCACAAGCAGGACATGATCATAACCCCATGCTTTGAGTACAGTGGCTTCCTGCAGAATTTCCTTGTCACTCAGGGTTTTCCGGGCAATGGAATTATCCAGACTGAAAGCGCAGTAATTGCAAATATTCTGGCATTCATTGGAAAGGTACAATGGAGCATAAAGCTGGATTGTACGTCCGAAGCGTTTGAGTGTAAGTGCATGACTTAGTGTCGCCATTTCTTCCAGGAATGGAGCAGCAGCAGGGGAGATGAGGGCTTTGAAATCTTCCAGATTTCTTTTGTCCTTCTTCAAGGCACAGCGAACATCTGATCCGGTCTTTTCCAGAATAGATGCTTTAGAAGATTCCCAGTCGTATTGTTTAAATTGATTTTGAAACATAGCTGCTGATGCTTAATCGTTCAGAAACGCTGTGAGTGGACTGGTTGCATGGGCACCGGAATGTATAGGTGCAAGCTTTGCTTCAAATGCCATACGACCGGCTTCCACTGCCTTCTTAAAAGCAACGGCCATTTGCACAGGATTGCCTGCCGCAGCAATGGCCGTGTTGACCAGAACAGCATCTGCACCCATTTCCATAGCCGCCGCAGCATCCGATGGGGCTCCAATACCTGCATCGACGACCACCGGAACCTTACTTTGTTCTATTATAATTTCCAGAAAATCCCTTGTCTTTAATCCTTTATTACTTCCTATTGGAGAGCCTAACGGCATTACCGCTGCTACTCCCGCTTCTTCCAGCCTTTTACACAAAACAGGATCGGCATGTATATAAGGTAGTACAACAAATCCAAGTTTAACCAGCTCTTCTGAAGCTTTAAGTGTTTCAATGGCATCGGGCAGGAGGTATTTGGGATCAGGATGTATTTCCAGTTTGAGCCAGTTGGTTCTTAATGCTTCCCTCGCCAGCTCTGCAGCATACACTGCTTCTTTCGCATTTCTGGCTCCGGATGTATTTGGCAACAAACGGAACTGGGCATGATTCAGATGAGCCAGAATATCTGTTTGCTGATGTTTAAGATCAACCCTTTTCAAAGCCACAGTAACCAGTTCAGAACCGGAAGCAAGCAAAGCTTCTTCCATCACGCGGGATGAACTGAATTTACCAGTACCGGTGAACAATCTGGATGTTAATACGGTACCGGCGATAGTCAATTTTGCAGGGGTGTTGCTCATTTTAAGGAATATAAGTTTCAGATATCTGTTTCAGCTGAAGCACAAATCTTTTTGCTGCCTCTTCAGGTTGCGGATCTTGTCCAATAGCAGAGGAAACAGCAATTCCGTTTACACCGGCCCTTATCAACTCTTCAACATCCTGAACCTTTATGCCTCCAATGGCAATAACAGGAAGGTCAGAGATCATACGGAATTGTTTAATAAATGATTCAATGCCTTCTGATCCAAGTACTGGACTGAGGTTTTTCTTTGTATGTGTAAACCGGAAGGGGCCTAACCCTATATAGTTAGCTGATGTGCTGGCCATAGCTTTCAAATCATTCCAGTTATTTGCTGTCGCCCCGATGATGGCTGAAGGCCCGAGGATTTTCCGGGCTTCATCCACCGGTATGTCAGTTTGTCCCAAATGAACCCCATCGGTACAAAATTCACGGGCAAGAAAAACATAATCATTGATGATGAGCCTGGCACCATATTCCTTGCAAATCCTAAACGTCTCTTTCACAATCTCGGGACGATGAGATTCTTCTGTGTTCTTCATTCTTAACTGTACCCAGCTCACTCCGCCTTTACAGGCGAGTCGGGTCAGATCCTGATGTGTATGTCCGGGAAGATCCTGAGTTATATAATGCAATTTAGCTATCATCGCTCTGAAATAACAGGGTGAGGTGACGGGTTATGGAAACCCAGCAATGTTTCATTACTATCAAGCACCTCCAGGGTATATTCTTTGGCGAGGAGACAAGCCTTTGGCAGATCAGCTCCTTTTGCCAGGAATGCCGTAATCGCTGAAGACAGGATGCAACCTGACCCGTGTTTGGGCATAACCGGTTGTGTCCGGCCTCCGTAATTCAGGTGCTTTCCTTCCCGAAGCATCAATATATCTTCTCCAGCCCGGTCTTTACGGTGTCCTCCTTTTAAAAACACGTTGCAGAGTTCACTTAGCTTACGGGCATTGAGTTCAGCTGATTCCGTTTCTCCCAGTTCCAGAGCTTCAGGCAGGTTAGGAGTAAGGAGATACACCTCCCTGCACACCTCCATCAGGAGTTGCTGTTCCTGTACAGTATGAAAAGTATATCCTGCACTTGCACGGAGAATAGGATCCCAGATAAAACGGACTCCCGGAATCCGTGTTCGTATATGCCGCAATAAACGAAGCAGTATATGCATATTTTCCACGAGTCCGATCTTAACATACATTGGCTGAAAACGATCTAACAAAACATCCGCTTGTTGGATAATTGTCTTTTCTGAAATCCATTCTACGCCCAGAAACTGTTCATCATTCTGAAATGTAATGGCAGAACAAACTCCCAGGCCATATACATGGCATGATTCCATTGTTTTGATATCAGCCAGTATTCCGGCTCCTCCGCTGGGGTCAAAGCCGGCAATGCTGAGAGCAAAGGGTCGGGAAGGTTTATTCATCGGCTTGGATTAAAGATAAATTTCACTTCCGGCTTTACGGAATTCATCCGCCTTCGATTTCATTTCAGCTTCCTGTTCAGCAGCATACTCTCTTACATCCTGGGAAATTTTCATGGAACAGAAGTGAGGCCCGCACATAGAACAGAAATGGGCAATCTTGGCTCCTTCAGCAGGAAGTGTCTCATCATGAAAGGCCCTGGCTGTATCGGGATCCAGGCTCAGATTAAACTGATCCTCCCATCTGAATTCAAAACGGGCCTTGCTTAATGCATTATCCCTGTATTGGGAACCCGGATGCCCTTTCGCCAGGTCGGCTGCGTGTGCTGCAATTTTATAGGCAATGACCCCGTCTTTCACATCTTTCTTGTCGGGCAATCCCAGGTGCTCCTTTGGTGTCACATAACAAAGCATGGCCGTACCATACCAGCCAATCATGGCTGCACCGATAGCAGAAGTGATATGGTCATAACCCGGGGCTATATCAGTTGTCAGAGGGCCCAGTGTGTAAAAAGGAGCTTCTGCACAATGTTTAAGCTGCAGATCCATATTCTCCTTGATCATATGCATGGGTACATGACCGGGTCCTTCAATCATTACCTGAATATCATGTTTCCACGCAATTTTTGTAAGCTCTCCAAGTGTGATGAGTTCGCTGAACTGAGCTTCATCATTGGCGTCAGCTATAGAACCGGGACGGAGTCCGTCACCCAATGAAAAGGCTACATCATAGGCTTTCATGATCTCACAAATCTCTTCGAAATGAGTGTACAAAAAGTTCTCCTTGTGATGAGCCAGGCACCATTTGGCCAGGATACTGCCTCCCCGTGAAACAATTCCCGTCATTCGTTTGGCTGTGAGTGGTATATACCTTAACAGCACTCCGGCATGAATAGTGAAATAATCCACACCCTGTTCAGCTTGTTCAATTAGCGTATCCCTGAAAATTTCCCAGGTAAGATCTTCTGCTTTTCCTTTTACTTTCTCCAAAGCCTGATAGATAGGAACCGTACCGACCGGTACAGGACAATTACGGATGATCCATTCCCGGGTTTCATGAATATTTTTTCCTGTGCTCAGATCCATCAGCGTATCCCCTCCCCAGCGGCAGCTCCATACAGCTTTTTCCACTTCCTCTTCTATGGAAGAGGAAACCGCCGAGTTACCTATGTTGGTATTGATTTTGACAAGGAAGTTTCTTCCAATGATCATGGGTTCTGCTTCCGGGTGGTTGATATTCGAAGGAATGATGGCCCTTCCTGCTGCCACTTCATCTCTTACGAATTCAGGAGTTATGAACTTTAACGGTGTGCGGGCTCCAAAACTGTTACCGGCATGCTGCCGGGAGAGGTTTGTATTGGCTGTTTGTTCCTGTATACGCTGATTTTCACGAATGGCAATGTACTCCATCTCAGCAGTAATGATTCCCTGACGGGCATAATGCATCTGACTGACATTTTTCCCGGTCCTGGCCTTCATGGGCATGCGCATATGCTCAAACCTGAATTTATCCAGGCTGTGATCCTGCAGACGTTCTGCACAATAATGGGAAGAAAAACGGGGCAATTGTTCTGCATCCCCCCGTTCCTGAATCCAGGATTCGCGTAAGCGGGGAAGTCCTTTTTGCAAATCAATTTTGACATGCGGATCGGTGTAAGGACCACTCGTATCATACACTGTTACCGATCCATTGCTTTCTGTCCTCACTTTTCCGTTGTGTTCAATCCGGGTATCGGATAAATTGATTTCCCTCATGGCGACCTGAATAGGAAACAAGGTGCCCTGCACATATACTTTATTGGAAGCCGGTAATGGATTACGGGTAATGCCTGAAATCATTTCATCAGGTCTTGTTTCTGTTTTTGCTGACATATCGTTTATTTTATAATTGTGTCACCCTTTCGGGGTTATCGCTCTACGCTCTGTTTCTCGTTTTTTTTACCCTCCCTGACTCGCTTCAATGATTACAATCTCATCTGAATCCTTCATTTGTTCATGCTCCCAACTTGACCTTTGTATGATACGCTTGTTTACGGAAACGGCAATTCCTTTTTTTGCTTTCAGGCCCAGGCTTTCCAGAACCCCATCTAAGGAGCTGCCTGATTCAAATTCATACTTGACATTATTGATACAAATTTGCATTGCTCATTTCATATTAGCTGCGAAAAGGGGGAGAGGAGTGTACCTCAAAAGGGGGAGGGTACATTGCTTTTCCCTTCGCAGGCATGATCCTGTTCAGGTTCAGAGGGTATTATCTCAGCCTATCTATACAGACAGACACCCCTAAAGTCTTGGCTTCACAATTTTACGAATAATATAAATCCCGGGCTAATTTCTTTTTCAACAAAAAACAGGGCTTCAGGCATTCGCTCCCAAAAGAATTCTCATTCTATCCAGTAATTGTACCGGATCAGGCGTTGTCAACAAAGCTCCATGTAAAGCGGCACCTTGAAATCCAAGTTCTCTTGCCAGAAGCAAGGTGTCCTGATCTATACCACCAAGCGCATACACTGGTGTCTCACATATCCCTGAACCAAGAATCATTTTAAGCTCTTTTCTGTCAAAAGCAGGCTCGTATCCCTCTTTGCTGATAGAGGGAAATACTGGGCTAAGAAAGACATAAGAATAATGCTTCCCGTTTTCTATCAAATCATGCAGGTCGTGAAAAGAAGCGGATGAAAATATGCCCGATCCTGCTTTCTTTCCTTGTATACTATTACCCCGGGCCCTGGCTGATTCGGTGAGGTGAATACCCCTCAGTTTCAATGAAGCAGCAAGCTCATAATGACCATGTATGACAATTCTTTGGTATAATGATCCGGGCAGGCTTTCCAAAAAAGTACGGAAAGAAGCCTGATTCAAGGTACCGGGACGTATATGAATGAGTTCAGTCCCACTGCAAAACGCTTCAATCATCTTCTCTGACAATACATGGACATGTTCACAGGTATGGACCAGGACTAAGGAAAATTGAGGGTTCTGCATTTTAACAAAATCGATCTGTATACAAAAGTACATTATGAATCAGCGTTTACCCGCAGGATTCAGAATCCATCCTTGAAATTTGTTAATATTTTGTTCGTAACCCAAGCTTGCATTACCACTTTTGTTTGCTAAAAAAATTGTAAGATAAACAGCAAAAATGGCCTTTTCTTGCGCTTTTTAAAGCTTTTTCAAGAGAAAAATTAATACCTTTAACCGTTTTTTCGTAACTTAAGTGTCATCCAGCAACCCGGCACGATTTTTAGGCCTTGGTTTGGACAGATATCATACTCATTGTACATCAAAAACATTCGGATTATACGTGAAGCACCTCAATAGCATCATTCTACTCGTTCTATTTTTTAGTCTTCCTGCAGAACATCTCTTTGCCCAGAATGCTACCTGGTATTTTACTTTTGCCGGTCGTGTAGAACATCCTGACGAGAAGAAAGGTAAGGATGTGGATCTGGAAGGTGCTATATGTACCCTTACCAAGAGCGGTTCCGTTGTCAGTACACAGACAACTACCAGTAGTGGTAAATTCTCCTTCCAGCTCGAACCAAATGCAGATTATGTGATTTCGTTTACCAAACCGGGGTTCATTGTGAAGAAATTTGCCATTTCCACACATAATGTGCCGGACGACAGAGCCCAGCATGGATTCAATGAATGGAAAATTGAAGTAGTGATTTTTGAGCAATATCCCGGTCTGGATTATTCGGTGACCAACAACCCTATTGCAAAAGTTGTATTCAACGGTTCCAAGGAAGTGGACGATTTTGGGTTTGATCAGGCTTATACAGACCAGATGAAAGGCGCTCTGGCCAAGCTTCAGCAACTGGCCGATCAGGCGAGAAAGAAAGATCATGATTTTGCTGCTGCCATGACAGCGGGTGATAAAGCTTTTCAGAATAAGGACTGGGCCGGAGCCAAGGCTCAGTATGATGCTGCTTCTGTAATTAAGCCAACAGAAAAGGCCCCTATAGACAAAAGCAAGGAATGCGCAGCCAATATCGCAGCTGATCTCAATAAAGGAAAGGCCGATGCCGATTACAAAGCTGCCATGTCAGCAGGAGACCAAAGCCTTGGATCCAAAAGCTATGATGCAGCGAAGACTTCCTATCAGAAAGCCTTAACACTTAAACCAGGTGACGGCCCTGCCACTCAGAAACTCAAAGATGTCGATGCAGCCATTGCCAAGGCAGCTGCCGATGCCAAAGCCAATGCCGATTATACAGCTGCCATGGCCGAGGGAGATAAAGCTTTCGGAACTAAAGCCTGGGATGCCGCTAAAACTGCTTACAATAAAGCCCTTACGGCTAAACCCAATGACGGTCCGGCAACCCAAAAGCTCAAGGATGTGGATACCGCAATGTCTGCAGAGAAGGCCAATGCCAAAAAAGATGCTGATTATAAAGCAGCTATGGCTGATGGGGACAAAGCCTTCGGAACCAAAGGATGGGATGCTGCCAAAGCAGCCTATAACAAAGCTCTGGGCATTAAACCGAATGATCCTCCTGCCACGCAAAAATTAAAAGATGTGGATGCTGCCATTGCTGCGGATAAGGCTAACGCAAAGAAAGATGCAGATTATACGGCTGCTATGGCTGAAGGAGATAAAGCATTCGTTGCTAAGACCTGGGATGCTGCCAAAACAGCTTACAATAAAGCACTTTCTTTGAAGCCGGGGGATGCTCCGGCTACTCAGAAACTCAAAGATGTGGATGCTGCCATTGCAGCCGATAAAGCCAACGCCAAGAAAGATGCTGATTATACCGCAGCAATGGCTGAAGGAGACAAAGCTTTCGGAACCAAAACCTGGGATGCTGCTAAAACTGCTTACAATAAAGCACTCACACTTAAAGCCGGTGACCCGCCTGCTACCCAGAAACTTAAAGATGTTGACGCAGCCATTGCAGCCGATAAAGCCAATGCAAAGAAGGATGCCGATTATACTGCTGCCATGGCTGAAGGAGACAAAGCCTTTGGTACAAAGACCTGGGATGCTGCTAAAGCGGCTTACAATAAAGCACTGACACTGAAAGCCGGTGACCCGCCTGCAACCCAGAAACTCAAAGATGTGGATGCTGCTATTGCCGCAGATAAAGCCAATGCAAAAAAGGATGCCGATTATACCGCTGCCATGGCAGAAGGAGATAAAGCCTTCGGTACCAAAACCTGGGATGCTGCCAAAGCTGGCTACAATAAAGCCTTGGCTCTTAAGCCAGGCGATGGCCCCGCAACTCAGAAACTAAAAGATGTGGATGCTGCCATTTCTGCAGATAAAGCTAATGCAAAGAAAGATGCTGATTATACCGCGGCTATGGCCGAGGGGGACAAGGCTTTTGGAACCAAGACCTGGGATGCCGCTAAAACTGCTTACAATAAAGCCCTTTCATTTAAACCTGGCGATGCTCCTGCTACACAGAAACTGAAAGATGTGGATGCCGCTATTGCCGCTGATAAAGCCAATGTAAAGAAGGATGCCGACTATGCTGCAGCCATGGCCGACGGAGACAAAGCATTCGGTGCCAAAACCTGGGATGCCGCCAAAACTGCTTATAACAAGGCACTCGTTGCCAAACCCGGTGATGCCCCTGCTACGCAGAAACTAAAAGATGTAGATGCTGCCATTGCAGCAGATAAAGCCAATGCAAAAAAAGATGCCGATTATAAGACAGCAATGGCCGAAGGTGATAAAGCATTTGGCGCAAAGACGTGGGAAGCCGCCAAAGCTGCTTATAACAAAGCCCTCGTTGCCAAACCCGGTGATGCCCCGGCTACACAGAAGCTCAAAGATGTGGATACGGCAATTGCTGCAGAGAAATCCAAAGGGCAACTCGAGGCCGATTATAAAGCTGCCATGGCCGACGGAGACAAAGCATTCGGTACCAAGACCTGGGATGCCGCCAAAACGGCTTACAACAAAGCCCTCGTTGCCAAACCCGGTGATGCTCCCGCTACTCAGAAACTCAAAGACATAGACGCTGCCATTGCAGCGGATAAACTCAACGGTCAAAAAGAAGCCGACTACAAAGCAGCAATGGATGCCGGAAACCAAAACTTTGGTACCAAGACCTGGGATGCTGCGAAAGCCAGCTATCAGAAAGCGCTCACCGCCAAGCCCGGGGATGTTCCTGCAACTCAAAAGCTGAAAGAAGTAGATGCTGCCATTGCAGCCGATAAGCTCAATGGACAAAAGGATGCTGAATACAAAGCAGCCATGGATGCCGGAAACCAAAGTTTCGGAACAAAGGCCTGGGACGCAGCAAAAACAAGTTATCAGAAAGCCCTCACAGCTAAACCAGGTGATGCGCCCGCAACCCAGAAATTAAAAGATGTGGATGCAGCCATCGCACTTGAAAAAGGGTTGAAAGCTAAAGAAGCCCAATATACCGCTGCCCTTAAAAAGGGGGACGATGGCATGAAGGCTAAGAAATACGATGATGCAAAAGCAGCTTATACAGAGGCGACAGGCCTTAAACCCGATGAACAACTTCCTAAAGATAAGCTGAAAGAGATTGCCAATATTCAGAATGCGCTCCTGGGTGTTGAAGCAAAGAACAAAGCATACCAGGCCGCTATTTTAAAAGCTGATGCGGCTTTCAAAGCAAAGGATTACAACCCTGCCAGAACAGCCTATACTGAAGCTTCCGGCATTAAACCAGATGAAGCATATCCCAAGAGTCAGCTCAAGGCTATTGATGACGCAATCAACAAAGACAAAGATGCAGAAGCAAAGTATACTGCGGCTATTCAGAAGGGATCCGATGCTTTTGGTAAAAAGGATTATGCAGAGGCAAAATCAGCCTATACAGAAGCCAGCGGTATAAAACCTGCTGAGCAGATGCCAAAAGATAAAATTAAGGAATGTGAAAAGTTTCTGGCCGATGCGTTGCTGAAAGAGAAAGATGCCAAAGCCAAAGAAGCTCAATATATTGCTGCACTCAAAAAAGGTGAGGATGGCATGAAAGCCAAAAAATATGATGTTGCCAAAGCCGCCTATACGGAAGCTACCGGATTAAAACCGGATGAACAGCTCCCTAAAGACAAGCTGAAAGAAATAGGTGATCTTCAGAATGCGCTCCTCGGTGCAGAAGCCAAGAACAAAGCCTATCAGGCTGCGATCCTTAAAGCCGATGCGGCTTTCAAAACCAGGGATTACAATCCAGCTAAGACTTCGTATACGGAAGCATCTGGCATAAAACCCGATGAAGCTTACCCGAAAAATCAGTTAAAAGCTATTGAAGAAGCATTGAACAAGGATGCTGCTGCTGCTGCTAAGTATACGGCTGCCATTAAAGCCGGTGACGATGCTTTTAATGCAAAGGATTATCCAAAAGCAAAAACATCCTATACCGAAGCAAGTTCACTCAAATCGGCAGAGCAATATCCTAAGGACAGGATCAGAGAGTGTGACAAACTGATTGCCGATAACCTGAAAAACGGTCAGGCTGAAACTGAGTACAAAGTTGCCATTGCTGCCGGTGATAAAGCATTCGATGCTAAATCCTGGGATGCGGCCAAAATCTCCTTCCAGAAAGCTTCGGGATTAAAACCTGCAGAACAATATCCTAAAGACAAACTAAAGCTGATAGAAGATCAGCTCAAAGGCGCTGATGCGATCAAAGTCAAAAATGCCAAATACACGGCAGCTCTTGTAAAGGCTGATGCCGCTTTCAAACTCAAGAAGTGGGATGATGCAAAAGCCGGTTATACCGAGGCTCAGAGTCTTAAGCCTGATGAAGAATACCCTCCGGGCCGTTTGAAAGAGATTGATGAAGCTATTCTTCGTGACAAACAAAATCAGGATGTAAACGGCCGTTATTTCAATGCCATGTCAAAAGGGAATGAGGCACTCGGAGGAAAAGAATATGCTAAAGCCAAAGCCGCATTTGAAGAAGCTCTTTTGATTAAAACCGGCGATGTGCCAGCCAAAACAAAACTGGATCAGGTCGTTGCTTTGATGACCAAGGAGGAAAAGGACAAAGCCATTATGGGTCAATACAATAAGTTTATTATGGACGGAGACAAGGCCATGGGCAAGGAAGATTATCCGGTTGCAAAAACGAATTATTCAGAAGCAAGCAAACTGAGACCAGAGCAGGTTTATCCCAAGGATCAGCTGGCGCAAATCAATATTCTGATAGCCGGTAAGGATAAACGGGATGCTAAGTACAAGGCTGCCATAGCAAAAGGAGATAAATTATTCACCACCAAAGATTTTGCGAATGCGAAAATTGCCTATCAGGAAGCAAGTGATACAAAACCAAATGATGCAGTAGCCAAACAAAAGATCAGAGATTGTGATGATGCCATCAATAAGCTCATGGTCAAAAACGGAACAAATCAGGTAGTACCCCATGATGTCCAGTCAACAAAAAGTCTGCTTGCTCAGAAATATGGAGAAGGCATTCATGAATTGCCCGAAACTCAGGAAGTCAACTGCAAGGTTTTGACCCGTATTGTGGTACATGGCTCTGAAGGGCATAAATACACTCAAAAGACTTACAGTTATGGTCAGACATACTGGTTCAAGGATGATGACAGTATCACCCAGAACATTTTTGAAGTGGAAACAGCCTCCAATCATTAATTCCCCGTTTATCCTTACCTTTGCAGGGCAGGCCGATCCATCGCTGCAGGTGTTACAACCGGCAGAGGAAAGTCCGGGCAACTCAGAGCATCCTGCTTCCTAACGGGAAGGGAGGTTCCGAAAGGAATTTAACGGAAAGTGCCACAGAAAATAACCACCCTAATCGCGAAATGCGTTAGGGTAAGGGTGAAAATGTGAGGTAAGAGCTCACAGGCATAACTGGCAACAGTTATGCAGGGTAAACCCCGGGAGTTGTAAGATCAAATAAGTCATGGGCCTGGGGCTGCTCGCTCCAATTCCGGATGCAAATCCGGATCGCATGACGGGTAGATCGCTAGATCCCGACTGTGAAGTCGGGACCAGATAAATGATGGATAGTTCAGACGGTATCCGTTTGAAGGAAACAGAACCCGGCTTACGAGCCTGCAAAACATGAACCCCAAAGTGATCTATGATCTGCTTTGGGGTTCTCCCTTTTTATTAAGTTGCTATAATAACGGTCAGATGATCTGTCCGTCTTTCATGACAAGTTTACGGTCGGCCATATTGGCCAGACTTTCATTATGTGTAACGATAACGAAAGTTTGCTTCAAGCGTTCTCTCAGACTGAAGAACAGCATATGAAGTTCTTTTGCTGAATTTGAATCCAGATTTCCCGATGGTTCATCGGCCATGATTACTGCCGGATCATTGATTAGAGCCCTTGCAACAGCAACCCGCTGCTGCTCACCTCCGGATAACTCAGATGGTTTATGTGTACCCCGTTCTGAAAGGCCCATCATTTCCAGCAATGCCATTGCTTTTTTTTCCGTTTCGGCTTTTCCTCTTCCACCTATAAAAGCCGGAATGCAGATATTTTCAAGAGCCGTAAACTCCGGAAGAAGATGATGGAACTGAAATACAAAACCGATATGGGTATTCCGGAAATGAGCCATCTTCTTTTCATTCAGTGTTGATAAGAGTGTATCTCCAATCCTCACCTGTCCCTTATCAGCCTTGTCCAGGGTGCCCAGAATATGCAAAAGGGTTGATTTTCCGGCACCTGAAGCACCTACAATTGATACAATTTCCGCCTTGCTGATATGTATATCAACACCTTTCAGCACTTCCAGCTTGCCATATGTTTTGTGTATTCCCTCTGCAATGATCATAGTCAAAAATAGTCATTTAATTCTTTCCGAAAATGATCGTATTTTTACATCCGATTCGGATCATACATGAAATTTATTAAGTCTTACGAATTTTTGATCAACTGGCTGCATGATAAGCTGACCAAAAGGCAGTTCCTGATCTTTGCCAGTATCCTGGTCGGTTTAACGGCCGGACTGGCAGCCGTGATCCTGAAAACCCTAGTACATTACATTCATTATGCAATCACTACCGATCACCATCTCCCTTATCAGTATTATTATTATTTGATTTTCCCTGTGTTGGGTTTAGTACTCACAGCATTTATTGTAAAACGTTTTTTTCACGGTAAACAGGGTAGAGGACCGGCCAATATCATTCATTCCATTCTCAAAAAATCAGCCATTCTTCCCAAGGATCAGATGTATTCCCAAGTGCTTACAAGTGCAATAACAGTTGGGTTTGGTGGCTCGGCAGGTCTTGAGTCGCCAATGGTGACAACCGGTTCTGCCATCGGTTCTAACTTCGGCCGCACTTATCACCTGCACTATAAGGACAGGGTCTTATTACTTGCCAGCGGAGCTGCTGCAGGTATTGCAGCTGCATTTGATTCTCCCATTGCGGGGGTTCTTTTTGCTTTGGAAGTATTACTGACCGATGTGAGCATAACCGTGTTCATACCCCTGATTATGGCAGCGGCCACCGGGGCTCTTTGTTCTCATATTATTCTGAAGGAAGGTATTCTGCTATCCTTTCCCAAACAGATGCCTTTTAATTCTTCCAATACATTCTTTTATCTGATTCTGGGTATACTGGCTGGACTTGTCTCTGTCTATTATACCAGGATATATACCCGAATTGAGGATTTTTTTAAGACCCGTAAAGGAAAACCTTATCAGAATGCCTTACTGGGAGGTTTTATCCTTTCCTGTCTGATTATGCTGTTCCCAACTTTGTTCAGTGAAGGATATTCGGGCATCAATTCTCTTGCTGAAGGCCGGCCTGAAGATATTATCCGTAACAGTGCTTTACAGGGTTTAAGTTCCAGTCCCTGGTTCGTGCTTTTCTTTATCGGTGTGGTGATGCTTGTCAAAGTTATTGCAACATCTGTAACCATCAACAGCGGTGGTAACGGAGGTAATTTTGCACCATCTCTCTTCACAGGGGCCTATCTGGGTTATTTTTTCTCCCGAATGATCAATCTGAGCGGTATTGCAAAACTCCCTGAAAGCAACTTTACACTGGTTGCCATGTCCGGAATTCTTTCCGGAATCATGCATGCTCCGCTAACAGGAATCTTCCTTATCGCTGAAATAACGGGAGGTTATAACCTCATGATTCCCCTCATGCTGGTTTCTGCCACCAGCTTCCTCATCATGAAGTATTTTGAACCTCATTCCATGGAAGCAAAAAAACTGGCCAAAAAAGGTCATGTGCTCACCCATGATAAGGATAAGAGTATTCTTTCATCATTGAAAGCCGGATCGATGATTGAGACCGGATTCCATGAAATAGGTCCGGGAACATCATTACGGGATATTGTTGAAGTGGTTGCCCATTCCAGCCGAAACTTATTTCCGGTAATCAATGTACGCAAGGAATTACTGGGGGTTATCACACTTGATAATATCCGTGAAATCATGTTCAAAACGGAGCTGTATGATACAATTTATGCGAGAGATCTGATGCGAATGCCACCTACCACCTTATCACCTTCAGAATCCATGCATTCCGTCATGAAAAAATTCGATGAAACAGGAGCCTGGAATCTGCCGGTGATACAGGAAGGTACCTATCTTGGTTTTATATCGAAAACAAGTGTATTTACCAATTACCGCCAGATTCTTAAAAAGAGCAGCCTGAGCTGACAAATTTGCCTTAATTTAACATCCGTATAGGGGCGCCTGAACATGAACGAAGTTCGTGCTGCACTCAGTCGTGCCCCTTTCATCCGTTTATTCCTTCCGTTCCTTGCAGGAATACTTTGGGAATTGCATTTTCAATATTCCATTCCCGGGCTTGCCTGCTATTCCCTTATCTTATTCCCGATTCTTTTCCTGCTTCTTTTCTGTACAAATGCTTACCGTTACCTGCCTGTCTCCATAAGGACTTTCCGGCTGTTTGGGATTTTTGCTTCCGTCTTTTTATTCTGCCTGGGTTTTTTCTTCACTTTTCTTTCTACAGACAGGTTCAAACCTAATCATATCAGTGAATGTACGGAGCAGGAATATCTGGCTAAAATTCTGATTATTTCACCTCCTGCAGAGAAAACAAAAAGTTACAAAGCAACGGCAGCCGTGCTTGGAATAAGAAATAAGGGGAACTGGATTCCTGTACAAGGAAATGCAATCTGCCGGTTTCAAAAAGAGAGGAAAGCCGGTGCACTCAGATATGGGGACGAACTGGTCGTGAAAGTTCGCTTCAGGACCATTCCAGGCCCTTCAAATCCTGGTATGTTCAACTACAAGACTTATCTGGAGAACAGACAGATAACAAGACAGTTTTTTGCTGATTCGGCGCATTGGGTTTTATTAACTCAGGGAAAGGGAAATAAAATTCTCGAACTATGTGACCGTTGGCGAGTGCAACTGCTCCGGCTCATCAAACCTGCAAGCCTTGATAAAACGGATGCAGGGGTAGGAGAGGCGCTCATCCTGGGTTATGAAGATCAGCTCGATCCTGATTTACTGAGGGCTTATTCCGGAGCGGGTGTATTGCATGTCCTCAGCGTTTCCGGAATGCATGTAGGGCTCGTTTATATGCTTTTTTCCTCCCTGCTTTTCTTTCTTGACAGGGGACCGGTGAGCAGAATGATAAAAGCTGCGCTGACACTCCTTTTTCTCTGGTTCTATGCAGCGCTTACCGGTCTGTCACCACCTGTTGCCCGCAGCGCAGCCATGTTCAGTTTTATTGTCATTGCTCCGGTAATGAAGCGGGACTCTTACATCCTGAATACCCTCGCTGCATCCGCATTTCTGCTCTTATGTATCAACCCGTGGTATATACTGGATGCAGGCTTTGAGCTTTCATACCTCAGTGTGCTGGGTATTCTGTGCATTCAGCCTGTTCTGCTCAGGCTTTGGAAACCGAAAAATAAAATCCTCAAATGGGCATGGGAGTTAACTTGTGTTTCCATTGCGGCTCAGGCTGCCACCTTTCCCCTCGGGCTTTATTATTTCCACCAGTTTCCATGCTATTTTCTGCTTACTAACCTTGTTGTGATTCCGCTTTCCTCCTTCATCATCTATACCGGCCTCGGTCTTTTGCTGGTTGAGGGTATTCCATGGATAGGGAATGCACTCTCTGCTCTGTATGGCTTATTACTGAAAGCGCTTAATCAAAGCGTTTATCATTTCTCCGAAATGCCCGGAGCAGCATTGGATGGCATTTACATCAGCCCTGCCGAAACCATTGCATACTATGTGCTCGTATTCACGGCTATGCTTTATCTGGCATTCAAAACTCCTTCCCAACTGCGCCTCTTTCTTATCACAGTCCTGGCTTTTGTTTCCTGGCAATGTGCAGAGACATTCAGTACCGGCAGGAAAAGGGTATTAATCGTTTACGACGTACCGCATCACCAGACAATGGATCTGATATCCGGGCGGGTCCATGAAACACTTATGGATTCGGCCTTGTCACAACAACCTTTGGTTATTCGTTTTTTTGTACTGCCTTCACGTCAGCTCTTCCGCCAAAGGCAGCAAATAAGTTATATAAAGAACCTGGGGATCATGAGTCTCGTATGGGAGCACAGGCATTTTTTATACTTTAACGGGAACATCCCCCCTGGCTCTGAAATCCTGAAAACTGATTATCTGCTTGCAGGGAAGGGGGCCGATTTACGTAAGGCAATCCTGGAACGGCGCATCTTGTTTCGTAAACTGATCATAGATGCATCCTGCTCTGCTTCAGAAATAAAACGATGGAGAAAACTGATTACTGATCTGGAGCTGGATGCATGGATTGTTCCTGATCAAGGCGCTTATGTAGAGGTGCTTGAATAAGATTGCATATTTCAAACTATCTTTGTGTCCTACCAAGGATACAATGAATTTAAGGGCAGGGGATAAAGTCAGGTTTCTGGACGAAAAAGGAGAAGGGATGATTACCCGTTTCCTGGACAGGAATCAGGCTCTGGTTCAAATGACTGACGGGTTTGAAATACCCTATCTGATCTCCAAACTGGTGCATGCCGGCCCACCGCCTGCAACACAAGAGAAAACGGCAGTACCTTCACAAAATCCTGCTCCCAAAACACAATCAGTAGAAAAAACGATTTCGTCACAGGGTTTCCATACGGAAGGTGTGTACCTTGTTTACCTGCCGGTTGACGCGGCTAATCCCCTAAACGGGTTGTTTGAAGCTCTGCTCTTCAACCTTACAGCTTATCATATTCATTTTGTTATTTCCTCCCGCGAAATGGGTAAGTATTCCTGTTTGCATGCAGGAGGAATAGCCCCCGGCAAATCAATCTCCCTCCAGATGATTGGTACGGAAGATATGGAAGCCTGGTCGTCACTCCTTATCGACATTCTTTTTTACAGCTACAGCCCGGCCCCGGCTAAGCCTCCGCTGAGCCGGATTTTCAGGCAAAAACCTGCCCGGTTTTTCAAAGATGGATCTTTTTCAGAGAACGGACTGACGGCTGAGCCGGCTATTGTTGTGGATCTTACCCGCCGTATGCAGCATGGACAGGAAGAAGAATTTTTTGAAGAAGGCGATCTGGAAAAGATCCTCAGTTCCAAAGAGCAGGCTGCCCCGAAAAAACGTTCTCTTCCAAGCACAAAGAATAATCCTGAACTCGAATGGGAGGTTGATCTGCATCTGGAAGAACTTACTCAGCAGAGTAAAGGAATGAATAATGCCCAGATGCTGGATATCCAGCTAAGGCATTTCCAGAAAAAACTCGATGAAGCAATCGGGGCCAATATCCGGAAGATTGTATTTATACACGGTGTTGGAAATGGCAGATTGAAACAAGAGATCCGTAAAATACTTTCCACGCACCGCGACCTTGCCTTTCACGATGCTTCATATTCACAATACGGATTTGGAGCTACAGAAGTACTGCTCTGGTAAGCGTAATAAAGCTAGTGCTTCTTTCTTTTAAACATGAGCCAGTTCAGATGGCGTTTGTTCCTTAACCAGTGATCCTGCTTTACATACCCTTTCTTGATTTCCTCGCTGGGTTTGTGTTTGGAATGCAGGTAGGGATTATAAGGGCTCTTGTTATGATGGCATGAGCTCAGGCAAATAAGTAAAAACAAGGAAAAGAGTAAACCCTTCATGTATGTGTTTGACACCCGGTAAAAATAACGAAAATAACAAAGGGAATAGTATCAGTAGGTTCCGGTAAATTCAGGTGTCATGACATAACCGGGCAGCAAAGCATCTTCTTCCCTGAGCAGCCGGTAGCAATTAAAGAATAGCATATAATCCAGCCCGTTGTAATTACCTTTAAAGCTTTCCTTGCCAAGGCTTTGATGAGGAGGTTTATCATAAAATCTTCCGGAGGAGCCTGACCATCCGAAAGAAGCGGTATCCTTACCGCCATGAAAAAACGGGCCTTCAGGAGGAGCATTGTTCAGGATCTGCCGAATACGGGCAAGATGCAGGGAGTCGAGTAAACTGCTCCTGGTCTGCAAGGGGTGCAACAAACAATACACAGATCCGTAATAGAGATCCCATCCATAGTGATTCTCATAATAAAGGCCCAGAGCAGAGGCATTATAATCTCCGCAATACAGGATACGTTTCAGTGTCCGGCTTTTAGTACCATGTCCTTTCCATGAATCACCTACTGCGCTGAGCTCCAGCCCGAACAACAGGTTATCCTGGTTAACCCGGACTATTTTAAGTGCATATATACTTTTCCAGTACAGATGAAAAAAACGGGAGCTGAAATTTAAATAACTTTTACCGGTTATCGCTTCTCCTGCTTTGGCAAACCCGTAAGAATTGAAGATGGCTATTCCTCCTTTTGCATTACCCAGTTTGCTGCCATCCGGTCTGTGCAATATCCAGGAATGTCCTCCGAATGGTTTATCACGCATATAATGCATAATACGCGCAGTGAGTGACAGAGCTGCGGCCCGGAAAGAATACATCCTTTCCTGACCTGTGATGACATCGTGAAAAGAAAGGCTGTCACCCACATACGCTGCACAAAAATCCAGACCCACCAGGAGATTGGCTATATGATCCTGACTTGTGGTATTGTTGAATTTATCTGCTACCGTATGCGGGCTGATGACATTATCCACTCTTCCGCATATACCGCTCCCTTTTGTGAAAGCGCTGTCTGTTACCCGACGGTTCAAACGTGGATTGTTATGCTGGCAGAAGTAAGCAGGAACATCAGCTTCCAGCATATAACCGGTACGTGGATTCATGCCATTGTAAATTCCCCAGCTTTTTTCCGCTTCAACGGCATTGCGGTTCAATGCCTCCAGAGCATAACTGAGTTCTGTAAGGGTATGATTGGCTTCCTGACGATGAAGGCGGAGCAAACGGTATTCAGTACATAAGGTGCTGATATAATACCCGGCATATACAGGAGCATCCCCATAATGCATTCCGAAACCATTCCAGAGATTGCGTACTCCTGCAGGGGTACTCTGACCTGAATCAGGGCCTACGATAACAAAATCATTGATCAGGCGCTGGCGGTAATGCCAGTATTTATGAAGGTTCTGATCTTCCGTCTGCGCAGGAATACGGACAGCAAGGCTGATGATAAATCCCAGAAAGAAGATGGACGGGCTGCACCTCATGCTTCAAAGATAAGCAGTGCAGGGGAGCTTAAACTACGCACTTTTACTTAATCTTCATCTTGTCGTAGCGTTCCAGGAAATCATCAATTTGTTCTGTTTCCAGGCGCTTGGCGATAATTTTTTTATGTTCATCCAGGATATAGATGACCGGAGTGCTGTAGATATCATATTTGTGTTTGTAATGGTTCTTATTGAAAGCATCCACCACATTGATCCAGTCGAGTTTATGTTCCCGTATATATTTCCTCCAGGGAGGTAATTCAGACACACAACCTACGGCATATATTTCCACATTTCTCCTGGTTTTAATTTTATGATACAATTCCAAAAGCTTTGGGGTCTCCTTCTGACAATGTCCGCAATCCGGATCCCAGAAATAAAGAATCGTGTATTTTGCCTTTGTTGAGCGAAGGGCATAGGTATTGAAATCGTTGGTCAATCCAACAAGGGTATCCTGCATAACGAGTTCCGGTGCCGGTTTACCGATCAGGATGGAATCAAGCTGATGGGCACGCTCCACAATCTTCCTGACCTGGGCTGCATCAGACCAGTAAGCCTGTCCGGTTGCATAATACTTGAGGGCTTCATGCACAAAGATGGCGTCAAAGCCCATTACTTTGGATGCTTCGTAATTGGAAATCATATAATACACACAAAACTTAAATGTTTCCTTGTTGCCTTTGGCTTTTGAAATGATCACATCGCCTTCCTTTGCAAGAGAGTCCGGCATCTGCAGGGTCATATTCTCCAGATACCCTTTTATTTTCGGAAAGTAGATCGGTGTCCGGAGTAAACGTTCATCGGCCATATCTATATTGTCGAAGTAATGCGCTTTGGCGAAATGATAGGCGAAGGTGGAGTCCTTACGTCCATTTGGCATCACAGGTATTTCAGGAATTTCAATATCCAGTGTTGCTTTTAGAAATTTAGCCGTAAAGCTGTTCGGGTTCCTCGTTCTGAAATCATTCATATAGGCTTTTACTTCCTTGTCAAGACCCTGAAGGGTGTTCTCGATCAGTTTAGCCGAATCTTTGTTTGTTTCCTTGATCACTTTATAGCGCGACCGGCATTTTTCCGCCTGTTTTTGTTTCTGACTTAACCAGTTGAGGTATTCAAAGAAAAGTTTATTCTCGGCCGAGCCGGTTACTTTCATATGTCCGTTATAATCGGCGGTATCCGTTTCCAGCATAAAATGCTGGTCATTTTCCATCACCAGCAGGTCGAACAACTTCTTTTTACTCATTACGACCATATACATTCCGGGATCCAGCTTTTTTTTGCCGTCAAACACCAATACACCGTTCTTGTCAGCTTTGGCGGTATCGATAATGTATTGCTTATCCCCGTAATAATTGGCCAGATTACAGGTGGAATCTTTGAGTTCCTTTACTTTGACTTTGATTTCATAGGTATTACCTGCATGGAGCAGGGGAGAGGAGCAAAGTACAATACCAAGTAATAAACGGGTCAGTTTTTTTTTCATAGGTTCCTGATTCTTTTGCAAAAGTACGGAATTGAAAATACTATCAAAAATCAAGCCAGTACATTTTAAGCACATCTCGACTTCGCCCGATGTGACATTATTATTACAACGCCGTGTAAACAGGCTAAAGCAATAAAACCGAATCCCGACTTCACCTTCCTATGACATATGCTTGATTCAGCATGTCAGGTCGAGCGAAGTCGAGACCGGTTTTTGAAACTATTACTTATCCGGAAGTTTATTCCTCTTTTTTATTCTTCCTTGGTTTGGTTTCTTTGGGTTTTACCACTCTTACAACGATGTCATTCTTTTCCTTATCAAAGTCAACTTCCACCACATCACCTTCTGTAACGGCTGATTTGATGATTTCTTCAGCCAGTGGATCTTCCACATATTTCTGAATGGCACGCTTAAGCGGACGGGCACCGAAATTGGCATCGTAACCCTTTTCACATACATAATCCTTGGCTGCAGCAGTCAGCTTCACGGTATAACCCATACTGTGAATACGGCTGTAGAGCTTTTCCAGTTCTATGTCAATTATCTTAAAGATATCTTCCTTGCTCAGAGAATTGAACAGGACAACATCATCGATACGGTTCAGGAACTCCGGAGCAAAGGCTTTTTTAAGGGCATTTTCAATCACCCCCTTGGTATTGTCCTCTACTGAATCTTTCTTGGCTGTAGTACCGAATCCCACACCGGTTCCGAAATCTTTAAGCTGACGGGATCCGATATTGGAGGTCATAATGATGATGGTGTTTTTAAAATCCACCTTACGGCCCAGGCTGTCGGTCAGTTGACCGTCATCCAGTACCTGTAAAAGCAGGTTGAATACATCCGGATGGGCTTTTTCAATTTCATCCAGCAGGATCACCGAATAAGGTTTGCGTCTTACCTTCTCAGTAAGCTGTCCGCCTTCTTCATACCCTACATATCCCGGAGGCGCTCCGACAAGACGAGTCACGGCAAATTTCTCCATATACTCACTCATATCGATACGGATGAGGGCATCATCATTATCGAACAGATTGCGTGAAAGCAATTTGGCGAGTTGTGTCTTACCGACACCGGTAGGGCCTAAGAAAATAAAGCTTCCGATAGGTTTGTTCGGATCTTTAAGTCCGGCACGGTTACGCTGAATGGCTTTCACCACCTTTTTCACAGCCTCTTCCTGACCGATAACCTTACCCATCAGATCGGCACCCATATTTACCAGCTTACTGCCTTCATTCTGAGCAATACGCTGTACAGGTACCCCTGTCATCATGGCAACGACTTCTGCAACATTGTCTTCAGAAACCGTTTCTTTATGCGTCTTGGTTTCTTCCTCCCACGCTTTTTTAGCAACTTCAAGCTGTTCCAGAAGCTGACGTTCCGTATCTCTCAGACGGGCAGCTTCTTCATATTTCTGTGAGCGGACTACTTTATTTTTTTCTTCTTTGATCTCTTCTATCTTTTTCTCAATCTCGAGAATGTTCTTCGGAACCTTGATATTATTAATATGCACTCTGGAACCGGCTTCATCAAGAGCATCAATTGCTTTATCAGGCAGGTGACGATCTGTGATATAACGTGTAGTCAGACTGACACAGGCTTTGATCGCTTCATCCGTATAGATCACATTATGGTGATCTTCGTATTTGGATTTGATATTGTTCAGAATCTGAACTGTTTCTTCAGGCGTAGCAGGTTCTACAATCACTTTCTGGAAGCGGCGTTCGAGAGCACCGTCTTTTTCAATATACTGACGGTATTCATCCAGCGTGGTGGCACCAATACACTGGATTTCTCCACGGGCAAGAGCCGGTTTGAACATATTCGATGCATCGAGTGATCCGGAAGCTCCGCCGGCACCGATAATGGTATGAATCTCATCAATAAAGAGAATCACATCCGGAGATTTCTCCAGTTCATTCATCACCGCCTTCATACGCTCTTCAAACTGACCACGGTATTTGGTACCGGCAACAAGAGAGGCAAGGTCAAGTGTTACAACTCGTTTATTAAAGAGTACGCGTGATACCTTTTTCTGTGTGATACGAAGTGCCAGTCCTTCGGCAATAGCCGATTTACCCACACCGGGTTCACCAATCAGGATAGGATTATTCTTTTTACGCCGGGAGAGGATCTGGGATACCCGTTCAATTTCCTTTTCACGGCCTACAATAGGATCGAGTTTGCCATCTTCGGCTGCCTTGGTCAAATCCCGTCCAAAATTATCAAGTACGGGTGTCTTTGATTTAGAGTCTGATATTTTCTTGGTACCGCTTCCAAATGCTCCGCCGTCATCTTCATTCTCATCATCAGCCGGGTTTTGCGGGAATTCGGCTTTGGGATCTGCGTTCATCATTTCCAATTCATTTTTAATTGTTTCATAATCAATATTGAACTTATGCAAGGCTTTGGTGGCAATACTGTCCTCATCCTTCAATATGGAAAGGAGCAAATGCTCTGTTCCTATCATTGCACTCTTGAAAATTTTGGCTTCAAGATACGTAATTTTCAATGCCTTTTCCGCTTGTTTAACAAGGGGGATATTTCCGAGACTTACATTCACCTTTTTAGTACCAACCCCTGTCATGGTTTCCACTTCTTTGCGAAGGTCATGCAAATTGATAGTCAGCGATTTCATGATCCGGATGGCCATCCCTTCGCCTTCCCTGATAATACCGAGCAGCAAATGTTCTGTGCCGATATAATCATGCCCCAGGCGTAATGCCTCCTCACGACTATATGTAATCACATCTTTAACTCGGGGTGAGAATTTAGCTTCCATAGTCTGTGTTTCTGTATGAAAATTACGGTTTTCCGGCGTCCCGACAAAATTACTGGTAATTCCCCGGACAACCGGCAATCCAAAGCTATTTTTTACACGTAAAAATGTTAATAATTAATGCGTTAAAAACCGCTGTTTTTGACCCCGGAATAGTACCTTCGGTCGCCTTAATCACTTGTACTGATTGGTTGTATACGTTATTTCCGTCAGGATAGTTATGAAGGCATTGACATTTCAGCCCTTGCAGGCAAACAACTCAAGTATCGTACCAACATCTGAATTAAAAACTATAATGACATTATGGCTGAAGGAGAAAAAATAATTCCGATAAACATTGAAAATGAGATGCAGACCTCGTATATCGATTATGCGATGTCAGTCATTGTGTCGCGTGCTTTACCGGATGTACGTGACGGATTAAAACCCGTTCACCGCAGGGTTCTCTTCGGTATGCTTGATCTGGGGGTTCTTTCCAACCGCCCTTATAAGAAATCAGCCCGTATAGTAGGGGAGGTCCTGGGTAAATACCACCCCCATGGTGATACCTCCGTTTATGATGCCATGGTGCGTATGGCTCAGGAATGGAGCCTGCGTTACCCCCTGGTTGACGGGCAGGGTAACTTCGGTTCGGTTGATGGTGATCCACCGGCTGCCATGCGTTATACAGAAGCCCGTCTTCGGAAAATTGCCGAGGAAATGCTGGGCGATATAGAAAAGGATACCGTCGACTTCAGACCTAACTTCGACGACTCTCTGGAAGAACCGACCGTTCTTCCAACCCGGGTTCCCAACCTGTTGGTTAACGGAGCTTCCGGTATTGCCGTAGGTATGGCTACCAATATGCCTCCGCATAACCTCCGGGAGATAGTGGATGCCTGTATTGCCTATATTGACAATAAGGATATTGATCTTGCCGGCCTGCTCCAGTATGTCAAAGCCCCTGATTTCCCAACAGGTGGTATCATATACGGTTACCAGGGTGTCAAAGATGCGTTCGAAACAGGAAGAGGACGTATCGTAATGCGCGCCAAAACAAATATTGAAATCCACAACGACAGGGAACGTCTCATTGTCACCGAAATTCCTTACCAGGTGAACAAGGCTCAGATGATCGAGAATACGGCCGCCCTCATCAATGACAAGAAAATTGAAGGTATAAGTGCCCTGCGCGATGAAAGCGACAGGGATGGAATGCGTATTGTTTATGAAATAAAACGCGATGCTATTACCAATGTGGTTCTGAATAACCTGTTCAAATACACTGCATTACAGACTGCCTTCAGCGTTAATAATATTGCCCTTGTAGCCGGACGGCCGGTTATGCTTAACCTCAAAACCCTTGTCGGACATTTTATCGATTTCAGGCATGAGGTTGTTATACGCCGTACACGCTATGAACTGGATCAGGCTCAGAAAAGAGCCCATATCCTGCAAGGATACCTTATTGCACTTGATCACCTGGATGAAGTAATCAAACTCATTCGCGAATCCAAAACTCCGAACGAAGCCCAGGAGCAGCTTATTATCCGTTTTGCCCTCAGCGAGATACAGAGTAAGGCCATTCTCGAAATGCGTCTCCGTGTATTGACAGGCCTGGAAAGAGACAAGATCAAGTCTGAATACGATGACCTGATGAAACTCATCACCTACCTCAATGAAGTCCTGGCTGAAGAACCTCTCCGTATGGAAATCATCAAGTCAGAACTCCTGGAAGTAAAGGAGAAATACGGAGATGAACGTAAAACAGTGATAGAATTTGCTTCCGGCGATCAGCGCATGGAAGACCTCATAGCCGATGAAGATGTGGTAATCACCATCTCGCATATGGGATATATCAAACGTACCCTTCTGAGTGAATACCGTACCCAGGCAAGAGGAGGGAAGGGCTCAAAAGGAACAGCTACCCGTGATGAGGATTTCCTGGAACATCTGTTTGTAGCCACCAACCATAACTACCTCCTGTTCTTTACCGAGCAGGGACGTTGTTTCTGGATGAGGGCCTATGAAATTCCGGAAGGAAACAAAGCCAGCAAGGGCAGGGCTATTCAAAACCTGATCAATATTCCACAGGATGATAAGGTGAAGGCATATATAAATGTCAAGAACCTCACAGATGAAGAATATGTCAGGAACAATTTCATCATTATGTGTACCAAGAATGGTATCATCAAGAAAACAAGCCTGGAAGATTATTCCCGTCCAAGGGCGAATGGTATCAATGCCATAACCGTACGCGACGGAGATTCCCTGCTCGAAGCCCGCTTAACAAGTGGAAAGGATGAAATCATGCTTGCTTCCAAGCTGGGCAAGGTGGTCCGTTTTAACGAAACCAAGGTCCGCCCTATGGGCCGTAATGCTTCCGGTGTAAGAGGTATCAATCTGGAAGATGAAAGCGGCGCTCCGAATGAAGTTATAGGTATGATTACCATTGCCAGTCCTGAAACCAATGTATTGGTTGTGTCTGAAAAAGGATTCGGTAAACGCTCCGATATAGAAGAATACAGGGTTACCAACAGGGGCGGTAAAGGGGTAAAAACCCTCAATGTGACGGATAAGACAGGTAACCTTATCTCTATCAAGGATGTGGATGACAATAAGGATCTGATGATTATCACCAAGTCGGGAATAGCAATACGCCTTGCCGTAAAAGACCTGAGAGTAATAGGCAGGGCTACCCAGGGTGTCAGACTGATAAACCTGGCCGAAACTGATGAGATAGCATCTGTTGCCAAAGTGGATGTTGATCCGGAAGAGGAAAAAGCCCAGCCGGAAGAAAATGGTGAAAATTATGAAAATGGAGAAACTCCTGCGTCTGATGATAAATAGACTCAGGACAGAAGACGCAAGATGCAAGACAACAGTTTGAATATCAATTAATAGTTTACATCAATTAATGCATTAATACACGAGTTATGAAGAAACACCTCATCATCCTTTCAGCGATGAGCCTCCTTACAGGTATGAGTATGGCCCAGTCGAGCAAACGAACTACTGCTCATAATGCCCTGGAAGATTATAAGCGGTATAAAGAAGTGGATGCCCTTAAAAAGGCCCGGGAAAACATAGATGCAGCATCCCTGCATGCAGAAACAGGGGTGGAAGCCAAAACCTGGGTATACCGTGGAGAAATCTATCTTGTTTCCTATGAAAACAGTCTTCAGCAGGAAGAAGCAAAGCAAAAAGATGTAAGCGACCCAAAGAAAAAGAACATGGTCGCCTATAGCAATACCTCTTTGGCAGAGCTTCAGACTTCTTATGAAAGCTATCTCAAAGCCAGGGAATATGACAAAAAAAAGATCTATACCGAGGAAATTGGAAGCGCCCTTCCACGTATTATGATACATTTTGACAATAAAGGAGTGGCTGACTATAACTCTAAACAACTGGCAACAGCGGCCATAAGCTTTGAAAAATGTTATGAGGTAAGCCAACAAATGGGACACCCCGATACCTCCGTACTGAATAATGCTGCGATGACCTACAGACTGGCAGGTGATCTGCCTAAGTCTATTGAGATCTATAAAAAGCTGGTAGCCATGGGATTCGGAAAAGGAAAGACAGTAGCTATCCTTTCCAATGTATATGTGGCAAATAAGGATACGGCAGCAGCGCTTACCCTGGTAGCGGCCGAACGCGCCAAATACCCTAATGACGGAGATCTGATTGTAAACGAAACACAACTGTTTCTGTGGACCAAGAAGCGCAAGGAGGCTCTCGCCAACCTTCAGAATCTGATAGCCAAGAATCCTAACGATTCCACCATGAATATGCTGGTTGGCAGTACCTATGATAATATGGCTAACCCCAAGGATGATAAAGGGAATGATTTACCGCCTCCTCCTGAACAGACAGAATATTTCAACCAGGCTGTTACTTATTACAAAAAAGCCATTGAAATCAAACCTGATTATTTCAAAGCCCTTTTTAACCTCGGAATCCTCTATTTTAACCGGGGAGCCAAAATGTATAATAAGGCCAATAATATCAAGGAAGCTGCTTTGTATGCAAAGGAGAGCAAAAAGGCAGATGATGAGTTTAAACTAGCCTTGCCTTATATGGAAAAAGCTCACCAGGTAATGCCTAAAGATAAGGATACGATGAAGGCACTTAAAACATTGTATTCCAGAACGGAACAGCAAGCCAAATACGATAAGATCGTAGAGGAACTAAAGAATAACTGATCCAATCAGATATTCGTTAAAAGCGGAAGCGATTCCGCTTTTTTTATTTAGGCCGGGATGGAAACCTCAACTTTATCCAGACCGCTGGGAGGCATTACAAACTTTCCTTTGGGGTAGAACGAACCTTCAATATACATCACTTCTCTCATTTCATCCAGGGGGAAACATCTCCAGTTAAGCTCGGTTTCCCGGGCAATACCGCTTTCATCTTCCCCGGCGAACTGATAGAAAAACCCATGTGCCACCCCTTTAATTGAACCAATCTGATGAGGGCAAAGCTGGCGTTTGTACCCGTTGTAAACAGCATAAATCTGTTGTTTGTTGGTTATGGCTTTCTGGACGGTAACGTAGTTACTCATGGGTGGGGGTAGGATTAAGAGCGAAGGTACCCTTTTATTTCTCCTTCTTTTTTGCTTGAGCAAAAAAGAAGCAAAAAACTCAAGACGGCACGATTCCTGCCGCACCGGCTACACGACATCGTGCGCCGTCAGGGCGTACACGCCTATGAATGGCATCATTCTGGGGTGGCTCTGCAGGAGCTTTATCACATGCCTCCCGAATAGGGGTAGTTTGTCATTCCGAGGCACTTTGGGGTTGAATTGAGCGGGGTAGTGCCGAAGAATCTCCTTGGACTTTCGGCGTTTTACTTTTCTTTGCCAACCACGCAAAGAAAAGTAACAAAAGAAAAGTCACCACGAAAAACCAACCGGAAGCTTTCGCCTTGCACAGTCAGCGCGTCTACGCCGCGAAACTTCCGGTTCGCACTTTTTCGTGGTCTCCCTCACACGGGGCTAATTGATTGGAATTGTCATTCCGAGGCACTTTGGGGTTGAATTGAGCGGGGCAGTGCCGAAGAATCTCCTTGGACTTTCGGCGTTTTACTTTTCTTTGCCAACCACGCAAAAAAAAGTAACAAAAGAAAAGTCACCACGAATGACTATATACCTGACAATCCTTATATTTACAATTTAACATAATGTTAATTATGGATAAAAGAGTAATCTAAAACCAGGGGTGTACGACATTCATTTTGGTCCGTTCAAGTCAAAACGTTCGTTATCGGACATCGATCCTTATCCATTGGAATTCAACCCTTATCCATGTTGATTCTAACCTTATCTGTTGTAGGTCTACCCTTATCCGTTTTATATCTACCGTTATCCATTTGGAATCAATCCTTTTCCATTTCAAATCAAACCTTGTTCGTTAAATGTCAACCTTTATCCATGTTATGTCTAACTTTTTTCAGTTTACATCAAACTTTGTCCGGTTCGATTAAAACCTTACCTGTTTAATGTCTAACCTTATACAGTTGAATTCAACCCTTATTCATGTCAATTCTAATCGTCTTCATTTTAAATCAATCCTTGAACGTTTCAATTCAAATCTTGACGATTTCAATTCAACCGTTGTTCACTGAATGTCTAACCTTAAGCATTTTAAGTCAATCTTAAATAGTATCAGGATTCTCCCGAACCGGTTAAACACTATCCTATACAGGATGTTATTAATCCGAAACCGGATCATTTCTATCCCGATCCGGATATTATCAATCCGAAGCCGGATCGTTTCAACCCCGATCCGGGCGTTATCAACCTGTAACCGGGTCTTTTCAATCCCGAATCGGGCATTATCAGATCGAAACCGGGTCGTTTCAATCCCAATCCGGGCATTATCTGGCCTAAACCGGATCCTTTCAATCCCGATCCGGGCATTATCTGCCCTAAACCGGATGATATCAATTCCATGCAGGCGGGTTTAGTCAGCTACCCTGCTTAACATAATATTCGATTGATTATCAATAGAATAAGCAAGTCCACCTCTATTAAAGATGGACTTGCTTTCAAAGTATCGAAGCGGATTGTTCTGATTAGTTTCTGATCAGCATAAAGGATCCGTTAAAGGCATATTGTCTGCCATCGTCCCCGGAGGCTGTGATGATATAAAAATAAGTTCCGGGAACAGCAAGTGCACCACCCGGAGTTCGTCCGTCCCAACCCATACCGGCAGCCGTCAATGTAATCAGTTCTACACCCCAGCGGTCATAGATCTTACCCTCAAACTTGGAAATTCCCTGGGAAGACACAACAAAAAGGTCATTGGAGCCATCGTCATTCGGTGTAAACACATTCGGAACCTTTATCCAGGAAGGGAGCTCCTTAATGACAATAACCCGTGAATAAGTACTCGTACAACCGGTGATGGTATCAGTCACGGTCAATGTTACGGTATAGTTCCCGCCTGTGGCATAGGTATGACCAGCTCCGGTACCGGTGGTGTTTTCATTGCTCGTGGTTCCATCCCCATAATTCCAGTCCCATTCACTTGAATTAGCCGAACTGCTGTCAGCAAAAGTGATGGGCAAAGGCATTGTGCCGGTGGTGGCACTTGGAATAAATCCGGCCTGGACCGTGTTCTCCGTTACATTGAAATGGGCGGTGTCCGTACCACAATTATTAGTCACAAGTACATAGTAAGGGCCACCGGTGCTGACCACGATACTGGAAGTTGTGGCACCGGTACTCCATACATAAGTACCTCCCCCGCTTGCATTAAGAATATCGGTTGAGCCTTTACAGAAGGCCGGAGGACCGGTAACAAGTGATTTTGGGAGAGAATCGCGTATGAGGGTGATTTTAGTTGAGTCAACACCACAGGAATTGATGGCATATAAGGTAAAGGTGCCGCCTGTTCCTGCTACAATCGATGTGGCAGCCGAACCGGTATTCCAGGAATAGGTACTGCCTCCGGAAGCGGTGAGCGTTACAGGATTCCCGAAACAGAATGTCGTAGGTCCGCTGGGTGTAATCAAGGCCACAGGTTTTACTCCTGTATTCTTTACACTATCCACAACCTGGAATGTACATCCTGCTGAATCCGTAACAGTACAGGTATAGGAATTCTTAGGCAGGCTTCCGGCATTACCGCTTACTGTTCCTGTAGCAGGCGCCGGTGACCAGGCATACGTGTAAGTGGCTGTTCCACCGCTTGGAGTCACGTTCATACTTCCATTACTGAGGTTACAGGTACTGGATGTGCTGACATCTGAAGCAGTCAACGGAGACGGCTGGATGATAGTGAGAATCTGCTGCTTGCTGCATCCATGTGCATCTGTCATTGTACATGTATACGTACCGGCACAAAGTGAAGATGCTGTTTGGGTGAGGCTCGGGCTTCCAACCCAGGCATAAGTAAAGGCACCGGTACCTCCGCTGGGTACAACAGTAGCTGAACCGTTACAGGCTCCGTTACAAAGTACCTTCTGTGTGGTTGCTACATCTGTTATAGGTGCAGGCTGTGTGATGGTGAAAACCTGCTGAGTCGGGCAACCGTTTGCATCGGTAACATGACAGGTATATGTTCCCTGGCACAAAGCAGTGACACCGGGTGTAGTGGCTGTGTTGGGAGACCAGGAATAGGTATACGCACTTGTTCCTCCGCTTACCGTAGCTGTTGCAGTGCCATCACAGACGGCATTGCAACTGGTATTGGTTGATGCCGGTGAAATGGACAAGGCCGCAGGTTGTGTCAATGTTATTGTTTGGGTAGTACTGCAGCCGGCTGCATCTTTCACCGTACAGATATAGCTTGTTCCAGCGCAGAGGTTATTGGCAGTACCGGTAGTGCTTGGGTTGCTTGTCCAGGAATATGTAAGCGGAGCTGTTCCGCCGCTTCCGGTCACAGTTGCAGTTCCGTTGCAACTTGCATTACAAGTCGGATTCGCTGATGAAGCCACAGATGCAGAAGGACCTCCTACGTTATTCACCGGAACAATGGTATTCTGTGTACAGCCTTTGGAATCGGTTACCGTAACAGTGTAGTTACCGGCTGATAAGTTAATAGCCGTTGGCGTTGTCTGGCCTGCAGCAGGAGCAGGTGTCCAGGCATAGGTATAAGGTCCGGTACCTCCGCTGGCTGTGCCGGTTGCCGATCCGTTTGTACCACCGCAGTTGGCCGATGTTGAAGATGGAGCAACGGCAAGCACTGCAGGCTGAGTGATGTTAAAGATCTGCTGGGTGGTACAACCGTTACCATCCTTAGCAATACACGTATAAGTACCGGCACAGAGGTTATTCGCCGTACTTGTGATACTCGGGTTGGTGATCCAGCTATAGGTATAAGGTCCTGTTCCTCCGCTTACGTTGATAGTAGCTGTTCCGTTACAGGAAGCATTGCAGGACGCATTGGCTGTGACACCCGGAGTTGAGCTTGGCCCGGCTGTGGTAGAGACAGCAATAATCGTTTGCTTGGTACATCCTTTTGAATCGGTTACGGTAACGGTATAGTTACCGGCCGGTAAGTTAACGGCCGTAGCGGTTGTTTGTCCTGCAGCAGGTGCAGGAGTCCAGGCATAAGTATAACCTCCGTTTCCACCCGAAGCTGTAACTCCGGCTGAGCCGTTTGAACTGCCGCAAGTAGCAGCTACAGAACTGGGTGTTGTGGCAAGAGCTATAGGTTGGGTAATTGTTACAGTCGTTGTGGAAGTACATCCGTTAGCTGTGGTAACAAGACAGGAATAGGTTCCGGCCGGAAGTCCGACCGTGGTAGGATTTGTTCCTCCCCCACCCGACCAGGAATAGGTATAGCCGGGAGTGCCGCCGGTGGCGTTAGCAGTACCGGTTCCATTCGTACCACCGTTACAGGATACAGCAGTTGTTGAATTGGTTAAGGTAGCTGAATTACCCACATTCACCGTTGTTGTCGCCGTACTGGTACAGCTGCCCTGGGTTTCTGTAACAGTATAGGTGGTTGTGGAGGCAGGGGAAGCATTGACTGATGATCCTGTTGTGCCACTTAATCCGGTAGAAGGGCTCCAGACGAAGGTTCCTGAACCGGTAGCATTGAGCGTAACACTTCCGGCTCCGTTACAAACGGTAGGTGCAAGCGGACTCACTGTTGTAGGTGTGTTCGGGTTTACAGTTACCGTTGTGGTGCTGGTATAGGTGGTGGTTGCACCATCGCAATTGGTGACAACCATGGTAGCAGTATAGGTGGAAGTTGTAGTTGGGCAAACACTTACACTTGCACCGCTGCCTACCACCCCGCTTGGGCCTGTCCAGGTAATTGTATAAGATGGAGCACCGGTCGGTGAAAATCTCCAGGCTTCATTAACGGCTGACCATGCTGAAGGGTAGTTACGCCCGGGAGGAACAACAGCAACAGTACCGGTCTGATTCTGGATACCGATGATTCCGGCACCACCATTCCATCCACTGCAGGAATAGCTGTTCTGAAGATATACATCAATATAATTCGTATTCTCATACAGGACCAGCTGTACCGTCGAGTTCGGAGTTCCGTCACAAATTCCGCTCCCTTTATCAAACAAAGGCACATTCACCCAGCTCATCACCAGCGCATGACAGGGTGCTGAACCCAGTGTGGTGATGTAGGAGTTACCTCCAATACCCTGGTCCATATCACGGAATGCGGCGCAAATGGTATTGCCGGGAAGATCAGTGGTATTGGGCAATGAAGTGCTAAGGGAATAGTTATCATACCCGCTTGAATTGGTCAGGTCAAAGGTGAGTTCACCGTTATCACCTAATACAGCCTGGTTGTACCAGTTACCGAAATAACAGAAGTTAAAGCCCAGATTGACGGTACTGCTCCATACATCATCGGCACCTACAAGGATAGAAGAACCGGTGAAAGGATAAGGAGCATAGGGAATGGCACTGACAGTATAGGATGTGGTCTGGTTATTCGAGACCACTGCCGCATTCAGTGTGGCACAAGCCCCCTGACAAATTGTTTGAGGGCTGCCGGCATTGACAGAGGGGCATGCCGGTGCGCCTTGTGCATGGAAACCGAGACTTCGGAATACAAGCAAGCACAGAAAAAATAGTTTTTTCTTCAAGGAGATGTGTGTTTTTATACTAAAAAAAGCGATTAATGCGGATAAATGATTGACTAATATAGGAATTATAAAGCTGATTACCAATTAACGACATCCAATTTCATGAACAATTTAGGAGTGATAAGTCGATCAAGATACTATTAAGCGTATGTGACTCAATAATTAAGACATAAAAAAAACCGCTCAATGAGCGGTTTCTGACGATGAGGGTATACTCTTTTATGGTCCTGTTAATTAAAATTTTTCTTGGTTTCAAGAAAGCATTCATCAACGATAAGGCTGTTTGTAAATTCAGGCCTGTAGGCTTTCCGCTTACGAAGCACACAACGATTAAAATGGGCTACCCAACTCTGCAGGTCATCCTGATTTTCAAACCGACGGCTCTGCTGATTCACAGTAGCCACTATACGGGACGCATGATCCACGTTCAGATAAAGTTCCCCGTCCAGGTAATAATTAGATATTTGCCCATCTTTTTCTTCTGAAATCTGATGAACTATTACTTTTTCATCGCTCATATTTACTGATTTAGATTTTTGCAAATGTACCCCTTCCCCCAACTTTAAACAAGGAATATCCGCCTATGTTGAAAATTTACTTGAAACTTTGCTTTTTCAGCCCCTTTATTTACCGTTCAAAATCGTGTTATATTTATTTATATTGGCCGGATCAACAGAGTTAAGTAAGGCTACCGCCTTCCCTTTTTCATCGGTATAGGCTGTTGAAAAAAGCTTGACAAGTTCATCACATTTGGCGCTGAAAAAGAGCTGCAGATTAAAGGAGGCCGGTTTTTCCTGATACACTTTCTGAATGAGCTGTAAACTTTCATAGACAGCCTGGCGGCCGGCAGCCAGATCCGAATACATCAAATCAAAACCCTGGCGATGGTATTTATACATACATTCCCTGAGTGGGGCGAATACAGAACTGGTGGCATTTTCAATTAGCCAGTACCTGTTTTTCTGACTGGTGCTTTCAAAGGCTTTCCATCCATGTTCGGCAGCATTCTGGGCCATATTTACGATCTGCTGAGCCTTTTGATAATAGGGAGTTCCACCGTATAATGAAAAGGTATCGTAATCCTCCGCTATAGCTACATAGGCATAGAATGCGAGTACAGAAGTCAGGTTATTCGAAAAGGTGGTTTCAATAAAATCCATAGGCTGGGCTTCTATGTAATTGAATTGAAAATCGTTATCACTGTAATTAATGACAGTACAGTTATAGGACGATTTATAGGCAGGGCGGTTAGTCTGAATCTGAATGGTGCCTACAAACTGATCAATAGCAACCTCCGTATTGATGGTAATGGTAACACTCATTGTAATACGTTCCTGGGCAGAGAAGTTATCCTTGGTCCAGTGTGTATTGTTCATAAATTCATATACGGAAGTTTTCAGCGACTCGAATATGCGTTTTTCTGTTGTTCCCTGAATCTGAGGTGCGAGGACCTGTACACTGCAATTCAGCTCCTGGGCATGCAGGCATCCTGCTCCTGAGAGCAGGCCGCTGAGGAATAGGATGAATTTCGAACTGTTTTTCATAATCAATTAAAATACAAATACTTAAACCGGAACACTTCCTGTATTGGAATCCGGGAGCAGGCTTTTAATCTTATTCACAATATCACGGGCAACCTCTTTCTTGTCCTTTAACTCAAAATTCTCTGTTTTATTGTGTTTGTCAATAATCGTAATTTTATTCGAGGTGGTACCGAATCCGGCACCTGTATCACGGAGTGAATTAAGAACGACGAAATCAAGGTTCTTTTTAACCAGCTTGGCTTTTGCATGTTCTACTTCAGAATCTGTTTCCAGGGCGAAGCCAACAAGGATCTGATGCGCTGTTTTACGACTGCCCAGTTCTGTAAGGATATCCCTTGTCTGTTCCAGTTCTATGTTTGAAAGTCCCTGTCCTCCCTCCTTCTTGATTTTCCCGGTGGCTTTATGAACAGGTTTGTAATCGGCAACGGCTGCCGCCATCACCGTGATATCAGCTGTTTTGAAATCATTCATACAGGCTGTGTACATTTCTTCAGCAGATACCACATCCAGTCTTTTTATATGGCCTTGTCCGGAATGCAATGCATTGGGGCCGCAAACCAGGGTTACTTCTGCCCCATTCATAGCCAGTTCATCTGCAAGTGCAAATCCCATCCTGCCGGAACTATGGTTTCCGATAAAGCGGACCGGATCGATGGCTTCAAAGGTAGGGCCGGCAGTTACGAGTGCTTTACGTCCAAAGAGAGGTGCTTGCTCCTTCAGAATTTTTTCAAGGGAAGCAATTATTTCTTCCGGTTCAGCCATTCTTCCTTCTCCTATCAGTCCGCTTGCCAGTTCCCCGTACCCGGGTATAAGAATACGATGTCCTCTTGATTTCAGCCTGATCAGATTATCGGTGGTGGAAGCATGTTTATACATATCCAGATCCATAGCCGGAGCCAGGTATACAGGGCAACGGGCACTGAGGTAGGTACCCAGCAATAAATTATCGCATATCCCGTTTGCCATCTTTGCAAGAGTATTGGCAGATGCAGGAGCAATAAGCATCAGATCGGCCCACAGGCCGAGCTCCACATGATTATTCCACTGTCCTGAACCTGCAGTACTGAACTCCCATAATACAGGACGTTTGGAAAGAACAGAAAGTGTAAGCGGAGTAATAAATTCACGGGCTGAAGGAGTCATTACAACCTGGACGTTGGCACCGGCTTTGACCAGCAGACGTACCAGGAAGGCCGATTTATAGGCAGCAATACTGGATGTGACACCCAGGATGATATTTTTTCCGTTCAGCATACTGGCCTGTATGAAAAGGTAAAAGGTTCAATGGAATCATTGAACCTTACTGAATGCGATGCTTTGACGGTAAAAGGGAACAGGGATCAGTTTTGTGATGCCTGAACTTCTTTTGCCGGGTTACGGTAGTATATTTTATCTTCCATAAATTCAGATGTAGCAATGGAAGATGGTTTTGGCAGACGCTCATAAAACTTGGAAATTTCAATCTGTTCGCGGTTTTCGAACACTTCTTCCAGGTTGTCGGAATGAGAAGCAAATTCATTCAGTTTCTGGGTCAGCTCTTCCTTGATTTCAGCAGAGATCTGATTGGCCCTTTTGCTGATGATAGCCACACTCTGGTACACATTTCCTGTTTTGTCATCCAGTTTCCTTACATCACGGGTGATGGTCGTCGGCTCAGCATTGGTCTTTTTGTAATCCATGTAGTTTGCTTGTTATTTACGGTTTGTTTGCTGCTTTTTTGTCTGCCAGTTCCTTGTCTGCTTTACGCTGTGCGGCTTCTTTGTCAAGTACTGCTTTTATTTTCGTTGCACTGTCAAAAATACTCTGGGCTTCAGCCAGATAAATGCTTTTTGGATAGGTGTCTACAAATTTAATGTAATTATCCATAGCCAACTTCATTCTTTCCGCTTTTTTCTCATCTACGCTCAATAGTCCCAGTTCATAATAGGACTTCAAGACCAGGAAAACCAGCTCTTCTTTGTGTTTGCTGGCCGGAAATTCCTTGTTATGGATGCCAATATCGGCAATGGCAGCCTTGTAATCCGTGAGGTGGAAATACTGTACACAGGTGGAATAAGACTTCATTTCCAGCTTCGCCCTGAGTTTGTCAACATATTCATTACAATCCGGAATACGCTCACTTTTAGGGTATTGCTTTAAAAAGAAGGCAAATTCACGTATGGCTGCATACGTATCCGTCTGATCCAGTGCATATTCGGGAGAATTCAGGTAATAGCAATAGGCTGTCATATAAGCACATTCTTCGGCTCTTTTGCCGGTTGGAAAGGTCCTTACATAATTTCTGAACAGGAAGCCTGCCAGCAAATAATCACCCATTTCAAAATTCGTATAGGCATTGTAAAAATAAACCGTTTCCGCTTTATCCGTGCCTTTATAGACATTCTGAAGTTCTTCAAACAGAATCTGGGCCTTGGTATACTCCCCTTTGTCATAGTAATGAATGGCCATTTCCAGCTTATAGGCATAATCATTACTCCTTTTTACCCTGGCGAATTCATTGTGGCAGGAAGTGAATACAGCCAGTGACAGAGCAACGAGGCTGATTAAAAGACTTTTCTGAAGGGTCATTTTCATAGAACGGGCAAAGGTAACTATTATTATTCATTTACGTGTTCACAATTCAATTTGCCTTCACCGCCCGGAATGATTAATTTTGCGCATTCTTAGCCGTGAATATGGCATTCCCGGTATAAACCTTTATGAAATGAAAGACTTATTCGACAAGATCAGGGATAACCGGGGCCCGATCGGGATGCATGCGAAAGAATCTCACGGCTACTTTACTTTCCCTAAGCTGGAAGGAGATATTTCTCCCCGTATGATTTTCCGTGGAAGAGAAAGACTGAACTGGAGTTTGAATAACTATCTGGGTCTTGCCAATCACCCGGAGGTACGCAAGGCTGATGCCGAAGGTGCTGCCCGTTTCGGACTGGCTGCCCCGATGGGTGCCCGTATGATGTCAGGCAATTCGGATCTGCATGAGCAACTGGAAGCAGAACTTTCAGTCTATGTAAAAAAAGAAGAAACCATACTGTGTAATTACGGTTATCAGGCTATGGTATCGGCCATAGATTGCCTTGTCGACCGGCATGATGTGATCGTATACGATGCCGAAGCTCATGCCTGTATCCTCGATGGTGTAAGGCTGCATATGGGTAAGCGCTATGTATACAAGCACAATGATATAAGCGATTGCGAAAAGCAACTGGAACGTGCCACCAAACTGGCCGAATCTACAGGTGGCTGTATCCTGCTTATTACCGAAGGTGTTTTCGGTATGAGAGGTGATCAGGGCAAACTGAAAGAAATTGTTGAACTGAAAAAGAAATTCAAATTCCGTCTGTTTGTGGATGATGCACACGGTATCGGCACGATGGGCAAACACGGAGGAGGAACAGGTGAAGAACAAGGGTGCCAGGACGGAATTGATATTTATTTCGGAACGTTTGCCAAATCCTTTGCGCTTATTGGTGGTTTTATTTCCAGTGATAAACAGATCATTGAATACCTGCGTTACAATATGCGCTCCCAGATTTTTGCCAAATCCCTTCCCCTGCCCTGCGTTGTGGGTGCATTGAAAAGGCTTGAGCTGATGCGTAACCATCCCGAACTCAGGGAAAATCTCTGGAAAATTACCAATGCCATGCAGGATGGACTGCGTAAAGCCGGTTTTGAAATCGGGGTTACCAATTCACCGGTCACTCCTGTATTCATGAACGGCTCCATTCCTGAAGCGACAAATCTGATTTATGACCTGCGTGAGAATTTCAATATTTTCTGTTCCATGGTTGTTTATCCGGTTGTTCCAAAGGGGATGATCATTCTCAGACTTATACCGACAGCAGTACATACCATGCAGGATGTGACCTACACCATCGATGCATTTAACCAGATTGTGGGCAAGCTGCGTTCCGGCCAGTATATGGCCGAAAAAATCGCCTCTTTCTAAACTATGAATTTCGACGAACTCCAGTTACATCCTCTGCTGATTGAAGCCATCAGTTATGCGAATTATGTGAAAGCCACACCTATTCAGGAAATGAGCATTCCTATTATTCTGCAGGGCCGTGATCTGATAGGCTGTGCTCAAACCGGGACCGGCAAAACAGCTGCTTTTGCCTTGCCGGTGATGAGCAAATTGCTGGAAAAGGAAGTGCACGGTACCCAGGCATTGATCATTGTTCCTACCCGTGAGCTGGCTATACAGATTGCTCAATGGATGGACGGACTATCCTATTTCACCAATATCAGCGCTATGGCTGTCTACGGCGGAGGGGATGGCATTTCGTTTGAACAGGAAAAAACGGCATTCACCAAGGGTGCCAATATTATTATTGCCACTCCGGGCCGGCTGCAAAGTCATATCAACCTGGGCTATGTCAATTTTTCAGGACTTAAATTCCTTATCCTCGATGAAGCCGACCGTATGCTGGATATGGGCTTTTTTGACGATATCATGCGGGTGATCAATATTGTTCCCAAAGAGCGTCAGACACTCCTTTTCTCTGCCACCATGCCGGCCAAAATACGTCAGCTGGCAAGTAAAATCCTTCGTGATCCGGCAGAAGTAAGCATAGCCATTTCCAAACCTGCCGAAGGAGTTGTGCAGGGTGCTTATCTGGCCTATGATGCCCAAAAGGTGCCGCTTATCAAACAACTACTCGCCGGTAAGGAAGATGAACTCAAAAGTGTCATCATCTTTGCTTCCCGTAAAGAGACCGTAAAGAGCCTCGAAAATGAACTCAAGAAACAAAGGCTGAAAGTACGCTCCATACACAGTGATCTGGAGCAAAGCGAACGGGAAGAAGTGATGCGTATGTTTAAAAGCCGTCAGATTCAGGCCCTTGTAGCCACTGATATTGTTTCCAGGGGAATTGACATTGACGATATAGGCCTGGTAATCAATTTTGACGTTCCCGGTGATGCGGAAGACTATATACACCGTATTGGA
Organism: Bacteroidia bacterium; assembly: GCA_044448685.1. Taxonomy (GTDB): domain Bacteria; phylum Bacteroidota; class Bacteroidia; order Palsa-965; family Palsa-965; genus Palsa-965. The sequence continues at coordinate 60,463 of JBIOHC010000013.1, forward strand.
CGTACAGCCCGTGCCGAATCAACCGGTGTGGCGCTTTCCTTTATCAATGATAAGGATACGGACAAGTTTATGCGCATAGAGCAATTCCTGGGCAAAACCGTTCAGAAAATACCACTTCCGGAAGGGATGGGAGAAGGCCCTGCCTATGTTTCAAGGCCTAAAGGCAGCGGAGGAGGATTTCATCGTAAAGGCTCCGGCTCAGGAGGTCATAAAGGAGGAGGAGGTAAATCCGGTTTTCAACGTCGCAGCCCGAATAAGACCCAGGGGAGGTAACCCATTGTCCGATCAGTTGACACAAATAACCCTTTTTTTACTAAAATAAGCCGACAGATTGGTTTATTCCTATCTTTGCTGCAAAATAACCAACCAATTAAAAAACTCATTCGTAAAATGAAAAAAATCATCAGCTTTTTCTTCGTTGCTTCCCTGGTAACTCTGGTTGCCTGCGGTGGTAAAAAATCAGACCTCGTTGCCGGCTCCTGGAAAATCGGAGATATGAGCATGCCCGACATGATGCCTAAAGATATTCCCGATTCTATCAAGACTCAAATGGAAGCTCGTCAAAAAGCCATGGTGGATGAAATGAAAAAGACTGCTGTTTTTGATTTCAACAAAGACGGAAGCTATTCTTACAAAATGCTCGGTAAGGAAGTAAAAGGAAAATGGAAAATGGCTGATGACGATAAGAAAATCACCATGAAGGACGAAACACCTGATGCAAAAGACGCAAAAGAAATTGTTAGCGAAATTGTTGAACTTACCGCTACCAAATTTGTTATGTCAATGACTCAGGATGGTGGAAAAGATGGTGCAAAGTCTACCATTACACTGGTAAAGTAATTATACTCTATTTATAGATAAAAAAGCCCTGACGCAAGTCGGGGCTTTTTTATTGGAATCCTGTCATTCTGAGTCGCCTTGGGGTGGCTTTGCGAGATGAACACGCTTTGTCATTCTGAGCGACCTTGGGGCAGCATCGTGGGAAGCAGACGCGAAGAATCTATCCGGGTTGTGCAAATAATTATTAAAATCACGAAACTCTTATTCTAACTCCAATAGATTCTTCGGCACTGCTCACACACTTTACAACCCCAAGGTGCCTCAGAATGAAAAATTCCCCGAATAAACACAAAAAGGCCTTCCATGCCGGAAGACCTTTTTGTTAGTTAACCTCTTTTCATTTATTAAAGCACCTTCTTCACCAAGTCAGCTGCTTCCTGAAGTTGTATGGCAGAGAAAACTTTCAGTCCGCTTTCATCAATAATTTTCTTTGCTTCCACGGCATTGGTACCCTGCAGCCTTACGATAATAGGTACATGAATTGTACCCATGTTTTTATAGGCATCCACAATACCCTGTGCTACCCTGTCGCAACGTACGATACCACCGAAAATATTGACCAGGATGGCTTTTACATGCTCATCTTTGAGGATGATACGGAAAGCCTGTTCAACCCTTGCGGCATTGGCTGTTCCTCCGACATCCAGGAAGTTGGCCGGATCACCTCCGGCAAGTTTAATGATGTCCATCGTAGCCATAGCCAGTCCGGCTCCGTTCACCATACAACCTACATTTCCATCCAGCTTGACATAATTCAGACTGTGTTTGCCGGCTTCCACTTCCGTAGGATCCTCTTCTGACTCATCACGAAGGGCTGCATAATCCGGATGACGGAAAAGGGCATTATTATCCAGACTCACCTTTGCATCAACGGCAATGATTTTATTGTCGGATGTTTTCAAAACCGGGTTGATTTCAAAAAGAGAAGCATCAATGCTATCATACGCCTTGTAAAGGGAAGAAATGAACTTCACCATGTTTTTCTGTGCTTCCCCTTCCAGACCCAGGTTAAATGCTATTTTACGGCATTGAAAACCCTGTAAGCCTACCTTCGGATCGACTTCCTCCTTAAAGATAAGATGAGGAGTCTTTTCAGCCACTTCTTCAATATTCATTCCGCCTTCGGTTGAATACATAATAATATTGCGGCCTTTGGCCCTGTTCAGCAATACGCTCACATAATACTCCTTCGTCGGGGTTTCTCCGGGATAATAAACATCCTGTGCAACGAGTACCTTTCGTACCAGCTTTCCTTTTTCACCGGTTTGAAGCGTTACAAGCGAATGTCCGAGGATATTGGCAGAAATCTGTTTTACATCGTCAATGGATTTGGCAAGTGCCACACCTCTTTGTTCTGTACCAACGATTTTACCTTTACCACGGCCACCGGCATGAATCTGTGATTTGACAACAAACCATCCTGTGCCGGTTTTCTTTTGAAGTTCTTTTGCAGCTTCAACAGCTCCTTCGGCCGTGTCAGCAACCAAACCTTCCTGAATAGCTACACCGAACCCTTTCAGAATTTCTTTACCCTGGTATTCATGAATATTCATAATAAGTCTTTTTGATGATACGTAGAGTTCAAAAGTAAGAGATTGGCGGGAATATGCAAAGTTAAATCGGGGTGAATAAGGAGTAATTATTCCTCAATTTTTGCACTCAGACCCTGATCCAGCAAGGCCGAGCAAATCGGCACCAGTTTATCATAATCTCCGTTCTTGACCGGGCAGCGCCCTACATGATGCACAATGATGGCACATTGTTCAGCCTGTTCAGGCTCATGATCGCAATACCGCATGAGTGATTCAATGACATGGTCGAATGTATTCACGTCATCGTTATAAAGCATGATAAAGGGTGAGGGGGCTGCTTCCTCCTCGGTCCGGGTGATGACTTCCTGCTGCTTTTCAGGCCGGGTATGGAACAATGGATGGTCCATTTTATTCGGGTGCTTAATGTGTACCCCTGGCTTCAGCTACGGAAATCTTTTTTCCGTCACGGTAAGCCAGGATAAATGCATCGGAAATACCTTTTGCTATGGCTTCTTCTCTTAAAAACTGTGCATCCTCATAATTCCGCACATGACCAACGGTGAATACTGTAAGGCTGTTTTCATCTTTGAAATTCTTCACCCCTCTTTTGGAAAGCAGCAGGAACTTATTGGCAATATCAAGCGGAACTTCTTCCCGGAAAGCTCCTATCTGTACCTGATAGATGACTCCTGTATCACCTTTTGCCATTTCAATCTCTTTGTTATCAAAACGGCTGTAATCACCGGGAGCTGTTACAACAACATTCGAGGACGGAACAGGATTTCCTCCTGTGTTAGTGTGTACCGGTGTGACGACGGGAGTTTCAGTAGTATTACCCGTGTTTTCAACAGGAGGCAAGGCTGAAGGATTGAGCCTGGATGCTTCTTCAACACTCATGCGCTTTCCATTGTAATAAGCCACTACAAATGCATCCTTCACACCAAGGGCAACCATTTTGGCTTTGGCCTGGGCTGCTGCTGCCGGAGTGCTGTACTGACCGGTTGTATAACGAAGATTTCCGTTATTCATCTTTTCCATGTTCAGGGGTTGTATGCCATGGAGTTTTTCATTGCTTACCGGATTGGAATAGACCCCTACCTGGACCGTGTAAAACAATCCCTGAATGCCTGCCACATTGGTTGTTTTCGCAATTGCACCTGGGTTATCGGCCGATACGGAAGGAAGTATATTGTCATGCTGAACAGAAGCCGGACTTGTATGCCTTGGCTCTGCATCTGTAGGATTTACCGGATTGACAGGATTCACAGCTACTGTTCCGGAAGGATTATCGGCCCTGTTGTTATTGTCTCTTACAATAGCTTCTCCGGTCACCATAGCCCTGGCGTCGTTGATCGGGATCCGTTTGCCGTTATAAAAAGCCACCACAAAAGCATCATTAAAGCCCATAGCCCTGATCTCCCCTTTCGCTTTGTCAGCCTTTTCAAAATGGGTGAATACTCCTGCTGTATACCGATAGAAGCCCTGTGGTGTAGTCTCCGCTGTCAATGGATTCAACCCTCTGAATTTTTCTCCTGAAATCTGATGACGGAAAGCACCTATCTGCACTTTGAACAAGAGCCCTTCAGGAAGTTTTGGGTCAACAGGAATTTCCTTGCTTACGGATTCAACAGCTGTAATCATAAATGTTTCACTGATATTGGCACGGGTTCCTTCTTTCGGAGTTACGCCTGCAACAGTCTCTTTCTTCTCAGGAGTTACAGCAACAACGGTCTCTTTCTTTTCAGGGGTTACGGCTACAACGGTTTCTTTCTTTTCAGGTGTTACGGCTACAACAGTTTCCTTCTTTTCAGGTGTTACGGCAACAACGGTCTCTTTCTTTTCAGGAGTCACAGCAACAACGGTCTCTTTCTTTTCAGGAGTTACAGCAACAACGGTCTCTTTCTTTTCAGGGGTTACAGCTACAACGGTTTCTTTCTTTTCAGGAGTTACGGCCACAACGGTCTCTTTCTTTTCAGGTGTTACAGCAACAACGGTTTCTTTCTTTTCAGGTGTTACGGCAACAACGGTTTCTTTCTTTTCAGGCGTTACAGCAACAACGGTCTCTTTCTTTTCAGGTGTTACGGCAACAACGGTCTCTTTCTTTTCAGGGGTTACAGCAACAACGGTCTCTTTCTTTTCGGGAGTTACGGGGTTTGCTTCCTTGTTTAATACTGTCTCAACCTGAGTTCGGGTAGAAGGGTCAAGGGAGGCAAGCAGCTGTTCTTTGTCAGCCTTTGCAGCCGTTATCCGTTTATTTTTTTCACGGGCCAGGGCTCTTGCCGAGTCGGCACTAAGGTAATGCTGTTCGGCCAGTGCTTCAAAATCTTTTGCTTTGCGAATGGCCGCTTGTTTGGAAGTGGCATCAGGCTGGGAAAGGGTATCCTTCATCAGCTGCTTATACTCCCTCATATATTCCTGGGCGTGGAGCTGATGTTCATCGGCATTCTTATTATCCTGTTCAACCACCAGCTGATCAGATTCCATCTTCTTGTTCAGTTGCAGGGCTTTTTTATAGGGTTCGGATTGTTTTACTTCCTCTTCTTTCAGTGTTGGCTGAGGGTTCGTATCGGTATTGGTACCGGCAGCTACCAGAGGGTTCTTATCAGCCGGTAATACGAAGTCTTCCTTAGCAGGTACAGGCTGCTTGATTTTCAGGCCGGGATAGGCCGAAGCATAAAGGGCCATGCTTTTTTCCTGGCTTTCAAGAGAATTCTTTTCACTTTCCTCGGCATTTTTCAGGCCTTCTTCTCTGGCATAGGTGCTGGTACTTTTTTCCGCTTCCTTCCGCTGGCGAAGGGATTTATCATGATAGGCTTTTGACTCATCATTCAATGCTTCAGCCTGAGTCAGTGCCGGATTAGCACTTGCTCCCGGCTGAGCCATATATTGTTTGAGCTTTTGTCTGTTAATGGAATACTCCTGAGTACCGGCTTCCAGACTCGTTTCCTGTGCAGTTATCTCTTTTTCCCTGGCTTGATTCTTCAGAACATCGGCTTCTTTCTGCTTTGCATCCTTTTGTTCACCGCTCAAAGAAGCAGCTACAATAGCTACCGAATCAGCCTTTCTGTTCATGACAACCGCATCCCATTCCAGTTTGTTTTTTTGCTTTTCGGTTGTCGCCGCTTCAGGCGATTTGAAAGCTGTAGCATGCTGGGTTGTATCCGGAAGTCCTTGTTTGTCTGTGCTGGGCGTTATACCCTTCTTTCTGGCCATAGCCTGATCCAGGTGCATGGCAGCGCTTTGCTTACCGATACGTTCTGTTTCCAGGTCAGCAATAATCTGTTCCTCCGCTTTTTTCTTTTCCGGATCGGTTATTTTATCCAGATTCTGCTTATGGGTATTGATATCATTCTGTAATGCGGAAGCCCAGTTCCTGTATACTACTGCTTTCACAGAATCTTTGGAAGCAGGGTTTGTGAGCGTATCACTTTCTTCCATCTTGTTTGTGAAATCAGCCTCGTAAACGGAATGGGCAGCAAGCACATTTTCGGAAGGAGGTGTTTCCTTCTTCAGCTTCTCAGCTTCAGCCTGGTTTTTCTTCTGAAGTTTCTCCTTTTCAGCTACCTTTTTTTCAAGTTCTTTGATTGCTTTTTTCAGTTCTTTTTTCTCTTCCGGAACCCCTGTTTCCTTCAGTTCCTGTTTCTTGGTGTCTATATCCTGCTGAATGGCTGCTGTCCATTCCTTGTAGGTATTGGCTCTGGCCTCCGCCTGTTCGGCAGGGGTACCGGTTACAGCACCCACTTTTTTACTGAATTTTGCATCATAACCTGTCTCCGACGGTGTTACAATGGCAACAGGAGCGCTATCGTTCTTTGTCACATTAACCGGAGTTTTTACAGGGGGCTCTTCTTTCTTTTCCGGTGTTACAGCAACACCTGTCGTTTCCTTAACCAGCTTTTCCGCTTTGGTGGCAGAAGCCGCTGCCAGTTCTGCTTTTTCCTGTTTGTCTTTTGACAATGCAGCTATATCAGCTTCCAGTTTGGTTTTACGTCCCGGGTCAGTAGTTTTGCCCAATTCAGAATTCTTCACTTCCAGAGCTGTATTCAGTTCTTCGCTCCAGGCCTTGTAGGTATCGGCACGTGCTTTTTCTTTTTCTGCTTCAGTAGTCTTTGTTTCAGCCTCGTTCAACGCTCCTGCATATTTAGTATCAATACTTGTTGCTGAAAGCGGTGATTCGGTCCCGGACTTATCAGTGGATACGGAAGCAATGGTTTCTTTCTTTTCCGGTACACCATCCGTAACAGCAGTTTTTCCGGGCACATCAGCTACAACCGTACGTTTTCCTCCGGTGGTATCTATATCAGTCAGTTTATCATTGGAAGCCTGGACTTTTGGATGGTATGAACTGATCTGTGCATTCAGCTTTTCTTTGTCAATACTGCCATCTGATACAGCAACTGTTCCTGATTTGATTTTTTCGTTCAACTGGTGAACAAGAAATGCCTGGTTATTAAGGTTTTCCGCTTCCTTCTGGAGTTTACCAAGGGTCAGGTCGTTGTTGGTGAGTTCTTTTTCCTTGCCTTTGCTCTCTTCCTGCAAACTGTTTATCTGAGTATTGATTCCGGTTTTGAGCTGTTCATTCTGGGTTTCCCGGCCTTCCCGTTCCAGATTGGTAATTTCTTTTGCTATACCTGCTATATCCTCTTTCAGTTTTACAGATTCATTCCGTACTTTATCAACCTCTTTCTGTTTGGTCTCTGCCTCTTTACGTATGGAAGCTTCCACATCTTCTGCACCTGATTTTTCAACAGCCATTTTATCAAGCTCTTCCTTGCGTGCATCCAGCTTTTTCATGGCATCAGGAGATTTGGATCGGATAGCAGCAGCAAAATCTCTGGCATACTGGGTGCTGAGTTCACTTTCCTTCTTTTTCTTTTCAGCATCTGCATCCAGACTTCTGTAAAAGCTGTTCGCAGCCACTGCTTCATTTTCGGCAGTATTGGCCTGGATCTGTAAGGCGTCAGCCCTGTTCTGTTCAATCTGTTTCTGTGCCGGGTCTGTTGCGGCATCGGCCGAGCCGGTGGCTTCCTGAACTTTTTTATTCAGTTCCTGAGCCTTTTCATTCTTTTCATTTACCAGAACAAGTGCTTTATCGGCAGTGGTTCTTGATTCCCTGGCATCCTTTTCAAGATCCAGGGCATCCTGTTCGGCAATTTTGATCAGATCATCATTGGTCAGGTTCTTATGTCCCTGTTTTTCGGTTACGGCAACAGAATCCATTTTCGGGATAGAATCCGTTTTTTCGCTGGTTGCAACAGGCTGTTCCTTACTCATGTTCACATCCAGCCTTGCCTTATCACGGATAAGATCCATAGCCAGGCTAAAGTTATCATCATCAGGAAGGGGCTGTCCGTAAAAAGAGTTCACCCGCATTTTTCCATCCGTATAGGTAATCTCCTGACGGACGGGAACCGTCTCTGTCTGGGGTGTGACAATAAGCATATCACTCTGAATATCCCCTTCGGGGGTCTCGACGGTCATGAGGAATTTACCGCCGTTAGGCAGGTTCAGGGTGTAGTATCCATCTGTTTCAGAAGCTCTGACCACAGCTTCCACCTCATTGACATCGGCATTCTTTACGGTAATTTTTGCCCCTTTACCCTGATCATCCTTCATCGGGATAAACTTACCCCGGAAGACACAGATATCAACCGGGCGTCGCTGAAGATTAATATGATAAACATCTATACGGCCCTGATCACTTGCTCTCCGGGATGCGAAATAGGCAGTCTTTTCATCCTTGTCTGTAACAAACATGATATCATCATCGGGAGAATTGATGGCAAAATCAACGTTGACCGGTTTACCCCATACCCCTGTTTCTGCATTACGCTCCGATTTGAAAATATCGTAGCCTCCCATACTGTTATGCCCTTTGGAGGCAAAATACAGTACCCTGCCATTGGGATGCAGGAAAGGAAAATCTTCATCAAATTCGGTGTTGACAGGATACCCCAGGTTGACTGGTTTTCCATATTCTCCGTTCGGAAGGCGTTTAATGACATAAATATCCTTCCCGTTTTCATCACTGCTTCCATAACTGGAAAAGAAGATCTCCGTTTTATCGGGAGAAAGAAAAATGATGGATTCCTGTTTTTTCTTTTTGTCAAGCGGGGTTTTGAACTCATCCGGTTTTACCAGCAGTCTGCCTCCAATATCACCAAGGTCATAGGAACGGAAAAAGTCCTTGTCCTCCAGACTCTTTTTTTCCATTACCTGTATGTCCGTGATTTTCTTCAGGAGATTTTTTCCGTTTTTGCAGGTTTCAATCATATGATCAACCTGCATTTTCTTCCCTTCTTTTTCCGAGACGAGCGATTTGAATTTGCCATACTGACTGATGGCTTCGTTAAAACGGTAATTCAACTGCAGGGCTCTGCCATAATAGAAGAATACTGTTTTGTCGACAGAAGGATCCTTGCTGGCTTTTTCCAGGTATTTAACGGCTTCTTCCTTTTCAGGCGAAGCAAAGATCAGGCAAACGCCATAATGGTAGTTGTAATCAGGGTCTTTAATATCTGCACTCAGCAGACGGGAATATAGTTTCAGTGCAGTTCCATAATCCTCATCTTCAAAGCTTTTCCGGGCATCTTTACGCAGTTCAGAAACAGAACCAATATCATTCTGAGCCTGTAATACGGGAGGAATGCCGATCAGCAGAGCCAGAAAGAGAATAACGTAAGAACTTGTTCTGTTAAGCATAGCTTATATCAGCCCCTTGGCCTGTTTCCGGTGCGGTCAGGATTAATTGACAAAGTTAGGAATTTTGACTGATAGATGCCGGAATAGGGGGTTTTCCATAAATTCTGGAACCGGTCTTATTTAAGAATAACACTCTGTTTCTTTTTCAACAAACGGGTTTTACTTTCCTGGCGTTTGATTAGCCGTTCTATATTTTTCTGATGCGTAATCAGGATCAGAATGGCTACAAGGAAGGAGAAGATAACCAGAGAAGGAACCACTGAATTGTTAAAGAAAAGCATGATGATAAAGGGAAAGGTGAATCCGGCTGACATGGAGCCGAGTGAAACATAGCCTGAAACAAGGAAAACAGCTACAAAAACGAGTATGGCGACAGAAGATGCGGCAGGTTGTATGGCCAGCATAATTCCAAGCAGGGTAGCTATGCCTTTACCACCGCGGAAACCGGCAAATAAAGGGAAGATATGCCCCAGCAGGGCTGCAAGGCCCAGTACAATTTGCATATTGACATAGGGGGCCGTTCCCGGGGCATCATCCAGGAGGTAAAAAGTCATGTTAACAGCAACCCAGCCTTTGAGGATATCAAGAATAAGAACAGGGATACCGGCTTTTTTGCCGAGCACACGAAAGGTATTGGTGGCACCGGCATTACCGCTGCCAAACTCCCTTACATCCACTCCATACAACATTTTTCCGATCCAGACTGCTGATGGAAAAGATCCAAGCAGGTAAGCAAAAATCAGTGCAGAAACAGCAAGCGGTGTTATCATCTCTTACGTTAAGTGGTCAGAATCCGGCTATTAGATTCTCAAATATAGCATTATTTAATAAAAGCCCCTACCCTTTCGTCGAAAATGATGATAACAGGACGCTGTTCATAATACCGGGTCTCGTTTAGTGACTTTTACCTGTAATGGATCGTAAGTGCCTAGTTTTCACCTGCTGACACCTTTCTTAGCCAAACTTTGACATCTGTAGGCTGGCCCAGGATGAAACGGAAGCTCTGCCCGTCCGCTTTTGTTTCTCGTTTATCGGATTTGAGTTCTTTAATGACCTTATTCCAGTTGTCATCTGATGAGATTGCATTCATAATATGGCTGTTTTTGTCATATTTGAACCAATACCATTTCCCGTCCTCTATCTGGAGGTAGATGTAGAGTATATCCCCTGTCTTCTTACGTTCAAGGATTATATGACCATCGACAAGCTTATTCAGCTGGTTTTTGTTGATATTACCCACACCTATCTTTCCATAGGAGGAATAAGAGCGGAGTTTTTTATTCCACCTCATTTTGACATCTGTAAACAGGAAGGTTGTTTTCAACTCGTCAGGGAATTTCTTGATCTTGTTATAAAGGTTTAAATCGGCAATAGCTTTATCGGCTTTTTCCTTGCCTATGAGTTCACGCAGGCCTTTTTCATATACCGGTCTGGAAAAATCGGTACCTGGCAGGTCTGTTTTCGTGGTAATGGCTTCGGCAATCTTATCCAGCAGTCCGTCATCAAAGAAGAAATCAACAGACATCAACAGATCGAAAGCCGTTGAATCCGGTACCAAATAATGGGTGGCAGTACCAACCGGAACGATTTTGACCAGGCCCAGATCGGCACCCAGATTCATCTTACCCTCCCCTTTCAGTACACAGGTATTGACATGCAGGCTCACGAAGTTTCCTGGGAGGTTACGCTCAATGAGTTTTTCCTTATTTGACACCTTGTATTCACCGGTGTTTTTGTCAAAAATCAGGAATCCGTCGGCAGTAAGCACTTCCACATCATTCTTATTCTTTCTTCTTGAAACGAAGGCAGAATATACATGGGTTGAATCGGTTGTGCTCATTACCCCTACCGCAATTGGTTTTCCATTCTGATCAACAGGATCGCGTGAAATAGGGATCATGATGGCATTGGGATCTATCACAGCCTTGAACTGGAACCAGGTTTTATTAACCATATCACATGTATGCTGAATACGTGTAACACCGTCGAAGATGAGGAAGGATTCAGAAGCCAGTAGTTTGACCTTGCCATTGAAGTCGAAACGGGGGCTGAGCGTAAATTTGGCCGATTCAGGCACCGTTGTCTCGGCAAAAGTTTGTGCAGTGGTATCCACCTGAACATTCGAGAAATAAAGCGTTTGCTTGGCCTTTGTTTCGTCTATATAATCGTACGAGGCTGAACCTGAATAACTCTTTCTAGCGAAAATATTGATATTGGCATTGTACAATTTATGGTGCTTGGTTACCGTATTGGTCAGGATACGGGCATTTGTCAGAGGCCGTATATAGGCTTCTTTCTCGATAGTTACATTACCACTGTCGGGGAATATACGGGCATCGGCCACATTCACATAGACGACTTCCTTTGCTGCAATAATATGTTTACGTAAATCATATTTCGCATTGGGAGCCACAAAACGCAGGGAGTCCTGTTTGGGATGTACAGAAATGAACTCCGGACCCACCAGATTAAGGTCAGCAGCAATGTCGGTGACCTTAGGCGTTGGTTTCTTGCTTCCGGAATTGATATCAATGGTTTCCTTATCCATAAACCATTTGAAATTATCCATATAACAGATATACTGGTTGATAGGGAATTTTACAATCGAACCCTTACCGTTGGAAGCAAAATCACCGGTACGGTTATCAAAGTCAATATGTGCCTTGACATTGTCTGTGGCAAAGGAAAGTTCCTTGAAGCCTTCCGATTTGAGTGAGAAGTTGGCAGTATCGGAATCAAATTTATTCTGTTTGAATTTCATAAGCGGAGCATCCATCTGGGCATTCCCGAAGTCAATATGTCCGTTACCGGAAAGCATTTTGGGTGTCAGGTCCAGACGACCGTGAAAACGTGTCTGTCCCTTAAACATACTGAAACTGCTATCCCTGTCATAGGTCTGCATGACATCCAGTTTGGGCATCCAGTGCATATATATTTTGGAAGCTGCCACTTCCGGAAATTCGTTCTTACCGCCTTTGACCTCTTTGACAGTATAGGTCGTTGCCAGCGTATTGGTTGAGTCGGGATAGAACAGGAAATCTTTGGATACTGTGGTGGATGTGACATAATCAATGACACCATCCCCTCTCAGACCCTGGTTGCTAAGCTTGATTGTATTATTGAACTTGCCCTTGCCTCCATACATCGGAAAACCGCCGGGAGGAGCCTGGCGTTCAAAACCAAGGGAATAGTCTGGTTGAAGCACAATTGTTTCCTTGAAATCAGGAAATATTCCTCCTGACGTTAACTGCCCTTTAAAATTAAGACCGGCATTCGAAAAGTTATCGAGCGAGTCGATAGAGAATGGTTCCAGTTTGAAATAGAATTTATCCCTTCCATACACACCTTTCTGTATTCCCTTTTTGTCATAGTAAGCAAAGCTTTCTTTCTTACTGTTAAAAATCGGGTACTGAGCCAGATTGGCACTGAAAATACCGGATTTATTCCCCGGATGGTCAATCAGCAGGTCACCATTGATATCTTCCACAACCGTTTTACAACGTACCTGAACAGCTTTACCAAACTGATCTTTCTCTTTGCTGTCAACAGTCATACGCAGTGAATCGACGTTATTCAGATTTACTTTAAACTGTTCATAGTCGAAGGAGAATTCCTTACCGAAAAACTCAAATTTTCCGGCCTGTACTCTTCCGGCAAAGGTGTAATTCCTGTTCTTCTTCAGAATAATTTCCCTGTTTTTGGGATAGATAACCACATTCTGTGAATCACTCATCTGGATCTGGGAAACACCGCGTATGGTCATATCATAATTGAGGAGATTGATACTTGCATTGATGGTGCTGGGAGGAACACTTGAATAAAATTCAATGATATCATAATCCAGGCGGTTCAGCGAGTTGGATATATAATTAAAGAGTTTATCCTTCACCACCCCCTGGTCATTATCGACATCAAAACTGACGAGACCATAGTATGAAAATTTCATCATTTCAATTCTCAGATCCTGAGGATTTTGTTTCAGGTATGCAGCCAGCTGGGCAATAGTAAACTCCCTTTTATTGCCGTTCGCCTTGGTTACAAAATCCTTTATTGGTGGTAACGGGCTGGTCATGTTGATACCCTGGAACTTATCCATGATCATTTTTTTGTAATAGGTCTTGGAGCGGAAAGTTGCTTCAGCAGTACTGCTGCCGGGCACAGCTCTGATTTCAAGCCGTGGGTCCTCTGTTTTCCAGGTGAGCTGTTCAACCCACATATCCACATTGTGAAATGAATTTGTAAATGGGCTTTGGGAGGCTCCTTCATCACTGCGGTAAATGGTTACTGTTTTATCTGCAATGATGTATTTAAAGTCAATGGAAGGATGGCAGATGGAGTCGATATGGTCGGTTTCGAGGTAAAATACAACCGACGCGTTCGGAGCCAGGAGCTTGTCTTTCAAAATAACGAAGCCAGTAGAACGGGAAACCAGGAATTTCTTGTCCTTGCGTTTAAAAGTAACCATAGCCTGATTGTCCTTGGTACCGGAACCGAGGAAACGGCTTCCCGCTTGTGAAAAACCGCCGTCATAATCCACATTTTCAAACAGGTTCTTGATGGTATAACGGGAGCTGTAGGAATCAAAACGGGGGAATGCGGCATTTTTTTCCGTTGCATCGAATACAATCTTCTCTGTCAGCTTACCCAGGAGTGGTTTGCCTTTGAAATAAATCTGGTTGTAAAAGGTCACCGAATCGGCAATATAGACCGGATTTTTCAGGGTGATGGAATAGCGTTTAATATCAGCATACACCTGGTTTTCATCCAGACCGCAGCGTTTCCAGTTAACCCTTCCGCCCATACCGGTCCATTTGCCCTGACTTGGAAAAAAAGTACCGGAGGTATTGTAGATAACGGTACTGTCACCTTTGGCATAACCATGCAAGGTCAGGGCTTTGAAAACAATACGCGGTACACTGTCGCAAAAGAGCTGATAATCATTTGATTCAGACCTCCATTCAGCAGTTGTTGATTTATAAAAGGTATTGGTGCTGAAAAGCCCTTCACTCATGACAACAAAGTCAACGAAGGGTTTGGTAACACGTCCGTTAATAAGTTTATTCAGGCAGTTCTGCCATTCCGTAAAATTCTTTTCCGGCTGGCCTCCATTCACAAATGCAGAGACAGCATTGAGGAAGCTTCGGAATTCAGGTGTATGCAACCTCTTCTTAAGCATACTGTTACACATAGAATACATGAACACCTTCTTGGTCCCGTCAATCTTGTTTTGCCAAGCAGGCAGAAATTGTTTATTGATATATTCTTTCCCGTCCTTACCTTCTGCTGATTCGAAAAAATCAACAAGTTCCTTGATAAACACAACAGGATCTTCCGTAAATGTCTTAGCCTGGTTCTGAGCCAGGGGTTTCAAGACAGGAATTAACATGCAGAAAGCGAGAAGTATCTGTTTTCGGAAATACATACTGTGATTTGTTAGCGTAGGACGTTTCTGTTCAGGGTTTAGTGAATTCCAGAAGGGCCCATTCATTTTTTATTCTCCGGTCTGTTTCCCTGAGTCCGTTTTCCCGGGCGGATGCAAGAAGAAGCGGAATATCAGTTTCAAAAAAGCCGCTCAGCATTAAAAGGCCTTGTGGGGCCAGGCAAGCAGCATACATCTTCATATCGCCCAGCAAAACATTCCGGTTGATGTTAGCGAAAATAACATGAAATACTTTCCCCTCCAACAGAGTTGCTTCTCCTTTATGAACAACAATATCCGGGCAGGCATTCAGGACCATGTTTTCACGGGTATTTTCACAGGCCATTTCCAGGTTGTCGACAGCCCATACTTCAATGGCACCCGACTGAGCAGCCAGAATAGCCAGCACTCCGGTTCCGCACCCCATATCCAACACCTGCTTGTTTGCGAGTGAAGTTGTTAATAATTTTTCGACCATCAGGGATGTGGTTTCATGATGCCCTGTGCCGAACGACATGCGGGGCATGATAATCACTTCCCGTTCAAAAGACGGATCCTGTTCATGAAACGGGGCCCTGATCCTGCACCCTCCACTGATAACAGGCTCGAATCCCTTTTCCCACTCCTCATTCCAGTTTTTGGACTCAATGCGGATAACCGTAAAGGTGATGTTATAATCGGAATCCTTGAAAAGAACAACGGTATCAAAAAGCATTTCATCATAGGCTTCAGCAGGAATCCAGGCTTTGAATCCTGTTTCTGTTTCGGCAAAACTTTCAAAGCCTATTTCTGAAAGTTCAGAAATCAGTAAATCCGTGCCCGGTATCGTTGGTGTAAGGATAAAGTTGAATTCGAGATAGTCCAAAAGGAATAAGGATTTAGGACGGCAAAAGTCCGGTGGACTTTTGAGCGAGCTGGTGTGAAAGCTTTAAAATATGTAACTGCATAATTAACGGATGAATGGGAACCGTTATTTCATGGCAGCCTTAATGAGGCTGATAAAATCAGGGGCATTGAGGGAGGCACCACCTATCAAACCTCCATCCACATCAGGGCAGGCAAAAAGTTCAGAAGCATTTTTCGGATTACAGCTGCCTCCGTAAAGTATTGGGATTGACAAAGCGATGTGCCGGGAGCAGATCTCCCCCACCCTTTTCCGGATGAAGGCATGCATTTCCTGTGCCTGTTCAGAAGTGGCATTTACCCCTGTTCCGATAGCCCATACAGGTTCATAGGCCAGAATAAGGTTTTCCATGCCCCCTTCTGCAATCTGTTCCAAAGCCAGGCTCAACTGTGTTGAAACAACCTCAAAATGCCTGTTCTGACGGCGTTCTTCCAGTTTTTCTCCTATACATACTATAGGACATAAACCAGCTTCCGTCACTACTTTAATCTTTCTGTTTATTTCGCCATCCGTTTCGCCAAAAAAAGTTCTGCGTTCCGAATGTCCTATAATCACATAACGGGCTCCGGTGCTTCGTATCATTTCAACAGACACTTCACCGGTATAAGCACCTGATTTTTCTGAATGACAATACTGTGCCCCTACTTCTACCGGGGTTTGTGGACCCAGCGTCTGGCAAACAGAATAGAGAAAAGGAAATGCCGGAGCCAGGACGATAAATGGCAACCGGTCTGGCGACAAAGATTGTACTCCTTTGCGTATATCATCAGCCAGTAATATGGATTCATGAAGATTTTTGTTCATCTTCCAGTTTCCGGCAAGCATCTTTTTTCTCATTTCAAACAGATTTATTGAACACGTACACGGGGATCAAGCAATCCGTAAATAATATCCACCACTATATTCATCACAATAAAAATAACAGCAAAAACGAGGGTGCTGCCCATCACCACTGGCAGGTCATAATTATTCAGAGCTTCCACCACGACATGCCCAATACCTTTCCAGTCAAACACATCCTCAACCAGTACAGCTCCTGCCATGAGCCCAGCAAGCCATCCTGAAATAGAGGTGATAACAGGGTTCATGGCATTTTTCAGAGCATGCTTAAAAATAACCTTGTAATAGCTAAGGCCTTTGGCTTTGGCAGTCCGTATATAATCCTGGCTCATCACCTCGAGCAGGGAACTGCGTGTAAGCTGCATGATGATAGCCCAGGGCCGGATACCGAGCGTGACAGCTGGCAGAATCAGATTTTTAAGCTGCAGTGTCTCCTTAAATGTGGTTTCATCAATCATATACAGACTGCCTCCTACCTTTAACCCTGTATAAGCACTCAGCATATAGCCGAAAACGAGCATCAGGATAAGACCTACAAAAAAGGAGGGGCCAGACATACCTATAATCGCTACGACAAAAGAGATCCTGTCAAACCAGCTGTTCTTGCGTATTGCTGCAATAATACCGAAACCAATTCCCAATGCGGAAGCCAGAAACATAGAAGCGATGGCCAGGACAAATGTTTCGGGCAGGGCTTCGAGGACAAGGTCGGAGACCTTCTTCTTTGTCTGGTAGGAACGTCTCAGATAGGGAGCCTTAAAAACCAGGGCATGATGTCCCATTTTTATCCGGGCAGGATGTCCGTATTTAGTACTATCCAGAAAAATAGCGCTTTCTTTATTTTTAAGCTCATGCCAGGAAACCGGACTGAGGTCATTCAGGTACATAAAGTATTGGGTAGTGAGAGGCTTGTCCCGTCCGAGGTCTTTGTTGATGGCTGCAATGGAAAGAGAGTCTGCACGCTGCCCAAGCATCATGCGGGCAGGATCTCCGGGCAGGACATTAAACAGGAGGAAAATAACCGTGATCACTCCCAGCATCACCAACATCCCGTACAAAAACCGCTTTGTTATGAATCTGATCACCGGCCCCTGGATTTAATGACTTATTTCTCCTTATTGTTAAAATATTTAGCCTTCACATCATTATAAGAAGGGAACGAGCGGAATGGCCAGTTGGCAATGACAGTGCAACCTTTCATAAGCATCAGTCCCGGATTGGAACGGATCATTGTCTTCAGCATGGTCTGGTCACCGTTCAGATAAGGATAGGCGGCCTGAACTTCCAGCCTGAAATCACGTATCTCCTCATGGGGTGCACTGGTCAGGGCCATGAATTTCTTTTTGTCCTTATCACACAAGCCCACAAAATCATTGATGCGGCCTTGTACCTTTCGGTTTGTATGCTTCAGGTCATAGGCTACAAGCAGGAAATAGTAATCAGGGTTCTTTAGAACGGAATCTGTCAGATCATCCTGAGTTTCCGGATCTGTAATCTTAAAATCAACTATTAAAGGTTCATCCACAGCCGGATGAATCAATTGTACAGTGTCATAAACCCAGGTCAGGGAGTCTTTCCAGGGAAGTTTATCGGCCGGAAAAGCCTGGACTGTACCGTTCTTCTTGTTCTTGTAGAGGTATCCGAATTCAGCTTGTTTGTAATGCGGACCGGGCTTCATCTGTTCACAAATGTTTTTGCCGGGAGCATACGGTCTGTAATCCTTAACCGGTAAATAAGCCCATGTATAGACCGGAAAGGCAATTGAAATTCCGGTAATCACTACAATCGTTATTTTACCGAGGAAGGAGCCGAAGACAGGCTTGATATGTCGTTCTCCAACCCACAATATGCTGATCAGAAAACACAATGCGATGTCTTTTGTAAAGCTCTGCCAGGGTGTGAGGACGATGGCATCACCGAAGCAACCGCAATGCGTAACCTTATTATAACAAGCGGAATAAAAAGTCAGGAAGGTGAAGAAAACGATTTGAGCCAGAAGCAGCCAGAGTGTTAAACGCTTATAGAGTCCGGTCAACAGCATAAAGCCGAGCGCTACTTCTGAAACACAAACAAGTATGGCAAAAAAGACAGACCAGTCGGCCATCCAGTGGAACATGCTGACCAGGAATTTCGAATTGGCGAGATCCTGGGAAAACACTTCGAAATACTCTTCCAGTTTATACGCGAAACCGATAGGGTCGTTGGATTTGATAAAACCGGAATAAATAAATGTGATACCTACTACGACCCTTACAATGTGGGTAACAAGCGGAAAGTACGAGATAACCGCAGGAAGATTGATAATCAGCAGCAAGCCTGCCAGGATTGCACCCAGGACGCCATGATTGAGACAGGGAGGACAAGCCCAGTAAAGAAATACAGCCACTCCGGCCGAGAGGATGAAACGCACTATTTTATTGGCAAAAAATTGCTGCATAGTAAGGCTTATTCTTCCAACCGGATGAGTGCAAAAATAGCATAATTTATCATGTCATAATAATTGGCATCTATACCTTCAGAGATGAGCGTATTGCCTTTATTGTCTTCTATCTGCTTGACTCTTAATAATTTCATCAGGATAAGATCAGTCAGGGAGCTTACCCTCATCTCTCTCCACGCTTCGTTATAGTCGTGGTTTTTATTCTCCATCAAATCCTTTGCCGAAAACACATATTTATCAAATAACCGGGTAGCTTCATCCAAAGGAAGCTCCATACGGGGGTCTTTATCGAGCCCGAGTTGTATAAGGCCGATGATGGCATAATTCACGATACCGATAAATTCGCTTTGTACCCCTTCCTGTACTTTTTGTGTACCTTTATCTTCAATACTACGGATGCGCTGAGCTTTGATGAGGATCTGGTCAGTGATGGAACTGGTTCTTAATACACGCCATGCACTGCCGTAATCTTTCATTTTTTTAATGAAAATCTCCTTGCAGGATATGGCAGCCTGATCAAATTGTTCGGAGGTCTTGGACATAGATTAAATTTGTCGCACAATATACGCTTTTTTGAAGCAGATGAAGTCTGATACAACGCTTTCACCACCCCTTTTGAAATGCCGCCACGGACAGCTTGACCTGTCCCGCCCGCTGGTAATGGGCATATTGAACCTGACCCCTGATTCTTTTTATGACGGAGGGCGTTACCCTGGTTCAGATACGATGCTTGCTCAGGCAATACGAATGCTCGATGAAGGTGCATCCATACTGGATATCGGAGGGGCTTCCTCCCGTCCAGGAGCCACCCTCATCAGTCCTGAAGAAGAATTAAACCGCATCCTGCCTGCCATTATAACCCTGCGGGAGCATGTTCCGGGATCAATTATTTCAGTTGATACTTTTCATACTTCTGTTGCTCAGGCTTCACTTCATGCGGGGGCCGATCTGATCAACGATATTTCAGGAGGGGCCGACCCATCCCTGCCTTTGCTGGCCGGAAAGGAAGATATCCCTTATATTCTCATGCATATGCAGGGCGTTCCCGGAACTATGCAGGAGGCTCCTGTCTATACCGATGTGGTGCAGGAAGTACATGATTTTTTTGTAGAAAAGGTGGATATGCTGTCCCATACAGGGGTTAAGCAGGTGATACTCGATCCCGGTTTCGGTTTCGGTAAGACATTGGCTCATAATTATCAACTCCTCGGGTCACTAGATCGTTTCAGAAAACTGGGATATCCTGTACTGGCCGGGATGAGCCGTAAATCAATGATCAGCAAAGTACTCCACACAAGGACAGCAGATGCGCTCAACGGCACCACGGCAGCACATATGCTGGCATTGATGAAAGGAGCAACTCTGCTGCGTGTTCACGATGTGAAGGAAGCCGTGCAAACCATTCGAATCTATGAACAATACAAAGACCCTACTTTAATCAGCTGATCGTTTATGCCTAACAAACCGGAAGTTAAAACAGAAACCGCAACTGATCGTGACAGGGAACTCATGAGGGCAGCTTTCAAACCAATGCTCAGACGCAGACTTATGCTATACCTGCCTCTTGCATGCATCAGTATTGGAGGAATTGCATTTATCAACCTCTATGATGTACGCTTTGATCTGGATGAAACAAAAAGAGGAATAGGCAATGTGGCTTTTGTTTTTATTGCAGCCTTCTGTCTCCGCCTCACCATCAGTGACATTATGAACTACAATAAAGACCTGAATAATTACCAGGTCAAGATTGCCCAAGGGCGTATACGCAGCACAGGGCCCAAATCAATTGTGATAGGAAATTATGAGTTCAGCTTTTCTTCCGGACCACAGGAAACATGGAAAGAAGGCGATGCTGTGGAGCTGAGGGCAGGGTATAAAACGAATATGATTTTCCAGATAAAAAAAACAGTATCTTAATCACATTCTAACAGACTATTGTAGTCTCTGGCAGGACAATTGCATTTTATGGGTAACCAACCCCACACCCTATGATCAAGACATCCTCTATCCTTCTTACACTTATTTCCGGCCTCAGCTTCGGGGTAGCCCAGGCTCAGTCCGGAAGTCCGGGCAGGCCCGACTCGACAAATCATGGATCCCGTTATCATGGAGGGTATGGTCATTCGGGGCGCTGGCATTTCTGGGGACATAACCGTTACGGTCACAACCAGGGTACTGCCTCAACTTCCGGAACAGGAACAGGGCGTGGAACAGGTGGCAGTTCAGGACGATCAGGACCAAGGCACAGCCGCAGTGCTGCCGGCACTAGTCATTCCATTTTCTCAGGTTCATCCAGACATATGAGTCGCGGTGGTTTCGGTCATTCCGGTGCTCACGCAAGCTCCTGATCATGGAACGCATCATAACAAAATGCCGTCCCGACTGGAAAAAGAAAGTTGAGGATCTCGGCCTTGGCTACCATACCCTGGATGGTGATACCTACTGGGATGAGAGTGCTTATTATACATTCAGCTATGAACAGGTCGGGCAGATAGAAACAGCCAGCAACAAATTGCACCGCATGTGTCTCAAAGCGGTTGATCATGTGATACGGGAAAACCTGTTTCATTTGTTCTGTATTCCGGAGCCGTATCATAAACTGATCAGAACAAGCTGGCAGCGTGAAACTCCTTCCATTTACGGTCGTTTTGATTTGTCATGGAATGGTGATCTGCATCAACCTCCTAAAATGCTTGAGTATAATGCCGATACCCCTACTTCTCTGCTGGAGGCTTCGGTGATTCAGTGGTTCTGGCTTAAGGATGTGCTACCCGGCTTTGACCAGTTCAATTCCATTCATGAACGCCTGATTTACTGGTGGAAGGAAATCAGGGATTACCTGAAACAGAAAGACCTCTATTTATCCTGTCTGGATCAGTTTCCGGAAGATTATATGAATCTTCTTTATATGCAGGACTGTGCTTCACAAGCCGGGTTAGAGACTCATCACCTTGCTGTTAAAGATATCGGCTGGAACGGAAAAGAATTCTGTGATCTGGATGACAAAAGGATAGGATCTATTTTTAAACTTTATCCCTGGGAATGGATGATAAATGAAGATTTCGGGCCACACCTCCTTGAAAGCGAGACGCTCTGGATAGAACCTCCGTGGAAAATGCTGCTGAGTAATAAAGCCATCCTCCCGGTGCTCTGGAAACTTTTTCCCGGCCATCCCAATTTGCTGGAATGCTATGCCGATCATCCGCATGAGATGCTGAATTACGTTCGTAAACCTTTGCTTTCAAGAGAAGGAGCGAATGTAACGCTTTTTGAAAACGGGAGAATAACCACGGAAACACCGGGTGAATATGGCGAGGAAGGTTTTATCTGGCAGGAGTTAAGCAAGCTGCCTTGTCTGGATGGGAACTACCCCGTAATCGGTTCGTGGATTATAGGTGGTAAGGCATGTGGTATGGGCATACGTGAAAGCAAATCACCCGTTACCGATAATTTCAGCCGTTTCCTGCCCCATGCCATCCCGGTCTGAGCCGGCTTATTTTCCATACCTTGCAACGGAATCAGACTTCTTATGCAAGGCATATCGAAATATTTCTTCCGGCATATTGCCCAAACCAGCGAAGCTCCTCTTGCTCTGGAAATAGAAAGGGCTTCCGGATCCTGGCTCTATACCCCTCAGGGTAAATACCTTGATCTTATTTCAGGAATTTCAGTAAGCAATACGGGGCATTGTCATCCGCATGTGATTCATGCTATCAAAAATCAGCTTGACAAGTACCTGCATACCATGGTGTATGGTGAGCATATACAGGGACCTCAGGTTCTTTTTGCAAAAGCATTGGCAGCCCGGCTTCCTTCATCCCTGAGCAGTGTTTACTTTACCAACTCAGGAGCAGAGGCTGTGGAAGGTGCCATGAAACTGGCCAAAAGAAGTACCGGGAGGAGTGGCTTCGTTTCGTTCCGGAATGCCTATCATGGCAGCACACAGGGTGCATTAAGCCTTATGGGCAGCGAAACATTCAAGAATGCCTTCCGCCCCCTGCTCCCTGATATGCTGCATTTGTCTTATAATGTAACAGAAACACTGGATCAGATAACGGATCACACGGCTGCTGTTTTTGCCGAACCCATACAGGGAGAGGCTGGAGTCATTCCTTCCACGCCTGAATTTATGAACGCCCTTCGTGAACGCTGTAATCAGACAGGAGCGCTCCTGGTCCTGGATGAAATACAAACCGGTTTCGGCCGCACCGGCAAACTCTTTGCTTTTGAACACTATGGGGTTGTGCCTGATATTCTTTTATGTGCCAAAGGAATGGGAGGAGGAATGCCCCTGGGTGCGTTTATCTCCTCTCCGGAGCGGATGAAGACTCTGAGTCATGACCCCGTGCTGGGTCATATCACCACCTTTGGAGGACATCCTGTATCCTGTGCAGCAGGGCTTGCTTCTCTGGAGATCCTGGAGCAGGAAGATCTGTGTACGGAGGTCAAACGAAAGGAAGCTCTTTTTTTACGCTTGCTCAAACATCCTGCTATTCAGCATATCCGAAGCTCTGGTCTGCTTCTGGCACTTGATTTTGGAACGGAGGCGTTGAACCGGGATATACTGGCCATCTGTCTTCAGAAAGGTGTTCTTGCCGACTGGTTTTTGTTCAATGCCCAAAGCATGCGCATAGCCCCTCCCCTTACCATCCGTGACGAAGAGATCATTTTCGCCTGTCAGGTTATACTGGAAGCTATCTCACTTTGTGTTGATCCAAAAAAATAAGAACTTTACCGTCAAGCGCTAATATCCTATCCAAATGAATGTATTGATTGTTGAAGATGAACATAACCTGAGCCGGGAAATGGGTATATTCCTTTCCAAGGAAAACTATACCTGTGATTTTGCATCTACAAGAAGGGATGCCTCCGAAAAAATATTCGTCAATAATTACGACTTCATCCTGCTTGACCTTGGTTTACCTGACGGAGACGGGATGAGCCTGATTGAAGAAGCCCGGAATGCAGAAAAAGAAGCATCTTTCATCATCCTTACAGCCCGGGGTGCCACCAATGATAAAATAGCAGGTCTGAACCTGGGGGCTGACGACTATGTAGCCAAACCCTTTTCCCTGCCCGAATTGCATTCCCGTATGCAGGCCATTACACGCAGGAGGCATGGCCTGAAAAAGAACACCATAAATTTTTACGACTTTGTCATGGATATTCCCAACCGAAGTGTGAAATACGGTGATAAGGAAATAACCCTTACCAAGAAAGAATTCGATATTCTTCATTACCTCCTTCTGAACAAGAACAGAGTACTGACCCGCTTACAGCTTACCGAGCATATATGGGGCAATATTCTGGAAGATGATTACGACAGCAATTATATGGATGTACATATGAAAAATTTGCGTAAAAAGCTTTCAGTCCATGCAGAAACAGACTGGCTTGAAACTGTCAGGGGCATAGGTTATAAGGTCAGTCTGAAATGAAATTACGCACCAAGTTAAGCCTTTACAGCACCCTCAGCAAGCTCATTGTACTGGTTGCCTTTCTTATTATCGTTCCGATGATCGTTTCGATTGTCTCCACGCACCATACAGACAGCCGCCTTCAGAATATGAAGGAGAAGGTGATCAAGCTGGTGGATAAGGTAGGTATCAAGAATTTTCTGCAGGAAGAACAGGACAGTGTATTTGCCGATTATAATATCCTTAAAGAGGAATATATTGTCATAGAAGCCACGGAAAAAGTAATTCCCGCCACCCAGTTCGAAAATACGGAACGTATCATTGAAGGTGAAACGGTTGAATACAGGGTGCTGAACGTCACCTTTATTCATGCCGGGCATCTGTATCTGCTCGAAATAGGGAAAAGTCTGGAGGTTGTAAAAGAACTGAACGGGGTGCTGCAGAAGGTGGCCTTTTTTGTGCTTATCATCTCTTTCGCCATAACCATCCTGCTCAATATAGGCTATTCGAATTATCTGCTCAAGCCCTTTCATATGATGATAGAGCGTAAGCTGAAAAATGTCTATCACCCGGAAAAATTCAACTTTGAAACCATTCCCACCACTACGACAGATTTCATATACCTCGATCAGACCATCAATGAAATGATGCATAAAATCAAGGACGTATTCGGGCGGGAAAAAGAGTTTATTTCGAATGTATCGCATGAGCTGCTTACTCCTATCAGTGTGTTGCAGACCAGGTTCGAGAATATGCTGACCGAGAATAAGCTGGATGAAGAAAGCTCCCTGAAAATCATTGAATCACTAAAGACCTTGAACCGGCTAAAAAAAATAACCAATACACTCCTACTCATATCCCGGATTGAAAATGAACAGTATCTCAAAAATGACACTCTGGGGTTTGAATCACTGGCAGCCGAGGTGGTGTCAGAAATTGAGGAAAGGTTTACCGAAAAAAACATACAGGCTACTGTAGACTTTAAGGAAGATTATGTGATGCAGCATTGCAACCATGACCTCCTGTTTACCCTTTTGTTCAATCTTGTGAATAATGCCATCAAGTACAATAAACAGGATGGAAAGATTTTTATCAGGGGATATTATTCAGGAAATAATTATGTTGTAGAAGTTGAAGATACCGGAATCGGGATCCCTGCTGAGCAAAGAAGTACGATTTTCAGCCGGTTTAAAAGACTTAATTCGAATGGAACCGAAGGGTACGGACTGGGCCTTCCGATTGTTCAAACCATAGCCGAATTCCATGATATTCAAGTATTTGTGAATTCAGAACCGGGTCAGGGATCAGTTTTTAAACTTATCATTCCAGTGCCTTTATTAGAAATAAATTAAATCTTCATAATCACTTCATACTCTTTTCCCATCTTTGACCCGGAAATAAACCAAACAAACAATTAACCCCAAACAAACAACAAAATGAAAAAGATCATCGCTCTCTTCATCGCTGGTGCATTCGCAACTTCTATGATCGCTCAGGACGCAAAGAAAGAAGCTCCTGCTAAGAAAGACGGAAACAAAAAAGAAGCTCCTGCTAAGAAGGATGACAAGAAGAAAGAAGCTCCTGCTAAGAAAGACGAGAAGCCAAAGAACTAATTTGGTCCTCAGTATAAAAAAAGGAGATCCTCGGATCTCCTTTTTTTATGGACTTTAGTTTGCATAAACACTTCTCGGCTTCGCTCGAAGTGACATAATATATTCGCTCGCAGTGACATTAACGGATGTCATGTCGAGCGGAGTCGAGACATGGTTATTGGTGGTAGTTCCCAACCGACAACATCACCAGTGTACACGCTACAACAACCTCTATACCCGCCCTGAGCGCCATCGCTTCAAACTCCGGATTCTCGGTACCGGGATTAAAGATGAGACGTTTGGGTTTAAGGGAAAGAATATAATCGTAATATCCCGGCTGATGGGCCGTCCCTACATATAAAGTAACGGTATCAATATCTTTTAAGGCCGGTTGTCCGGTCATAATCTTGACCCCTCCTACCTCCCCTTCTTTTATACCAAGGGCCACGACCTCTTCTCCATGTTGTTTCAACTGGTTCACAGCCCGGAAAGCATATTTTTCAGGGTTGGTGGTAGCTCCTATCACGAGTGTTCTTGGCATGTAGCTTGAATGTATTACAAAGGTAAGGATAAGGAAGGAGAATAAGGCACTGAACTATTCCGTATAATCAAGATCTTTACCATGGGTTTCATCCATTTTCCAGATAGCCAGCAAGGCCAGGACAATGACAACAACCCCTACGATAAGTGCGGCATTCAGAATTCCATGACCCTGAGGGTTGTTGCACCAGGTTTCCTCCTTCATACCCTTCCAGGCAAGGGTCATAATAATCACTGTACCTCTCACGAAGTTCGGAACCGTAGTGGTAACCGTTGATCGTATATTGGTTCCGAATTGTTCGGATGCCACTGTAATAAAGATAGCCCAATATCCCTGGGCAATACCAAGCAGAAAGATGATGGTATAAAACAAGAGCCCGGAAGCCCCGAAAGCATTGCAATACCAAAGGGAAATGAGGGCCACAAAAGAAACAGAGATGGCTACGGTTTTACGTCTCGAGCCCAGCTTCTGGCTGATGATACCCGTCAGGAAGCTTCCAATGGCCGCACCGCTGTAGTGCCACATGATGGCTTTGCCCGGGCTAATAGCCTCCTGTATGCCTAACGCTTCACCAAATTCCTTGGAATAAAGGACGAGGATACCGATGACAAACCAGACAGGAATACCGATGAGGATACAATTGAGGTATTTGACAAATTGTTTCCAGGTACGGAACAAACTCAGAAAATCGCCCCGTACCACTTCCGATTGTTTCAGCTTGGCAAACATACCCGACTCATTCACATAGATACGGAGTGCAAGGAGGCATAAACCCAGAACCCCTCCTGTCCAATAGGCCTGTCTCCACCCCCATTCACTGACCAGATAAGCCAGTACAGCACCACAGATACCAACACCGGAAACAATACTTGTTGCATAGGCTCTGTTCTCTTTGCTCATCACTTCCGAAACAAGGGTAATGCCTATACCCAGCTCTCCTGCCAGACCGAAACCGGCAATAAAGCGTAATGCAGCATACATATTCAGGTCGCTGCCTACAAAACCATTCGCAATATTAGCCAGAGAATAAACCAGAATCGTTCCGAAAAGAGTGGCCAGTCTGCCTTTTTTATCCCCCAGAATACCCCATACGATACCTCCCAGGAGCATACCTCCCATTTGCATGTTCATGAGAAAGAGACCGGCTGAAATCAGGTCCTTATCGCCGATACCCATGGCTTTCAGACTGGGTACACGGACAATGCCGAAGAGGATGAGATCGTATATATCCACAAAATATCCCAATGCGGCAACTATCACGATGATGTTTACCGGGTTTTTGTGGTATTGGTGAGAAGACATTACAAAGTGTATTTAATCCCGGCCGGTACCTTCATCTTATCTTCCGGTATTTTTGCCCCTTCTTCAAAACGTGTGGTTTCACATTCCACATTCATTCCTTTCATTTTCACCACTGTTTTCATTATAATACCCTTGTAAAGATATTTCTGAGTAAACATGCTGTCCTTATTCGTTTCATAGACCTCACAGGTTTTCCCCATTACGGTGGCATCAGCCTTTTTGGAAGCCCCGAATGTTTTTTGCTGGGCCACTTCCGGAAAATCAGCCCCTGCCATAGCTGTAATCATGCTCATGGAATTATCCATCTTCAAACCTGTCATATCATGCAGATTCAGGATAAAACTGGTATCTCCAAGCCTGATTTCAGCTGTGGAGGCTTCCAGACCCTTGCCATCGGCAGCAGGATGGAATACATATTTGGCCTGGCGCTTTCCGAACTGATCAAAATAGATGATATCCTTACTCTCTGTATGTTTTCCCTGATCCATATAGGTCATTTCCAGAATACCCGATTCAACCCCATAAACAGTATGTTCTTTGGGTTTGGAAGCATCAGCGGCAGAGCCTGAAGCTGTATCACCGTCTTTTTTGGCATTGCCACAAGAAAAGAATATGATTAACACGAGTAAAGGAGTAAGTTTTTTCATGAGCGGTGGTGTTCGGAGGTTTTTCAGGTATAAAGAAATGCAAAATTATTGAATTTAAATCCAGTTGGCTATATTGGTTATTAAATAAGCAAAAGGAACGAATAAAAACTGGGCGAGTACTGTACCCAGAACCCTGCTTACAACCAATATCCGGATCGTTTTCCGGAAGGTGGATTCCGGAACATTGTCATTCACCACTCCATCCGTCAGCAGGGATATATAAGGGTCAATAAAAATCATAAAAATAATGACCGCTCCTCCGTTGACCACCGCTACAAGAGTGCTCGATGTAGCTCTTACGGAAGGGTCAATAAAGCCGGCATACAAGGATGAAAGTATACCCGTTGCGATAAGGGCATTCATGATCATACTCAAAAAAAATATTTTATACGGGAAATCATTCATCGCATAGGAAGATACTTTAAAATTATCAGAGCCGGGAAGGCTGATTTGTGCCCTCCATTGTTCAAAGCTGGATTTTGTTAAACCGAAGTAAATAAGTTTTGAAATTGATTTTTTTATATGGAATTTCATCACAGCTTTCGCCAGGAGCCGCTGAAAAGAGGGAATGAGAAAAGCACCGACGAGGGTGCCAAGTGTGCTCATTAATATGATTAAACGAAATACACCGGTATCAACGTTAAGGCCCAGGCGCATATGTCTTTCAATCCATTTGGCCAAGAGCGGGGACTGCAGACTGACAGCTGTTCGTGATACCAGGAGGACCAGGTTAAACAAAGCAAACGACGTTGTAATACGTTTGGTGCGTACCGCAGTCAGCGGGACTGCATGTGCCGAAGTAAGAATCAGGTGAATTAAAAAAGTGAGAATTAATACAATGGGAATCATTCATTCTTGGTTCAAGCGCAACTAAATTAACAAATAATACATGTCTGTCTTAAAACCGGCAATATAAAACATACTCAGGTAAATTTTATACATTTATCAAAACATGTTCATTTCTATTTGGCAATGTCGATTGAAATAAGATTACTGAAGGAATCAGAGTACGAGGCAGCGAACGACTTTTACAATAACACTGCTAAAATATACCGTCAAACCCATTCGGCATCCAGAACTTATACCAAATTCTGCTGGGAGTTTATCAATTGCCCGTATGATAAAGCTATTTACGCAGGTGCCTGGGAGAGTGATGAAGGAAAGAACCCTGTTTTGGTTGGAATCCAGTGTGTCATCCTTTTAAAAATGATCGATGAAACCGGCAAACAGATTCTGAGTGCCAAGGGTGAAGCTACCCTGATAGAATTGAAAGCTATTATTAAACACAAAAAAACAGACATTCTGAAAGAATTATTTAATGTGTTGGTTCAGGAATGCCGTAACAGAGACATTGAATTTATCTGGGGGTTCAATACGATTCCTTCCACCTATAAACGGTTAGGGTGTGAGCTTCCGTTTAAATCATACCATGCAGTGCATATTTTAAACCCGGGAAAAGCCTATAAAAGTATAACTTCATTAAAAACCGCTAATACAACTGCTGCAAACATTCACCTTGCACTTCGTACAGGGATATCGTATTTGTTCTCACTGAAAACTTTATTCGTCTCCGCTTCAAAAGGCATGTATTCATTTAACAGCGAATGGAATGAAAATTATTCCCTTTTTCAAAAAGCATCCTTCCCTGATAAACTCTTGTTTCTGTTTCAGGATAAAAAATATTTAAACTGGAAAATTTCGGAGAATCCTTACGATATCAGTTATAAATCCTTTCAATTGCTCGATGAAAATAAATCCATCGTGGCACAGGTTATCTGCAGTCTCCGAAAGGAGGTTGCTTTTATAGAACAAACCTTATTTGATAACTCCATACCTGTTAAAAGCAGACAGCATTTTTTAAAACGGATACTGAATACGCTGAAGAAGGAACACATTTGTCTCGTACGCTATACCGGATTCAACAGCAACAGGCTGAATAGTGCTGAAATGAATTTATTCAAAAGTTTAGGGTTCGTATTTACCGGTAAAGGTGAATGGTTTACGTTTAAAACGCTATCCGCTGATTCAGCTGTACGGCCTGAAAATATATATCTCACCCGCATGTATAAACAAGGAGTCAATTGAGCGTATGAGCAATAGGCAAAAATACAATACTGTTTTTACAACTTTATTTGGGGTAAATGAAAAGGAGCTGACGGCACTTCATTATCAGGGTGCGGATAACTGGGATTCAATCGGCCATATGAACATGATAGCTGAGCTGGAAGAGACCTTTGATATTATGATGGAAATTGAAGATATTCTTGATTTTAGCTCTTATTTAAAAGGCTTCGATATATTGAAAAAATATGGGATCGAACTTTAGGCTGTTAGCCGGTAAAACGGCTGTGATTACCGGCTGTAACAGAGGAATCGGGAAAGCCATACTCC
>JBIOHC010000014.1:0-90809 GCA_044448685.1 Bacteroidia bacterium
CCTATACTGTTTCCGTGACTCCCAGTTGTGTACTCGCGCCTATAACAGGAACTGTTGTTGTAGCCGGTTCTGCCGGATCACTTACACTGACCAACACACAAACCAATATAACCTGCAATGGGGCCAATAATGGAACAGCAACTGCAAATGCAACAGGTACTGCCCCCTACACCTATTCATGGACCCCGAGCGGAGGAACTGCTGCCACTGCAACCGGACTGGCGCCGGGCACTTATACAGCCACTGTTACCGACCATACCGGATGTTCCGGAACAACAACTGTCACTATTACCCAGCCTCCTGCTATTGTCCTCACCACAAGCTCTACAACAGCAACCTGTTCGGCAGCCGATGGTTCGGCAACGGTGAGTGCAACAGGTGGAACAGGTGCTTATACCTATTCATGGACACCATCGGGTGCCACTACTGCAACAGCGTCCAACATTGCTTCGGGTACATATAGTATAACGGTTACAGACGCGAATCATTGTACGATGACAACCACTGTTACGGTACCTAACTCAGGCGGAACAACGGTGAGTGTCACTCAAACGAATGTAAGCTGTAACGGAGGAAGTGACGGAACAGCCACAGCCACCATTACGGGCGGTACGGCACCATTTACACAAAGCTGGACTCCTTCAGGTGGCACAGCACTCACAGCAACAGGGCTTGCTGCCGGGGCCTATACCATACATGTAACAGACAATACAGGTTGTACGACGACTGCGACCGTTACGATTACCCAACCGACTGCGGTTACATCAACTGTTGCACAGGTCAATGTACTCTGCAACGGAGGAAGTAACGGATCGGCTACCGTTACCCCTGCCGGCGGTAACGGAGGATACACATACCTATGGGCTCCTTCAGGAGGCACAGGTGCAACAGCCTCCAACCTTGCAGCCGGAACATATAATTGCACCATTACCGATTCCAAAGGTTGTACCGGAACAGCTTCTGTGACCATCACACAGCCTGCTGCATTGACGATTACGACTTCCGGAGTGGCCGCCACCTGTTTCGGAAAATGCAACGGACAACTCATCTGTATTCCTGCCGGAGGTACAACACCGTATACCTATTCATGGACAACAGGATGTACGACAGCAAGCTGTAACAATGTATGTGCAGGGGTTGACAGCATCAAGCTGACCGACGGAAACGGATGTATTGTCCGCGATACAGCTACTGTTCACCAGCCAGCAGCTCTGGCCATCACAATGAATTCGCATACTGCATACTGCAATCAGAAAGACGGTTCCGCCTGTGCAACGGTTACAGGAGGTACCGGAGCAGATACCTATACCTGGAAACCTTCTCCTCCCGGATCAACAACAAACTGTTATACGAATATTGGACCTGGTACCTATACTGTTATTGTGCATGACGGCAATAATTGTCCTGACAGCAATACGGTTGTGGTTCCCAATAAACCCGGTGAAACAGTTACTATCCCTACAAGTACTAACCCTACCTGTTTCGGAGGAACGAATGGATCAGCGACCGCACTTGCTGCCGGAGGAACAATTGCTTATACGTATAACTGGGCTCCTGCACCGCTTACAGGACAAGGCACTGCCAATGCCGGTGGACTTTCAGCAGGCACCTATGCAATAACCGTGAAAGACAGCGCAGGATGTACGGCTACGGCTTCTGTCATCATTACACAACCTCCGGCTGTTACTGTTGCTCCAATGGCTGCAACGACTATCTGTATAGGCCAATGTGCAAACCTTACCGCTTCAGGCGGGGGTGGAACTCCTGGCTATACCTTTACGTGGAGTCTGAATGGAACGGATACAATCACACATGTCTGCCCGGTTACCACAACAACTTATACCGTCGTTGCAACAGATAGCAAACTTTGCAACTCCCCTCCGGCTACTGTGACAGTAACCGTCAACCCTCCTATTGAAGTTGCCATTTCTCCGGCAAGAACAATTTGTCCGGGCTCATCCGACACACTTCAAATTGTTGCAACAGGAGGAAATGGAACCTATTCCTATACCTGGAGCCCGGCTGCAGGAATACTTGGCTCATCCACCGTTCCCAATCCAATTGTAAGCCCCGCAGTGCCGACCACCTATACGGTTATTGTATCCGATAACTGCGGAACACCTACCGATTCCATTACAGTAACCGTCAATCTTTATCCGGCACCGGTGGTTTCCTTCGTTGCGGATGACACATTAGGCTGTGCACCTTTATGCGCCACATTCACCAGTGTTTCTATTCCGGCCTGCGCTTCCGGCACCTGGAATTTCGGAGACGGTACAACCGGTACAGGTTGTACCAATGTTAAACACTGTTATCCCAATGCCGGTACATACAGTATTACAGAGAACATAATTGATATAAACGGCTGTAAAGCCAATACAGCCAAAAACAATTATATTACCGTATGGCCCTTACCGGAAGCAGCCTATACGATGAACCCTCAGCCTGCGTTCATCATTGACCCTGTTATTACTTTTACAGATCAATCTGCGGGCTCCGGACTAACCTGGCTCTGGAGTTTTGGTGATGTTCCCGGATCTTCTTCCATACTCCAAAATCCTCAATTCACCTATCCGGATACAGGATGCTATGTTACATACCTTATCGTTACAAACAGTTTCGGTTGCAAAGATACCGCCACTCACCCTGTTTGTATTAAACCGGAATTTACTTTTTATGCCCCCAACAGTTTCACGCCAAACCATGATGGTCTGAATGATACCTGGACTCCGAAAGGAATAGGTATTGATCCTAAAAATTATCACCTGATGATTTATGACCGCTGGGGTAACCAGATCTGGGAAACAAAAACCTGGGGAGAAGCATGGGATGGTAAGGCAAACGGAGGAAGTGATGTCGCACAGATTGATACCTACGTATGGAGAGTGGTACTTATGGATGTTCTTCACATCAAACATATCTTCACAGGACATTGCAATATCATCAAGTAAGCTGCTTTTTATCTTAACCCAGTTTTCCTATTTCCGGTCAACTTCCAATAATTATTCCAAATTTGCTTGCTTTCCCACCCGGACAAGTGTAGCTTTGCTTTTCATACTTAAGCAGCAACACATCAGACACTACTGAATACCTGTATTAATCAATAGAAATACTGTGAACAGGAAGATGGCAGATAACCCTGTACCGACTTCCAGTTAATTATACTCAATGAAGAGCTCTGACGATCTGTTTCAACTGATTAAGTCCTTAACCCGCAACGAAAAAGGCTACTTTAAAAAAGCAGCGGGCATGCACGTAATCGGAACACAAAATAATTATGTCCGGCTTTTTGATGCCATTGATGCACAACTTGAATATGATGAACAGAAACTGATTCATCATTTTAAAGGAGAGACATTCATACAGCATCTGCCTTCTGAAAAAATTTACCTCTATAACCTCCTTCTTAAAAGCCTTAAAGAATATCATTCCGGAATTTCTATTGAAGCTGAACTTAACGGAATGCTTCATTCTGTTGAAATACTGTTTGATAAGGGTCTTTTTAAAGCATGCAACAAACTGCTGAAAAAGGCAGAGAAGATTGCCATCCATTATGAAAAACAGCTTATTCTGCTGCGTATATACGACTGGGAAGCAGTAGTATACAGGGCTCTGCCGGACATGGAAGAGTTAAAAAAGCATCTGGATGAAAAAGGCGGTGATATTGAACGTCTCATTAGTCAGTACCAGGAGTACATTTTCTGCAAGACACTTGATGACAAGATATTCTACACGCTTAAGACAGTCGGATTTCCCCGCAATAAACAGGATAAACTGATCTACGAAAAGATCATGAAACATCCTCTGCTCAGGGAAGACAATTTACCGGAAGGTTTTTTAAGCCAATATTATTATCTCAGTGCCAAAAATATGCATTCGGAGGCCTTCGGCGAATCCGCCATGACCTATGAATTCAGAAAGAGTTTGGTAGAACATGTCGAAAAATTTCCTCACCTGCTCAAAGACAATCTGATCCTGTATGTCAGAGCGCTTAATAACCTGGTCAATATACAGGACGAGCTTCATTATTTCGACGAAATGGAGCAAAGCCTGCAGAAGTTCAATCAGATCCAGACCAAGTCGCCTACCATTGAATCACGCATTTTCGCTTATTCCTATGCACTCAAAGTGGCCAGGGCTATTGAAAGCGGAGATTTTGAGACCTGTGTAAAATTCCTTCCCGAAATAGAAGCCGGAATCCGAAAGTATGGATCCCTCCTCCACAAGGAATTTATATTGGGTTTCAGCTATAACATCTTTTACGGGTATTTCGGCGCCGGCGATTACCGGAATTCCCTCAAATGGATGAATATCCTGTTGAATAACGATACCTTCATCACAACACGCCCGGATGTTTACAGATTCGCGATGATCATGAACCTGATATTGCATTTTGAATTGAAAAATCATGAACTCCTCTCCTATAACATTCGTTCTACCTATCGTTCATTTCTCAAGCATCGGAAGTTATACAGGTTTGAATCACTGATGCTGGATTTTATCCTCCGCTCCGCCAAGTTCAATACAGCCACTGACCTGCGCCAGGGTTTTATAGCCCTGAAAGAAGAAGTCATCAAATTGCAGGAAGACCCTTTCGAAAGTCAGGTATTGAGCTTTTTTGACATTATTTCCTGGCTGGAAAGCAAGATTTCCCAAAAAAGCTTTGCCGAAATTATCCGGTCCAAAGCTATGTTAAGATCGAACCAGTAAGCCGTTCGACTTCCAAGGATATTTCGTTTTTGGTTTGTTCCCTCAATTCTTACAGGATAACTTTATCATAGTAAAGTACGTATTATGCTTCTATGAATTTGTACTGTTTTGATTATTGATTACCCTTTGTTTTTCCAACAACCAAACCTATGAGCAAATCCCTGTTTACACTGCCTTTGTATTTCATGGCAGTATTTCTTTGCCAGGCCCAGGCTCCTGTCAAGTACTATGAAAACGGCAAGTGCGGCTATAAGTCTGCCGGCGGAAAAGTAATAGTTCAGGCAAAATATTTCGCTGGCAGTGACTTCAGTGAAGGCCTGGCCATTGTCATGGAGGGAAACAAAAGAGGTTATATCGATGAAAAAGGAGAGCTGGTGATCCCTTGCCAGTTCGATGATGCCACCTTATTTAAAAATGGTATAGCCTGTGTTGCCAAAGGTCCTAACTACGGATACATTGATACAAAAGGAGCCTATACCCTGCCCCTTAAATATGAATTTGCAGATGCCTTCTATGATGGCCTGGCCCGTGTAAAACAAGGCGGAAAATTCGGTTTTATTGATAGTCATGGTATACTCATCATCCCTTGTACACTGGATGATGCAACGAATTTTTCCGAATCGCTCGCCGCGATTAAAATACAAGGTAAATGGGGGTTCCTGAATACAAAAGGGGAAACCGTCATTTCTGCCCAGTATCGTGCCGCATCTTCCTTCCAGAAAGGCGAAGCCCATGTACTCAAAGGCAATGAAAGTATCATCATCAATAAACACGGAAAATTTATCAAAGATGATCCGATTGATGAAGAAGAAAAAAGAGAACGCGGGGGCAGGAAAAATTAAGCACTTACATACAAACAGGAAGAAAGATGAGAAGATTGATACATAGTGTGCAGATTGCTTTTGTTTTCTTATGCCTTATTACGTTTCATGGCATACATGCACAAAGCAATCAGTGGGCCTGGATGACAGGAAGCAATACCCCCAACAGCGCCGGAAATTACGGGGCCATGGGTTTTGCTTCGGCAAGTAATGAACCTCCTGCACGCTATGCGGCCAATGTGTGGACCGATAACAATGGTAAATTCTGGATGTTCGGGGGCTATGAAACCACCGGACCAAACCGGTTCAATGACCTCTGGATGTTTGATCCCACCACCAATATGTGGACCTGGATGAACGGGCCGAATACTCCCAACAATACCCCAACCTGGGGAACACAGGGTGTTCCCGCTCCGGGCAATAACCCTGGCTATCGCCAATATGGAGGCGTTACCTGGTGTGATAAAAATAATAACCTCTGGCTCTTCGCTGGATTCGGCGGCACAGGAGCCTATGCTGATTTATGGGAATACCTTCCGTCCCTCAATGAATGGGTATGGATGAAAGGCCCAAATACCAACTTTCCGGGTGGTTCATATGGCACACAAGGTGTTGCTGCCCCTTCCAATTACCCAAGCTACAGATTTGAATGTGCTTCTTCCTGGGTGGATGCTGCCGGAGACTTATGGTTTTTCGGTGGCCAGGGCAATGGTTTATTTAATGATTTGTGGAGGTTTAATATTGCCAGCAATAACTGGACCTGGATGAGCGGAAGTCAGTTTAATTATCCTGCCGGAAGCTATGGAACGAAAGGTGTTGCATCACCCTCCAACTCCCCTCCCGGAAGGATGTGTCATACCAGCTGGCTTGACCAGGCCGGTAATTTCTGGATTTTCGGAGGAAATGATTCCAGCTTTTTTTCTCCGGGCACAGGAATGCTGAATGACTTGTGGAAATATGACCCTGTGGCCAATATGTGGACATGGATGAGTGGATCCAATGCAATCAATCAACCCGGTGTATATGGTACTTCCTGTACACCGGATGTTAATAATATTCCAAGCGGCCGTATTGAAACCCGTTCCTGCTGGACAGATCATTGTGGCAACTTCTGGATGTTCGGTGGAGGTGATGATATCAAAGGACAAAAGGGCCGGAATGATTTATGGACCTACAATCCGAATACGAATCAATGGGCCTGGGTGAACGGAGCGAGTACGCTCAACCAGGCTGCTGTATATGGTTCCGTGACAGTGCCTGCTGCCGCAAACCATCCCGGTGCCCGGATGGGGTCGGTGTGTTGGATCGGTAAAACAGGATTATATATGTTCGGAGGCGGTGCCTTCGCAGGTCCAAGCTATTTCAGTGATATGTGGAAATATTATCCGGATAAGTCCACCCCAAATTTCTCACCAAGCCCTCTTTCCGGTTGTACTCCCCTGAC
The DNA here is from genome assembly GCA_044448685.1 of Bacteroidia bacterium. GTDB lineage: Bacteria > Bacteroidota > Bacteroidia > Palsa-965 > Palsa-965 > Palsa-965. Next base: position 6,976 of record JBIOHC010000014.1, read on the forward strand.
TGTGACCTGTACCAATACAACTGTTCAGAATTGCGGATCAACCGGAGTATATTCCTGGAACTTCGGAGATCCCGCCTCAGGCGTATTGAACACCTCCACTTCTTATAACGGAACACATACTTACAACACTTCCGGAACTTATACCATCAAGATGGTGATCTCAAACTGCTTCGGCCTTAAGGACTCCATCACAAAAACAGTTACAGCCGGAGCAGGAATTACCGCCACAGCAACCAACACCCCTTCCAACTGTGCTCCGGCTGCAGGAACTGCTACCGGAACACCAACCAGCGGAACTGGTCCTTATACCTATTCCTGGTCCAATACAGCTACCACACAAACTATTACTAACCTTGCTCCCGGTGTATACACAGTAGTCATTACAGATGCCTCCGGATGCTCCGTTACAAAAACGGATACTGTTAAAGCCGGAGCCTCCCCGCCTGCAACATCTGCTATTTCCGGTACAAGCCCTGTTTGTGCGGGTACAGGAGGCGTGGTATTCAGTGTCACGAATACTCCCGGTTCAACATATAACTGGACGGTTCCGGGCGGAGCAACGATTACTGCCGGACAGGGTACGAATTCCATCACCGTAACTTTTGGTGCTACCGGCGGAACTGTATCCGTCACAGAAACCAATGTGTGCGGTCCGGGCACTCCTGTCAACTTCACGGAAGTAGTCAATACCATTCCAACCAGTTCGGCAATAACAGGAACTTCTCCTGTATGTGCCGGTGCCACGGGAGTCGTTTTCAGTGTTACAAACCATCCGGGCAATACATATAACTGGACTGTACCCGGAGGTGCTTCCATCACCTCCGGACAAGGAACCAATTCAATCACCGTTACTTTCGGATCAACCGGTGGAACTGTCACGTGCACGGAATCGGACGGATGCGGAGCCGGAACACCTGTCACATTCAATGTAACCATTACTCCCCTGCCCGTCACATCTGCCATTACGGGGCCATCACCTGTATGCCCCGGCGCCGTTGGAATGATTTACAGTGTAACCAATAATCCAGGCTCAACCTATAACTGGACAGTACCGGGTGGAGCAAGTATCACTGCCGGACAAGGAACAAATTCCATTACTGTTACATTCGGAGCTTCAGGGGGAACAATTACATGTACGCAAACAAATTCCTGCGGAAGCGCTACTCCGGTTACATTCAACGTAACAACCAGTCCCACTCCGGTCACTTCGGCTATAACAGGAACATCACCTGTCTGCCCGGGCGCAACAGGAATTGTTTACAGTGTTACCAACACACCCGGCTCAACGTATAACTGGACAGTTCCAGGAGGGGCCAGTATCACTGCAGGGCAAGGTACAAATTCAATCACCGTCAGTTTTGGTGCATCAGGAGGAACTATAACCTGTACTGAAACGAGTGCATGCGGAAGCGGAGCTCCTGTCACCTTTAACGTAACGCTTGGCACCACTCCTGTTACACCAGCCATTACCGGAACAAGTCCGGTTTGCCCGGGTGCAACAGGAGTTGTATACAGTGTCACCAACAACCCCGGTTCAACGTATAACTGGACTGTCCCTGCCGGAGCAACCATCACTTCCGGACAAGGCACCAATTCCATTACAGTCAGTTTCGGGGCATCAGGCGGAACTATCTCCTGTACACAAACAAGCGCGTGCGGAACAAGTGCCCCGGTAACCTTCAACGTAGTCACCAGCACCCTTCCTGTTACTTCTTCCATAACAGGAACAAATCCGGTCTGTCCCGGTGCAACAGGAATTGTGTATTCTGTAACAAATAATCCCGGCTCAACCTATGCGTGGACCGTGCCTGCCGGAGCTACCATCACTTCCGGGCAAGGCACAAATTCTATCACAGTCAGTTTCGGGGCCACTGCCGGCACCATCACATGTACACAGACAAGTACTTGTGGAAACAGTGCACCGGTTTCTATCAATGTCACAACCAGTCCGGCACCTGTCACTTCATCGATCACCGGAACAAGCCCGGTATGTCCGGGAGCTTCCGGAATAGTATACAGTGTCACCAATTCACCCGGTTCGACCTATAACTGGAATGTACCTGCAGGAGCAAGCATCACTTCCGGACAGGGAACCAATTCTATCACTGTCACATTCGGGGCTTCAGGAGGCACTGTCTCCTGTACAGAAACGAATAGCTGCGGAACAGGAACACCGGTAACCTTTAACGTAGCCACAAGTCCGACACCGGTCACCTCAGCCATTACAGGCACCAGTCCGCTTTGTCCGAATGCCACTGGCATTGTGTTCAGCGTAACGAACACCGCCGGATCAACCTATAACTGGACTGTTCCTGCAGGTGCCAGTATTACATCCGGACAAGGAACAAATTCCATCGCTGTAACTTTCGGAAACAGCGGAGGTACTGTTACCGTTACAGAAACAAATTCCTGTGGCAACGGAACACCTGTCACCTTTAATGTTGTGATGGGCTCTAATCCTGTTACTTCGGCCATTACAGGACCTGCATCAATTTGTGTAGGAGCTACCGGCCAGGTATTCAGTGTAACAAATACTCCGGGTTCGACCTATAGCTGGACTGTACCGGCAGGCTCTTCCATTACTTCTGGCCAGGGCAGTAATTCAATCACCGTCAATTGCGGCCCAACGGGTGGTACAGTGAGCTGTACCGAAACAAATTCCTGTGGATCCGATATGGTCACATCCTCTTTTACCATTCTCCCTCTTCCTGTGGCAACCATCACCGGAGGCACTGTTCTGTGTTCCGGAGATACCGTGCTGCTTAATGCGAGCGGAGGAGGTACTTATTCCTGGAGTAATTCAGCCACCACTGCTTCTATTCATGTAACAACTCCGGGCACCTATTCTGTCACTGTCAGCAATGCATGCGGCAGCGCTACTGCATCAACAGTTGTAACAGGAAGTACGGTTGTATCACATTTCACAACCGACAGCTTGTCGGGTTATGTCCCGTTGAATGTGCATTTCACCAATAACAGCTCCTCCAATGTTACAACCTGGACCTGGAATTTCGGTGACGGAGGTACGGGAACAGGTCCTGATCCGAGCCATGTGTATAATACTGCCGGTACGTATACGGCTGTGCTTATCGTTACCGATGCCAACGGATGCACCAGCAAATACGATGTGATCATTCATGTCAGTGATGTCAACTCCTTCATCAGTGTACCCAACGTGTTTACGCCCAATGATGACGGATACAATGATGTATTGTATGTTCAGAACCGGGGCATAGCTACATTTGACATGAAGATTTATGACCGCTGGGGTGTATTGCTGAATGAATTTACAAACCCTTCACAGGGCTGGGACGGCCGTACTACAGGCGGAGTTCGGGTCACCGACGGAACCTACTATTACTTGCTTATTGCTACGGGCGCAGATGGAAAGCAATTCAATCAGCACGGATATATAAGCTTATTAAAATAAAGCTGAGGGGGAAGGAATCAGATCCGGATACCGATCACAAGGACATCATCCACTTGTTCCAGGCTTCCTTTCCAGGAGTGAAAGATCTGATCCAGTTCCGTATGCTGTTGCTCCATATCTTTCTTACTAACCGAAACAAGAAGTTCCTTGAAACGGGTATAAAGGAATTTCTTTCCTTTCGGGCCTCCGAACTGATCCGGATAGCCATCACTGAACAAATAAATAAGATCTCCGCGGGCAATATCTATTTCAGTGCTGGTAAAGGGTTTTAATACATCCCCGTATACACCGATGGGTTGCTTATTCCCTTTGAATTCCTTCAGCTCTCCGTTCTGAATTAAATACAAGGGGTTATTGGCACCGGCGAATACGAGCTTGTTCCTTTTCCTGTCAATACTGCAGAGCACCATATCCATTCCGTCCTTGCTTTCCTGCTCTCCTGTATGCTGCTTTAATGCAAAGATTATTTTTTCCCTTAGCATATTGAGTATAAATGCCGGTTCTGAAACGCTGGTTTCGTGCGCAATTTCATTCAGAAGAGAATTTCCAATGATACTCATGAAGGCCCCGGGTACACCATGACCGGTACAGTCGCAAGCTGCTATAAACAAGGTATCATTCTTTTTATTGAACCAGTAAAAATCACCGCTTACAACATCCCTGGGGCGGAAATAAATAAAGTGTTCCGGTAGTTCCTTTTTTATTTCATTCTCCAGGGGCAGAATAGCCTGCTGGATCCGGCGGGCATAGTTGATACTGTCTTTGATATCATTAAATGCAAGGGAAAGCTGATCATTGGCGCCTTTCAGTTCAACGGTCCGTTCCTTAACCTTCTCTTCCAGTATTTTCTTTTCTATCTCCAGCTTGGCTGTCCTCCATCGGATAAATACAATGACCGAACCCAGAATAATCAATACAGAAATGGTGTAGAACCACCACGTTTTCCAGAATGGAGGACGTATGGAGAAAGTACAGGAGACAAGTTCCTTACTCCAGAAACCATCGGGATTGATTGCTTTTACCCTGAAAACAAAATTATCACCGGAAGGAATATTTGTGTAAACAGCTTCGGTATTCGAAGTAAGCGGAGACCAGTCGGCATCCACCCCATCGAGCCGGAAAGCATATTTGACATTGGCCGTAGTAAGTGCCTGGTATTCGAAGGTGAGGTGGTTATCTTTGTGACCGAGAGAAAGCGTCACCGGCAATTTGGTGACGGAATCTATTTTATCCGTGTACTTGCTCCAGTCCACATCCTGGTAGAACAAACGGATAGTATTCAGCACCATGCGGGGTGGAGCACTGTTCACATAATCGAATTTAGCCTTGAAACGGGTGAGTCCGTTTGTCGTTGAAATCCAAAGGTCACCTTCCTTATCATATAAAAAACCATTCTGGCTGACTTCAGTTCCTCTCAACCCTTCCTGTTCTCCGTAATATTTAGAAGAAAGAATATGAAAATTTTCATCCAGGGAAAGCCTGTGCATTCCTTTATCTGTACCTATCCACAACCTGTTTTTTGAATCCGTGGCAAGTGCATAAATCAGATCTGAGACGAGCCCTTCACGGGAAGAAATTATCCTGAATCCTTTTCCGTCAAAACGGCTTACTCCGCCTTCATTCGTTCCGAAATAAAGATTCCCTTTCCTGTCTTCACAAATAGTCCAGATCCAGTTATCTCCCAGACCGTCCTTTTTGCAATATTGCCTGAAGTTTTTCCCGTCATAACAGATTGCACCCTGTTCGAATGTACCAAACCATATATTGTCCTTACTATCCCTGAACATGGTAAAAATATTGACTGAGCGTACATTTACGCTGTCCTTATACTGAATCACCTGATCTCCCTTAATCATGAACGCTCCGTAGCCGAAACTGGAAACCCATATATTGCCTGTTTTATCTTCCAGTATATGGCTGACAGTGCTGACTTTAGTATTATTCAGATCACTGAACTTTTTCTCCACTCCATAGATGCCATTGGTACGCTTCAGTACCAGCAGGGGATTTTTATCATTTGATTCCAGGCCTACCCAAACATGTTGACGGCTATCTTCAAAAAGCGTCAGGACTTTGGCATTTTCAAGTTCCTTTATTTTTAAAGGAGTTATCTTTCCTTTGGAATCCAGCATACTGATCCCTGAACCTTCGGAAGCAATAAGAAAATTGCCCTGATCATCTTCCAGGCAGGCATTGACTTTCATATTCAGGAGTCCTTCTTTATCGGTATAGGTAACAAAGGATTCATTTTTCAGCATGGAAGCTCCAAGCGCTGATCCGGTCCAGATATTGCCTTCATAATCTTCACACAGTGCATAGAGATCATTCGAATTCAGTCCGTTCTTCTCCGTATAAAGCGCTGAATGCCCCATCGCATCCAGCTTACATAATCCTTTTTCAGTGGCAAACCACATATTTTCATGCTGGTCCTGGCGTATTGCATACACCAATGATTTATCAATTGCAGGTAACTGCACGGCATGAAAGGAATTTCCATCATACAGCGAAACACCACCTGAAGCGGTCCCAATCCACAACCTTCCCTTGCTGTCACTGCGCATACAATAAATATTATCGTCGCTCAGCCCGTCTTTACGCGTATAGGTAATGAATGATTTACCATCATATCTGACAAGACCATGACGTTTGGAACCAAACCACATCCTCTGGTCTTTATCTTCCTGTACGCAGAAAAATTCATTCCAGGGTAATCCGTCATCCATTGTTAATGTTTTGAATCTCTTGCCGTCAAAAACGGCTATCCCTCCGGCTGATGCAAGCCAGATCTGACTTTTGGAATCACAGAAGATGGAATTTATTTCCAGATTTTTTAATCCTTCCGGACGGCTGAACAGTTCGAATGAATAGCCGTTAAACTTTGCCAGTCCGGAGCCGAAGGAGGCGATCCAGAGATTTCCTGCTTTGTCTTCACAGATAGAGGTGAGGTTATTACCCGGTAATCCCTCTTTGGAGGTATAGTTTTTAAAATTCTTTCCGTCAAAGCGGCTAAGACCACCTTGTGTGGCAAACCAGAGATAACCACGCGAATCCAGGAATATCTGATTGACACTCGAATTGACAAGTCCGTTTTTAGTATAGAACAGCCGTATATTGTATTGCTGGGAACACAGCTTTTGTGAACATAGCAACAGCAAGCTTATAACCAGATATCTAAATCGCCTGCCTGTCATTGTTTATTTACGTTGCGTAAGCCTGTTCAGGCAAATTTAAACTTAAATGATGACAAAAGAAAAAGCCTGTTCCCGGAGTATATGGAACAGGCTTTTTAACATTTTTATCCGTATCAGTGCAGGATCACTTTCTTGAATGCCTTTGTGCTTCCGTCATCAAGCACTACGACATATATACCTTTGGCCAGAGTACTCAGATCCAGTATTTTGAGCCCGGTATTCTGGGTACACAGTTCCTTGCTTATTTCAGAACTATATACCTGTTTTCCAATGGCATCAAAAACGGCCAGATGATATCCATCCGTTGCCGGGGGATAAACCAGATTCAGCGTTCCTTCTGTAGGGTTAGGATAGATCACGAACTGCTCAGCAAGCAATGGATTCTTTATCCCTGTGCTGAAGTTTATCGTTTTGATATTGGAGTGGGTGGAACTGATGGCGGCTCTTGTGCTGGGCGTACAGGTAAAGTTAGGCACAGCATCAACACGGTATGAATCAGTACCTGCTGCCGGAGTTACGTCTGTATAGGAAAGCACATTGGCTGGTACCGATGTGATCTGCTGCCAGCCTCCTGCAGGGGTATGGCGGTAGATGTCAAAGGTGCTGTAGGTAAAGCCTATGTATTCATCCCAGATCAGGTTATACGACCCGCCTATTCCCAGGTTGATATTGAGGTGTATGGTTTTGTGTTCGGAGCTGAGAGCGGATTCATCCCCGCACTGATCCACCATACTGATCTTATATTTCCAGGAACGCACCTGCGGATTCGAAAGCGGGTCTGTCCATTGACTCAATGCATGATAATTCACTGTATCCAGCAGGTAGTACAGGCCGTTCTGAGAACTTTCCTTATATATATTACAATGCATCAGCGTTGTTGAAACCGGGTTGTTCCACAATACCTGATCCGTATTGGTTGCAGAATCAACAGTCACGATACATACCGGTATTGTCAAAGGGGCATCATGTGTAATATTATAATCCTGGACAGTTTTGCAACCATTGTGTCCTGTTACGGTAAACACATAACTTCCTACGCTTCCGTTAGTCAGATTGGCAGTGGTGGCTCCTGTAGACCAGGAATAGTGTACGGAGCAGTGCCTGCAACGGCATGCGTATAAATCTTAGTCAGTGCTGATCCGCAACCGGTGCCCGTAATGGAGTCAGTATAAATAAGCGGGCCGTTCAGGTTGCTGACTGTGGAACTGGCATTGAACAAACATCCGTTATTGTCAACCACGGTAACTGAATAGCTACCCGGAGCGAGCCCTGTTATAGTGGCAGTAGAGCCACTGTTAGACCAGTTGTAATTATAAGGTCCGGTGGTACCGCTAACAGCAGCAGTCGCCGTTCCGTTTGACATCCCGCAGGTAGCAGGATGGGTCTCAACAGTAACTTGTACAGGAGGCGGTTCCGTTACATTAATACTCTTGGATGAAGTACATCCTGCCGCATCTTTTACCGTTATTTCTTTAGGGCCGGCAACGAGGTTGTTGATACTTTGAACCGTAGCACCGGTTGACCAATGGAAGGTAAAAGGAGAAGAGCCTCCGATAAGGTTGATAGCAATTGCACCGTCATTACCTCCGTAACAGGATACGTTTACCACTGTACCGACCGTTATTGTCGGAGCCTGCTGATCACTCACGGTAGCAATTTTGAAGTTTGAACATCCGTGCAGATCGGTGATAGTTACCACATAAATTCCGGAAGGAATTGAATCATCAATGTATTTGTTTTTACCATTCGACCATTGGTAGGTATAAGGAGCTGTTCCTCCGCTCACCACCGCGATTGCTTTACCATCCGATTTGGTACAATGTGAGCTTACGGAGTTAGTGGTTATTTTAATCAGGGAAGCCGGAATATTAACCGAAGCTGAATCCACTCCGGAAGCTCCGCAACCGTTGTAGGCACGAACTGTCACCTGGTAGTGGCCCGGATTTGCGAATGTATGATACACCGGTGATAAGGTCTGGTGCGTTACCAGATTTCCGGTTCCATCCCCAAAGTTCCAGACATAGGTGGAACCTTCCAATGCGTAAAAAGCAATAGGTGATCCCTGGCAAGGATACTGGGTATTGTCATACACAATGATATTCCCGTTTCCGCTGCCGAAATCCGTTACATTGGGTTGTATATTAACTCCTATTGTATCATGGAAAGCATTGCCACAGGTATTGGTATAGGTTACTGTGGCGATATAATGGCTGTTGGTTGTATAAGCATGTTTAACATAGCGGTAATCCGTTCCCTGGAAAATAAAATCCTGGGTTGCGGTTGCATTGGTGGCATCCCCAAAATCCCAGTGTACGGTACCACCTCCTGCCGGAGCAAATATGAAGAGGACGGAGTCTCCAATACATCCAGCGCGGCCACTTGCTGTTGACATATACCGGTAATTGCTCTTGTTCGGAAATACGCCGGTAGCCACGTCCACATTCTGGCTTACAGAATCCTTGCTGCCGCAACCATTCTGACCAACACATTTTACAAGATAGTCACCTGCGTTACTCAATACATGACTGCCCTGGTTACCCAGAGAATTCGCAGTACCATCACTGAAATTCCACACATAGGTTACACTCGGGTCATTGTAACTGTTGTTATTTGAACTGGCATTGTAAAGGAAGGAAGCTCCTGGACAAATCGTATCCGGTGTCATTGTACTCGTCAGACTGCCGAAGGGAAGGTTATTTACAATCTTCACTGTATCGGTTACCGACTTGCTGTTTCCGCATCCGTTGTAGACGGTAAGGGTCACCACAAATTTTCCGGTTGCAGTAAACTGATGTGTGGGCGATTGCTGGGTGGAAGTATCGGAAGCCCCCCCTCCGAAGTTCCATTTATAACTGTGAAATCCATTGGAGTTGGGATAAAACTGAACCAGGGAATTGACACAGGCAGTATCTCTATGATAACCGTAATTCACATCGATGGAGAAATAACCTGTTACCAGGCTATGCGTCACCACATGCATTGTATCCAGCTTAACAGCAGTATTTCCGCATGAATTGAAATAGGTCAGTTTGATCGGATACGTTCCGATAGTAGAATAAACGTGGGTAACCTGGGTATTGTTATTATTAGGGTTGTTGGTATGGGTGATCACCGTTCCATCGCCGAAGTCAAATACATAGTTCTGGTAGCTCCAGTCAGTATAGAAGGTAGCCGCATCATTCGGACAAATACTGTCTGATTGCCTTGAATAATACGGGTTGTTAATCGGTGCATTGCTCACCACATGCACAAGGCCATGCGCGGTGTCAATACCGCAATTGGTTTTTACAATTGCGCTGACAGTATAGGTACCTGTTGAAGCATACGTATGTTGGGTGGAGGAATAATTATTGGAGGTGGTATACCCATCGCCGAAATTCCAGGTCACTGAGTTTACTGTGGTTCCGCTTCCGGCATAGAAGCTGGTACTGATCATGTCATTCGGGCAAACAGCTACATTCCCTCCGCTTCCTGAATTGAAATTCAGGGAATCCTGTACACCGCCTACATTGACATATACCCATTGGTTTCCGATAAAACCACCGGTATTGTTATAGGCCGAAAAATCGACCTGATAGTATCCTCCTTTAACGAAGGTATGAGACGGGTTCTGCAGGTTAGAACTTGATCCATCCCCGAAGTCCCAATGCCAGGTTACTCCGCCTGTGGCAGAACCGGTGAAGTTTACCGGGAGTGGTCTGCAACCTGTGGTGGGAGTGGCCGATGCCGTTACCTGTGCCTGTATCTTCAACCCAGAAAAGAGGGTAAGAAGTAAAACGAGCATGGACATGAAGTATCTTTGTTTCATGAGATCTGTATTTGTGAATGTTCTGCTTTGAGAGCGGGGATAAATCCAATTCAAATATAAGCCATTTTCTATGTTCCTTTACATGGTAAACCAGATTAAATTATCGATAAATTGTATTTTTTTACCAACAAGTGCAACCTTTTCAATGTCCACTTCTTTTTCCTTGTAAACCCTTAAGTAACAGATGGAAACACAGGCCGATACCGATAACCGCTTCATGCGGGAAGCGCTTAAGGAAGCGAAAAGAGCTTATGACATGGATGAAGTGCCGGTTGGAGCACTTATTGTATGCAAGAATACTATCCTGACACGGACGTATAATTATACCGAACACCTTACCGACGTGACAGCCCATGCAGAGATGCAGGCTTTCACGGCAGCTTCGGCATCACTGGGAGGCAAATACCTCCCTGAATGCACATTGTATGTGACCCTTGAACCCTGTGTGATGTGTGCCGGAGCGGCCTTCTGGACACAGATAGGCAGGATTGTGTATGGAGCAAGGGATGAAAAAAGGGGATTTATGCAGTATGCACGTACAGGCAAACAGGATGTTTCCCTGCTCCACCCCAAAACCATACTCACTGGAGGTATACTGCAGGAGGAATGCTCAGCACTGCTAAAGACATTCTTCTCCCGAAAAAGAAAATAAACACGTTTAGTTTCCCGTTACTTGCCCTTTGTATGGACTCCGGCAGGGCCTTCTTCTTTCTTCTCTCCATCAGCACCGGAAACAGGATTTCCATTGGTATCCAGCTCCACAATTTCATAGCCGAGCTTTTGTAATCCGGGATAAATACTCTTTTTATCTCCCACAACGAGGATAAGCATCTGATCCAGGTTAAGGTATTTCTCTGCTATTTTATCCAGATCAGCCTTGGTAAGACCATTCAGCAATGCTGTCTGTCTTTCCACATACTCTTTGTCCAGATTATAATCCATGATGCGTTTCAGGAAACGTGACTTATCCCTGAACGTTTCATATTTCAATGCTTCACTCAAAGTCATGCATTTCTTGGTAAACTCCAGCTCTTCGGTGGTGATACCTTTGTCCCTGAAATTCTTCAGAATACTTACCAGATCCATCAATGTGCTGTCGGTGCTGTTGGCTCTGACGGGTGCATTGACAGTGAAATCACCGTCATATTTATCCCCGCTGAAGAATGATTTGGCTCCATAGGTCCAGGCCTTCTTTTCTCTCAGATCCATGTTGATGCGGCTGTTAAATGTTCCGCCCAGCATAAAATTCATGGTACTTGCTTTGAAATACTCCCCTTCCACATCATATTTCAGACCTGTCAGTTCACCCATTTGCACGACGCTTTGGGGTGCTTTGTCTTTATTGACAAGAAATAACTTAAGTTTTCCTTCAGCAGGTTTTTCCTTTGCCGCTTCCTTAAGTATAACCGGTTTATTTTGCCATTCTTTCAGAAACTTCAGCCTGGTAAGTATATCCGCCTTGTCTACATCCCCTACTACCACTACTTCAGTAATGCCCGGAGAATAATGAACAGAATAGTATTTCTTTACGTCATCCAGTGTGATTGACTTTACACTTTGCTCTGAACCCAGCTCCGGAACAGAAAGAATATTCTGATCACCATACAACAATTTGTTATATACATTGGATGAGATAATATTAGGCTGTGTGCTGTTATTGGCAATAGCTTCCAGAATCTGATTTTTATCCGTCTCGAATTCTTTTGCTTCGAATTTCGGACCGCTCAGCATCTCTTCTGCTATTGCGAGGGTAGCGCTGAGATTTTTGGTCAGGGAACTTATGTTCAGTGTGATATCTTCACGTCCGGAAGAGAACGTAACCGAGCTTCCCAGCATATCAAGCTGGTCATTGATTTCTTCGGCTGTATGTTTTGTGGTACTTTCATTCATCAGACGGCTACATAACACTGCTATACCTGCCTTGTCCATATCTTCCTGACGGTGTCCTGCCAGGAGACTAATGGTGATATTGACAAATGGAATCTCCGTATTCTTTACCCCTATCAGCTTCATTCCGTTCGGAAATTTCTCATTCCAGAAATCAGGCACGGTTACCATAGGCGCCGGTCCTGCAGGAGGAACGAGGCTTCTGTTGAATGTATCTTTGGGTTTGTTATACGTCAGGCCTTTGTATTCAGCGCTTTCAGGAAGGTCTGTTTTACGGGTGGGAGGTGTATAATTATCGGGGTGAGCCACCAGTTCCGGCTTTCCGGTTGGATAGACACTGAGGTATACAGCAGGTTTGTTCTTGACATATTTTTCATATACACGCATCACATCCTCTTTCTTCAGCTTATGCAGAGACTCGACAGTGGTACGCAGGTAATTGGCATTGCCCAGCATCGTGAAAAAATGCGAGAGCTCGGAAGCTTTGCCCTGTACGCTGGACAAAGCATTGATCAAATCGCTTTCTGTTGAATTTTTGAATTTCAGAATATCCTCTTCTTTCACCCCTTTCTTTTCAAACTCCGTGAATGCAGTTTTGACCATACTGTCAATCTGAGTGAGGGTCTTGCCGGGGAAGGCGGTGATATTGATCCGTACATTACCCGCCAGTTCACGCGCATCGAGGTAAACATTGGCATTGCGGGCAATCTGTGATTTGACAAATTTCTGGTAGAACACAGAATTCTTGTCACCGCTTAATACAGAACAAAGCGCCTCAACAGCTGTCACATCCGCATCCGATTCACATACAGAGGGCCAGCATATATTGAGCTGTGGGTTCCGTATCCTGTCCTCATAGGAAATGAAACGATCCTTATCCAGCACGGCCGCCTGCCTAGTCATATTCGGCACATCCTTTCCCCGGGGTATAGGACCGAAATACTTTTCGGTGAAGGCAATGACCTGTTCCGGCTTTACATCTCCTGCAATCGTTAGGACTGCGTTGTTGGGACCGTACCAGCGCAGGAAGAAATTTTTCAGATCTCCCACATTCACCCGGTTCAGATCTTCAATAAAGCCGATGGTAGGCCAGGAATAGGGATGTCCTTCCGGATATAAAGCAGCGATGGTTTTCTCTTCCACCAAGCCATAGGGGCGGTTATCGTAACGCTGTCCGCGTTCATTCTTGACAGTGCCGCGCTGCACTTCAAATTTTTGCTGAGTCACGGAGTCGAGCAGGAAGCCCATACGGTCAGCTTCCAGCCACATGGCTTTTTCAAGCTGGTTGCTGGGGACGGTTTCAAAATAGTCTGTACGGTCTGTATTTGTATTTCCGTTAAGTGTACCACCTCCTTCATTCACCACTTTGAAATGCTGGCTGTTGCCGACATGTTCAGAGCCCTGGAACATCATGTGTTCGAAAAAATGGGCGAAGCCGGAACGTCCTTCCTGTTCCCGGTCAGAGCCAACGTGGTACATCACATCCACATGCACCATGGGGTCCGAATGATCTTCGTGAATGATGAGTGTGAGCCCGTTAGGAAGTATATACCGTGTATAGGGAATGATAATTTCATTGCCTTTGCGCTCCACTTTTTCGACCAGTTTGGCCTTGTTTCCATCACCGGCTGATGCTGAAAATGAAAGGAATAAACCACATGCGGAAAGGGATATCAGGAGTGTCTTTTTCATACAATTTTCAATTAAGCTGAACAAAAGTAGGAAAGTGCGGGTGATTACAAAAATCAGGTTTTTTCCCTTCCCCCGAGCCCTTATTATTCCTACCTTTACTGGATAGAACAGAACCCGAATCAAACCTTAATAAATTTTCTCATGTATCCTGAAGCAATCGTAAAACCGATGAAAGCAGAACTTGTCTCTGCCGGATTCCAAGATCTTACCACCCCTGAATCCGTTGATAAAGCCATTAACAGCGAAGGCACTGTGCTGGTTGTTGTAAATTCCGTATGCGGATGTGCAGCAGGCGCTGCCCGTCCCGGTGTTAAACTGGCTATAGAAGGTTCCGGCAAACGCCCAACACACCTCACCACTGTTTTTGCAGGTTTTGATACAGAAGCTGTGATGGAAGCACGCAAGCATTTTGTGCCCTACCCTCCTTCTTCACCGGCCATCGCCCTTTTCAAAAACGGCAAACTGGTTCATTTTGTAGAGCGTCATCATATTGAAGGTCGCTCGGCACAAATGATTGCCGAGCACCTGAAAACTGCTTTTGAAGAGTACTGTTAAGAGCACCTTTGTGTAAAAGAAAAAATCCAGGCCGAGGGTCTGGATTTTTTTTGCTTAACGTAATATTCACCCCTTACTCTTATCCACCACCTTCGGCACCTTGATATAATCCGAATCCTTTTGGGGAGCATTCAGGAGGGCTTCTTTCTGGGTAATGGTTTCAATGATGACATCGTCCCGAAGCTGGTTCACTTCGTCGCACATATAGATGAGGGGTTCTACATTATCGGTATTGAGTTCGCTGAGCTTATCCACAAAGGCAAGCATACGGTTCATATCATTCAGGATACGGGTCTTGTCGGCGCTTTCGAATTCGAGGCGGGCCAGGTGGGCGATACGATCTACGGTATCCTGATCTATCTTACTCATATTGTTTTTCTTCTCTTAGGGTATTATCCAGGACTTTGTAAACCCTGTCGCGCAAAGATAGTAAATCGTCTTCAGTCATTCCCTTTGTATCAATGGGTTTATGATAGACCACTTTGGAAAGACCGGGTCTGCCGTTTGATTTGAAAAAACCACCATTCTGCAATATTTTCCAGTTATTGATAAAGGTAACGGGTACTATTGGGATCTGTTTGTCAATAGCCAGTTTAAAAGCACCGTTCTTGAATACCTTCATACGGGGCGCTGTAGTGGGGATGGTGGCTTCGGGATACAGGAATACACTGTGTCCTTTTTCCAGCTCTTCTCCGGCACGGATAAATGCCTTATGCGAATCGGAGCGGCTGGCACGGAGTACAGGGATATTCATTTCCTTGAAAAACATTCCGAACAGCGGGGCATTTTTTAATTCACCTTTACCCATGAATACATAATAACCGGGTGTTTTGCGGTAAGAAGCCACGATATCCAGATAAGAAGTATGGTTGGCACAGAAGATACAAGGCTGAGGCAATTGTTCCAATGGGATTTCACTTCTCCATTTAAAGCGTATTCCCGGCACTGTCATAATCCATGCAGCCCAGAAACGCTTCAGTTTCAAAGCATCCGGAAAGGTTTCTTTTTTACGCAGATGCCAGCGGAAGAAAGGATAGAGAATGATGAGTCCGAGCAGGAAGTTAAGCAGGAAGAATAATTTCCAGAAAGGGCGGAACACAAACATGAAAATGTTTCCTATGATCCGCAAGGGTTGTTCAGGCATTGATGGTAAATTGATCCGCATCCATTCCGGCCGGGAAGGAAGTACGAAATTCTTTCAAGGCAGATGCCGATAGCAGGATTGTTTCCTGGGTATCCAAATTGCTGTTTGCTTTGCTGAGCAACTCTCCCTTAAAATTGATCACTGCCGAATCGCCTGCATGCTGCATTCCTTTTCCATCGATCCCTATGCGGTTAATACCGACCACATACGCCTGGTTTTCTATAGCTCTTGCCAATAACAATGTTTTCCAGGCATAGCTTCTCACTTCCGGCCAGTTGGCGGTATAGATAAGCAAATCATATTCTGCTTCTGGCTCTGTGTCCTTATTCTTATACCGGTTCCTGGACCAGACCGGGAAACGCAGATCATAACATATCAAAGG
This sequence comes from Bacteroidia bacterium, assembly GCA_044448685.1. Taxonomy (GTDB): domain Bacteria; phylum Bacteroidota; class Bacteroidia; order Palsa-965; family Palsa-965; genus Palsa-965. Next base: position 23,065 of record JBIOHC010000014.1, read on the forward strand.
CCTTACACTCCACCCTTTGAAGGCTATATTGATCCGTTCTGTTCCTGCTTCATAATGCTCCTGTTCTCCTCCATGCCTGAACAGGTGACGTTTGTCATAGCAGGCGTAATTGCCTTCCGGAGTCATCCAGATGAGACGATTGTAAAAACATCCTTTTTCCTGTATGATGACACTTCCTGTAACGACACAATTCTTTTTCCCGGCCTGCTCTCTCATCCATTGCACTGTTGTGCCGCTCATTTCCTGAGCATAGAGTTCGGGTTTCATACTAAAACCGGTACTGAACATTTCAGGGAGTATAATCAGATCTGTTGCCGGAGTTTCCCTGATCTTGTTCCCAAGCATGTTCAGATTTTCAGCCGGTTTTTCCCAGTGCAGGTCGGGCTGTATATAGGTAATACGTAAATCTTCCATTTTTCTTAAATGAGAACAAAGGTACATGGGAAAACGATACAGGCCATTCATATCCTGTCATTATCTGTTATGAAATGGGTTTGGAAATATTTATACCTTTATGCTTTGATATAATAATTTTTATCCTAACCGGCCGTATGCTGAGCGCCCTGATAATTGATGATGAAGCACATTGTGCTGAAACACTTCAACTGCTTCTGAACAGATATTGCCCGAAAGTTGAAATCAGGGGTGTGATCAATGATCCGTTGAAGGCTGAAACAGCCATACGTGAGGAGAAACCCGATTTACTTTTTCTGGATATTGAAATGCCTCATCTGAACGGCTTCGATATTCTGCATCAGGTTCAGGATCTGCATCCTGCCATCGTATTTACAACAGCTTATGACCATTATGCCCTCCAGGCTATCAAGCATCATGCACTGGATTATCTGCTGAAGCCTATCGATTCAGAAGAGCTTATTGCCACGGTAAACAAAGCTTCCGAACAGCAAAAAGCAGGGCATTCATCCCTCACAAAAATTGAAAGCCTGCTGAAAGAAATACGCCAGGAAAATAAAGTGCAGAAACTGCCTGTTCCTTCTCTGGATGGAATTGCCTATATCGATACCGATAAAATAACCCGTATTTCAGCTGATTCCAACTATTCCCAGATCTATCTGGAAAACGGCAAGAAACTTACTTCCTCCCGTACCCTGAAAGAATATGAACAGATCCTCGAGGAGTCCAGCTTCTTCAGGGTCCACAGCGCACACCTGGTCAATCTCAAGTATGTTGACCGTTACCTCCGCGGTGACGGAGGTAATCTGGTAATGAGTGATGGAATGGTGATTGAAATTTCCCGTCAAAAGAAAAAAGCACTCCTGGAACGCCTGGGCGATGCCAAATAAAAAACATGTTCGCTTCCTTATTTCCCTATACCTCCTCACGGGCTGGTGCCTGAATGCCAGTGCCCAACAACCTGCATTCCGGAATTTCCAGGTCAAAGACGGTCTTCCAAGCTCTGAAGTGTATGATGTCATGCAGGACAGCAAGGGCTATATGTGGTTCTGCACCGATGCCGGTGTAAGTCGTTATGACGGTTACAGCTTCCGGAATTTTTCCAACCCTCAGGGCCTTCCCGATAATACTGTTTTTGGGGCTTATGAAGATAAAAAAGGAAGGATCTGGTTCCGGAGCATGTCAGGTAAGCTATCCTATTTTCTTCATGACAGTATTTATACCATTGGTGCCAACAGCCGTATCAATAAGGAGATCGCCTTTTCCATGATATCCTCCCTGTGTATTGACTCAAAAGACACGCTCTGGTGTGGTGTTTCAAGCAACTTTAAGGGGTATATCAAAATAGCTCCGCCTTACGGTGCTTCCGACTTCACGTTTGTAGATGCAGGGGGACTGGGAGCATTCCTTGTCAAGGTCGATGAAGAACAGGCCGTTTGGGGTGGGAGAATTTACCCCAAAGAGATTCCGCTTCCGACTCAACCCCAATACAGGGAAATCAGCAAAAAGGGATCGATCATACGTTATGAATGCCCTAAGACAATGACCCCCAATACAAAATATATACGAACCCATTCCAATTGTATATACTGGTGCGGTTTTAAGGAGATCACAGCAAGCACAGGAAGTGAAACGCAGCACTTTTATTCTCCTACCATTCCAATTTCGCTTTTCTCCGATAAAGAAGATAACCTGTGGGCCGGATTTTATCAGGATGGAGTTATTCTTTTTGAGAAAGGCAACTTGTCAAAAATAAAAACCCGATACCTGGAGGGGATGTCTGTTTCCTGTACAATGGAAGATTCAGAAGGAGGACGTTGGTTCAGCACCATAGGAAATGGAGTATTTTACATGGCTTCTGACAACTTCCTTTATTATGATATCAATGAAGGCCCGCTTAATAACAAAGTCACTGCCCTGTTCCCCCTGGATTCTGCTTCCGTACTGGCCGGACTGAGCGATGGCACTATTTATGAATACAGCAGCCGGGACAAAAACAAATTTCCTTTTCATGGTCCGGGCACCATCTTTTGTATGGACACATTTTCGGGATCACTCCTTGTCGGCTGTCAGCATGCGTTCAGGATTGATTTGCACCATCCATCCAACCCCGTTACCTTTTCACAGGATGGAGTTTTACATACTGTCAAATGTTTAACCCATAACAACAAAGGAGATGTATGGGGAGGGGTTTATTCCAACCTCCTAAAACTGGATCCCGGTACAGGAAAGATTCTGCTTTTTGAAAAAGCCACTTCGCGTATTATATCCATTGCCTGTGATGACAGTAATACGGTATGGCTGGGTTGTGTGAATGGACTGTGGACTTATCACAAAGGGAAATTCACATACTGGGGAGACCGCTACCCCTTGCTGAAAAATTGTATAGAAGATCTTTATCTGGATAAAGATGGTGTTTTATGGATGGCTACCAAGGGTGCGGGATTGATCGTATTCAAAAACGGAAAATGTGTCCAGCTTTCAACAGCAACAGGCTTGTCAAGCAATCTGTGCAAATCAGTCACGGAAGACAAGGACGGAATTATCTGGCTGGGCACCAATAAAGGGATTGACCGTATCACACCACTTTCCTGGGGCAGTTTTAAGATTGAAGCCTTCACACTTGATGACGGACTTCCGAGCAATGAAATTTACCAGGTAGTCCGCAACGGCCATTATCTTTGGGCTGCATCCAATGCCGGCCTGATTTATTTCGACACCCGGATTGCGAATTCCCGGAAAAATCCTCCTCCCGTTTTCATTTCTTCCTGCGAGGTCAATTACCACCGTAAGGACAATGTCAGTCTTCAGGAACTCAATTATTCACAGAACTTTATACGAATCAACTTCGTGGGGTTGTGTTATAAAAGAGGCAGCGGATTACGGTATCGCTACCGGCTGGAAGGGCTTGATACGGTCTGGAACTATTCCGAATTCACGACAATACAATATTCCACACTGCCTCCGGGCGATTATACATTTAAAGTATATGCCATCAACAGCAGCGGACTTGAAAGCCCGGCACCTGCCACCCTTCATTTTCATATCCTGAAACCCTTCTGGCTGAAACTCTGGTTCATCACAATGTGTTCCATCCTTTCTCTTACCCTGATCTATCTCATCTATACCCAAAGACTTAAAATACTTAAAAGGAACCTGCTGAGGGAAGATCTTTTTAAAAGGAAGATATCCGAAATCGAACTCAAGGCCTTACGCGCACAGATGAATCCCCACTTCATTTTCAATTGTATTGCCTCTATTCAGAACTTTATTCTTAAGAGCGATACGGATTCAGCCAACAAATATCTGTCCAAATTCTCCAGACTCATTCGTCTGGTACTCATTAACTCGACTCATGAATATATTTCTCTTGAAAATGAACTGGAAACACTTGGCCTGTATCTGGACCTTGAACAAATGCGTTTCCAGGAAAAATTCCGCTATGTTATCGTTGTTGATAAGGATATTGACACCCGGAATATCCTGATAGCCCCTCTGATTATACAACCCTATGTGGAGAATGCGATCTGGCATGGGCTTATGCATTTGACAGCGCGAAAAGGTGAGTTAATGATTGACATTCGCAAGGCAGGTGACAGTCTTAAGTGTACCATAGAGGATAATGGAATCGGGCGGAAGAAATCAATGGAATCCAAAACAGGTAGCAGGCACAAAAGCCTTGGTATGTCCATAACCAAAGAACGCCTTGAAAACATCAATGCCATTTATAAAAGCAAGTTAAGTGTCAATTTTATCGATAAATATGACTCACAGGGGCTGGCAACAGGAACAGTGGCGGAGCTTTTTATTCCGCTAGCAATAAGTAACAAGAATATATAAGGCCAGTTACATCAAATCCTGTTAATAATCTGCGCTGCTTTTTCAAGTGTAGCATCCTGTTTGGCAAAGCAAAAACGCAAAACTTTGTTATCCGTTGGTTGGTGATAAAATACCGATACCGGAATGGAAGCCAGTTTGTATTCCTTTACCAGGCGAACGGCAAAATCAGTATCCTTCTCTTCACTGATTCTGGAATAACCCAGGAGCTGAAAATAAGTACCTGCTGAAGGAAGACAGGTAAAGCGGGAGCCAGACACAAGCGTATTAAAGTAATCCCTCTTTTGCTGATAAAAAGCACCCAGATCAAGATAGTGTTGTTTATTTTTCAGATACGTTTCAAGGGCGTATTGAATCGGTGTATTCACTGAAAAAATAAGGAACTGGTGCACTTTCCGGAATTCTTCCATCAGATTTTTCGGACCCAGACAATATCCTGTCTTCCACCCTGTAGTATGAAATGTTTTACCGAAAGAGGAGATGATAAAACTATGGTCGGCCAGGCCCGGGTAACGTGCAACACTTTCATGACGGTGTCCATCGAACAGAATATGCTCATAAACTTCATCACTCAGGATGACAATATTCGTTCCTTTTGTCAGCTTTTCAAGCTTTTGCATATCGTCCGCCGTCAGAACACTTCCCGTAGGATTGTGAGGAGTATTGAGGATGATCATACGTGTATGGTGATTGATCAGCTTCTGAACCTCGGTCCAGTCGATATTATAAGACGGGGCTTTTAACTGATAAAAAACAGCCTTACCTCCGTTGAGCTCTATGGCCGGAACATAACAGTCATAAGCGGGTTCAAACACCACTACTTCATCATCCTCTCTTATCAGGGCTGTAATGGCAGTGTAGATAGCCTGGGTACCTCCGGCAGTGACGGTTATTTCAGTTTCCGGATCATAACTCATTCCATATAAGTCTTTCGTTTTTTCAGCTATACGCTCCCGTAGCGGAAGTATACCGGCCATAGGAGCATACTGATTCTGACCCTTGCGCATGCTTTCAAACACCAGATCCTGAAGCTTTTCATCGCAGGCAAAATCCGGGAAGCCCTGGCTCAGATTAATAGCCTGAAATTCATTGGCAAGACGCGACATAATCGTGAAAATCGTAGTCCCTACCGTGGGCAGTTTACTGGTTATTACTTGTGGGAATAAAGGCATATCCGTTCTGAATGTTTATCAAATTTACCATAATATTGAAAGGGCTTCATCCCGGTCACATTAATTAATTTACCTTTACAAAAAAAAAATTAAAATGACTATTGAAGGCAAAAAAGTCGTCTCTGTTTCCTACACTTTATTCACTCCCAGCAAACTCACCGGGGAGGATACCCTTGTTGAGAAAACAGAAGCGGAAAGTCCATTGGTATGGCTTTACGGTACCGGAAGCATGATTCCCGGTTTTGAACAGAATCTGCTGGGGAAAAAAGCTGGAGATCTCTTTGATTTCCTGATCCTTGCTGCCGATGGTTACGGGCTATATGATGAAACCTATATTGCCAATGTACCGCTCGATGCTTTCCGCGGAAAAGATGGCAATATCGATTCTACAATTCTGAAAATCGGCAATACCATCCCGATGATGGATAATAACGGCAATCACCTGCAGGGCGTTGTGAAAGAAGTTTCACTTGCCGATGTTAAGATGGATTTCAACCATCCTATGGCCGGCAAAGACCTTCATTTTACAGGCTCTATACTCGAAGTTCGTACGCCTTCAGCAGAAGAGCTGGATCACGGGCATGTACATGGGGCGGGAGGACATCATCACTAGGATTTATGCTTTTAGATTTGGGATTTAATGAGCACTTTTGTCATTCTGAGCTACCTTGGGGGTGATTGTGGGAGAGCAGTAGCGAAGAATCTCCTTGGAATTGCATTACGCAGATAGACTCTTCGGCACCGCAAACACCCTCGCCAACCGCAATGGGCCTCAGAATGACAAAACAATACGTGGTAAAAAGAAAGAGCCCGAGACATTAAGTCCGGGCTCTTGTAAAACTGGTAATTCTATTCTTTTAATCCACGATATTCGCCACGAAGAACTCCCGGTTCATACGGGCGATATTCTCGAGGGAAATTCCTTTAGGACATTCTATTTCACAGGCACCGGTATTGGAGCAGTTTCCGAAACCTTCCTTATCCATCTGAGCCACCATTTCCTTTACGCGCATAGTGGCTTCTACCTTGCCCTGTGGCAATAAAGCCAGCTGACTAACCTTTGCCGAAACGAAGAGCATAGCCGATCCGTTTTTGCAGGTAGCCACACAGGCACCGCAACCTATACAGGCAGCTGCATCAAATGCTTTATCTGCATCGGGCTTTGGAATGGGAATATTGTTTGCATCCTGAGCATTGCCGGCATTGACAGAGATAAATCCTCCGGAAGCTATGATACGGTCAAAGGCGGAACGATCCACCACCAGATCTTTCACCACCGGGAAAGCCTGAGCCCTCCAGGGTTCAACGACAATGGTATCGCCGTCTTTGAACGAGCGCATATGCAGCTGGCAGGTTGTAATACCTTGTTTGGGGCCATGAGGGCGACCGTTGATAAACATGGAACACATACCGCAGATACCTTCCCTGCAGTCGTGGTCAAAAGCAATGGGGACTTCCCCTTTATTGATGAGTTGCTCATTGAGTACATCAAACATTTCCAGGAAGGACATATCTTCCGAAATATCCTTCACCGGATAGGTTACCAGATTACCGGCTTCCTTGCCGCTGTTTTGTCTCCAGACTTTTAATGTCAGATTCATGCTTTTTTATTTATAAGAGCGTTGACTTGGATGCACCACATCGAAATTCAGTTCTTCCTTATGCAGTTCGAAACTGCCTTCAGCTTTGTATTCCCAGGCAGCTACGAAAGCGAATTTATCATCATCGCGTTTAGCTTCCCCGTCTTCAGTCTGGTATTCTTCTCTGAAATGTCCTCCGCAGCTTTCCTGACGTTGCAGGGCATCCATACACATGAGTTCACCCAGTTCAATAAAGTCGGCCACCCGAACAGCTTTTTCCAGTTCCGGATTGAATTCATTGGGTTTACCTGTTACACGTACATCCTTCCAGAACTCGGCACGCAGGTCACGGATTTCCGTAATAGCTTCTTTCAGTCCTTTTTCATTTCGGGCCATACCGCATTTATCCCACATGATCTTGCCGAGGCGTTTGTGAAAATGATCCACACTGTGTGTGCCTTTGATTGCAAATAATTTATCAATGGTATCCTGAACATGTTTCTCCGCTTCTGCAAAAGCAGCATGATCGGTTGGGATAGCCTTGGTACGTATTTCATTGCTGAGATAAGATCCGATGGTATAAGGAATGATAAAATATCCGTCGGCAAGGCCCTGCATAAGAGCTGAAGCCCCTAAACGGTTTGCTCCGTGATCGCTGAAATTGGCTTCACCGAGGGCATACATACCCGGAACGGTGGTCATCAGGTTATAATCAACCCACAATCCGCCCATGGTATAGTGTACGGCAGGGTAAATACGCATAGGCATCTGGTAAGGGTCTTCACCGGTAATCTGTTTATACATATCAAACAGGTTTCCGTATTTCTCCTTCACCACATCCATTCCGTGTTTCTTGATTTCTCCGGCAGAAGGGGTGGAGATTCCCAGTTTCAGGCATTGCTGTTTTCCATAGCGTTCGAAAGCTGCTGCAAAATCCAGGTATACAGCCATTTTTGAATTACCTACACCATAGCCTGCATCGCAGCGTTCTTTGGCAGCACGGGAAGCTACGTCGCGCGGCACAAGATTACCGAAAGCAGGATATCTGCGCTCCAGGTAATAATCCCTTTCTTCCTCCGGTATATCAACAGCTTTGCGTTTGTCGTCTTTCTGTTTTGGAACCCAGATTCGTCCATCATTACGGAGGGATTCTGACATCAATGTCAGCTTACTCTGGTGATCACCGGAAACCGGTATACAGGTCGGGTGTATCTGCGTAAAGCAGGGATTTCCAAAATAGGCTCCTTTTTTATGTGCTTTCCAGGCTGCTGTGGCATTGCTTCCCATTGCATTGGTGGAAAGATAAAATACGTTTCCATACCCGCCGGAACAGATCAGTACTGCATGACCGAAATGACGCTCCAGCTTACCGCTGATGAGGTCGCGGGCAATGATACCACGTGCTTTTCCATCTATCAGCACCACTTCAAGCATTTCATGACGGGAGCACATTTCCACATTCCCCAATCCTACCTGTCTTTCCAGAGAGCTGTAGGCTCCGAGGAGTAATTGCTGACCTGTTTGTCCTGCAGCATAAAAAGTACGCTGTACCTGTGTACCTCCGAAAGAGCGGTTGCTGAGCAACCCTCCGTATTCACGGGCCAGAGGAACACCCTGGGCCACACACTGGTCAATGATATTCGCGCTTACTTCGGCCAGGCGGTATACGTTGGCTTCACGGGCACGGTAGTCTCCTCCTTTAACGGTATCGTAGAAGAGACGGTAAACACTGTCCCCATCGTTCTGATAGTTCTTGGCCGCATTGATACCCCCCTGGGCTGCGATAGAGTGAGCCCTGCGAGGAGAATCCTGAAAGCAGAAACATTTAACCTTGTAGCCCAGCTCGGCCAGGGTAGACGCAGCAGATGCTCCGGCCAGGCCGGAACCAACCACAATAATTTCAATGCTGCGCTTGTTGGCTGGATTTACCAGTGGCACGGATGAACGGTACGTTGTCCATTTTTCAGCCAGGGTACCTGCGGGAATTTTAGAATCTACTTTTAACATAGCATGAATTGCTTATCAATGAACTTATTTGATCAGGTGCGCATACATAAAGATGGGCATCAATGCGAAAATGAATGGGATAACAAGGGCAAAAATGAATCCGGCTTTTTTGATAAAGGGGGTGTAATTTTTATGGTTCCAGCCCAGTGTCTGGAAAGCCGCTGAAACACCATGCATGAGATGGTAAGACAAGGAAACCATACCCGCACAATAGATAATCACCACCCAAAGCTGGCTGAAGGAAACCTTCATCTCATCAAACAGGGTGTGCTGAGTAAGTCCGGTGAAACGCGTCTTGAGCCAGAAATGACCCAGGTGAATAATCAGAAACATCAGGATAAGTGTACCCAGCAAACCCATCCAGCGTGAGTACCATTTACTGTTGGAAGCTCCGTTATTGACTGCATACTTTACCGGACGGGCCTTGTTATTACCGATGGTAAGCAACAGAGCCTGAACAATATGAACGACAATACCTGCAAAAAGGACTATTTCCATGGCCCGGATGAGCCAGTTCGTACTCATGAATTCGGCTGCCACGTTGAAAGTGGCACCTCCGTCGTTGAAGAAGATACATGCATTGACACCGCAGTGTACTATCAGGAATACAACCAGGAAAAGGCCTGTAATGCCCATGATCAGTTTTTTACCGATGGAGGACTGCAGGAAGGAATTTGAATCGCTGCTCATAAGTTATGGAATGGATGGTATATAGCGTTGAAAGGCATTCTGAAAATCAATCAGTTTCAGCCCGCAAATGTATAGTCCCTGAGCATTTTTATCAAGAATAACTTAAGAATATTTATGCACCGTTTTCCTAATCAATAATTATTCTAAATTAGGAATCGGGGTGAATTTTGTATTTTTGATTCTTCACTGATACTGATCATATGAAATACCAGCCTATTCCATCCCGTCTTTTCATAGAGAACCGTAAGCGATTTACCAAAAAACTGAAACCTAACTCACTGGCTGTCTTCAACTCCAACGATTTTATGCCTACCAGTGCCGACGGGACCATGGCTTTTATTCAAAGCTCGGATCTGTTTTACCTCAGCGGGATAGACCAGGAAGAAAGCATCCTCCTCCTTTACCCTGAAGCACAGAATCCGGCCCACAGGGAAATACTTTTTCTGAAAGAAACCAACGAACATATTGCAATTTGGGAGGGTCATAAATATACCAAGGCAGAAGCCACGGAAACATCGGGTATCAAGACTATTTACTGGCTTTCCATGTTCAGTTCCGTATTCAATACTCTGATGGGAGAGGCTGAGCGGATTTATCTCAATACCAACGAACATGCAAGGGCCGTGGTGGAAGTACAGACCCGGGAAGCCCGGTTTGTCAAATCCTGCCGGGAGAAATACCCCCTTCATACCTATAAGCGTTCTGCACCGATTATGCATGACCTGCGGGCCATCAAATCCAAATCCGAGGTGGATCTGATACAGCAGGCCTGCAACATAACCGAAAAAGGTTTCCGCCGCCTGCTTAAGTTTGTAAAACCAGGGGTATGGGAATATGAAATTGAAGCTGAGCTGGTTCATGAGTTCATCCGTAACCGCTCCCGTGGTTTTGCCTACGGACCAATCATCGCTTCCGGAGCCAGTGCCTGTGTGCTGCACTATACGGAGAACAACCGCCAATGCAAGGCCGGTGATGTGATCCTGCTCGATGTAGCGGCCGAATACGGCAATTACGCTTCAGACCTTACACGCTGCCTGCCTGTAAGCGGTAAATTCACCAAGCGCCAGCGTGCTGTGTATGATGCTGTACTGCGTGTCATGAAAGGTGCTACAGCCATGCTTAAGCCGGGTAATAAGCTGGATACCTATCATACTGCAGTCGGCAAAATGATGGAAGAAGAGTTGATCAAACTCAAACTCCTTAAACTGAGTGATGTAAAAAAACAGGATCCGGCCAATCCACTTTACAAGAAGTATTTCATGCATGGCACCTCCCATTACCTGGGTCTGGATGTACATGATGTGGGCAGCCGCTACCGTACCTTTGAAGAAGGTATGGTATTCACCTGCGAGCCGGGAATCTATATACCGGATGAAAATCTGGGGATCCGACTGGAGAATGATATCCTGATAACGGCACGAGGTCCGCAGGATCTGATGAAAAACATACCCCTTGAAGCGGAAGAGATCGAGAGCCTGATGCATGCCTGATACTACGGACATTTATTCCATACCATGACAGGGTACGCCCCTTTCCGGCAGATACAGATTCGTTATTCAGATACCGGCCGGGGCCGGGTAATTGTCTTGTTGCATGGGTTTCCGGAAACAATGGAGATCTGGGATGAGTTCTCTGTAAAGCTTGCCCGGCATTTCCGTATTATTGCCATAGACCTTCCCGGTCATGGTGAAACACCTCCTATCGGTTATCAGCACAGTATGGAACTGATGGCTGAAGCGGTAAAGGCTGTGATGAATCACCTTCATTTAAGGCGTTATGTGCTTGTCGGCCATAGTATGGGAGGATATGTAGCCCTTGCTTTTGCCGAACTCTATCATGATCAGCTTAGCGGGCTCTGCCTCTTCCATTCCACTCCTTATTCAGACAGTACCGAAAAGAAAGCCGACAGACTCAAAGCCATTGCTCTTGTAAAAGAAGATACCCGTCACTATGTAAATGATGTGGTAACAGGTCTTTTTGCCCCTCATAACCGCCCTTTGTTTAAGGAAGACATACGGGAACTCAAACATATTGCCCAGGGCATTTCCCGCCAGGGTATTGTTAATGCACTTCATGGAATGAAAGACAGACCCAAGCGGGACTGGGTGCTGCAATATTCCGACTATCCTGTTTTGTATATCCTGGGTAAACACGACAGCATTGTTCCTTTTGATCTTGTGATGGAGCAGACCAAACAGGTCAAAGATGCGGAGGTGTTGGTTCTTGAGCAAGCCGGCCATATGGGGTTTATTGAAGAGAAAAATAAATGTCAGGATGCGTTGCTGAAGTTTGCGAGACGGTGCTTTAGGGCTTGATTGATCATCAGGCTCACGCCTCAAAGCCATAGAACGCGGATTATCATGATTCTAATGATGAAAAATGATTTCAGGGTTATTCGAGAATCAGTAGACACGTTTGGTTGATTTTTATTTTGTCATCCTGAGCCACCTTGGGGCTAGCAGGCGCGTTTGGTTGATAGTGTGAGGGCGCTTTATTTTGTCATCCTGAGCCACCTTGGGGCTAGCTTGTGTGAGGGCAGTGGCGAAGGATCTCCCTGGATAAGATTTGGGATGCTACTTCGAGGAGATTCTTCGCTACTACTCCCCTCCTGTCCGCCCCAAGGTAGCTCAGAATGACAAGTCCGAATAGCAACCCTATACCAACAAAAAAAGCCCTGACCTTACCGTCAGAGCTTTTTTCCCAAACCAAAACATGTGCTTATAAAACTGTATTCAGCACATGGTATACAACGAATCCAAACGTAATAACAATTGCGGCAAGGAGGCTGAGCCTCAAAGAACCATCCTCATCGCTCCGGTTCTTTTTTACAACTTGATTTTTCATGGTGTTAAGGTTTACTTGGTGAATACTAAGTACCGTTTCTTCCATGTTCTGTTGTGTTAAGGTGAAGAGAATGAAGTGGCAGTAATCCCGGCCGGGCTGGTATCATCCCCATAATACCAGCCGGCCGGTTTCCTGTTTTAAGCGAAGCACAAAATATATGAACGATAAAGCGTTTGAAGATCTTTTCTTTTTAAGGTTTCCTGACCAGGCCGGCACCATCCCCATAATGCCGGCCGGTCAGTACTCCTTATTCGTATGCTATGCTGTTTTAATCTGTAACAAACATACGGCGGGAAAAACGTGTCTGAAAGGGATAATGTGTACCTGGCCGGGGCTTTTTAATAAGTGGCAGGATTGGGAGGATAACTGGTAAAGCGGGAACTTACAGATTATGGATCCGTTCCAGGAAACTGTCCTTTTTACGGCGTGAAATCTCGATCTTGGAACCATCACTCATGATTGCATACCCCCCGTCTTCCTTCAGCACACGGCTTACATGATTCACATTCACAAGGTGGTGGTTATGAATGCGGAAGAAATCATTCTGGGGCAGCAAATCTTCATAATGCTTCAGTCCCATAGTCACAACCATTTTGCGTTTGTCGTTCAGGAAAAAGCTGGTATAATTACCATCCGCTTCGCAGCGTATGATATCCTTGATATTCACAATTTCATAGGCATTGCCTGTAGGCAACGTGATACGGGAATATTGCTCATCTCCTTTTCGGAAATTCTGCAACAGGAATTTCAGATTCTCTACCGGTGAAAGGTTTTTATCCTTCTCCATTATTTTCTGAACAGCTGCTTTCAGTTCCTCACTGTCAATAGGCTTAAGCAGATAATCCAGAGCACTGTATTTGATGGCATTAATGGCATAGCGGTCGGATGCGGTGGTAAAGATAACTTCAAATGTCAGATCGCCCAGGGCTTTAAGCAGATCAAAGCCGGAGCCATCAGGCATTTCAATATCCAGAAAGATCAGACGGGGTTTCGTTTTACGAATCAGTTCCACTGCTGATTCAACAGAATCAGCTGATCCCAGCAATTGTACATCCGGACAATGTTTGGTAACAAGGCTTTCCAATAATTCCCGGCTTTTCTTTTCGTCTTCAATGATTACTGCACTGATCATAGGTGAAAGGATTTCTGTGATTAGGCAGACCATGGTCTGCTTCGGTTACTAAAATACGTTTAAATACGTAGTAAATGCTAACTGACTGATTGTGTTTTATTTGGGGGGATGAAACAGTGTCTTCTCCTAAACGTTAAAATAACCCGAAACCTTATTTTGAGTCAATCATTTTTACGGATTTCTTTCCTTTTAAGTCACTTTTGCTCTTATGATCTGATTTTAATCTTCTGGTTTTCTGATATTTATATTTCAACTACGTATCCCTCCCCTTGTCCTATTCTGCTCCCGACCCCTGTCCTGGAAAGCGAAAAATGAATCAAAAGTTGGTAATTCACTCCGGTCAAAAACCTCTTTTTGCGACCTAATTTTGGCGGGGCTGGAGGTGTACCGGGTTTAGATTAAGCTGTAACGGGTAAAGCGTTGAATGTACCTGGGAAAGCGTAAGCTATACCAGAATGAGCGGAGGCTGTACGGGGGAAAGACATAGATGTACGTATTTAAGCTTCTTCCGTACTCCTTGAAGAGGAAGCTTTATATGGAGAAGCTGGAGAAGTACTTGTTTTAATTATGGATATATCTGTTCAAGCCTGATCTTTATAAGTCAATGCCGATGCTGTACTCCCGATAGACGATGCTATGTCTGACATAGCCACTTCTGTTCCCTGCTAAGATGTAGCAGTACCGTTACAAGAGATGGCTATTCCTGGAATAGCCACTGACTAACCCCGGGCAACCTATTCTAATTGGTTCCTGTGCGCGTGACTAGTCAGGGTGAACATAGGTCCGTGAATACGTTCGAATACAATCACTTTTTAAAGTCTGCAACCAAATGAACTGGAACCTTAAAGCTACCTACCATGCCAAGTCAAAGAACTAATGTCCGTCAGGTTACGGTATCTCTCGGATTAAGAAATATCCCCAATCATAAATTACTGAGCAATGCTCAGGCTTATACAAACGCTCTGCGTGAAAAGAAACAGCGTTACCCAAAACCCACTCCCAGCTTGCGTACAATGGATAAACTGATCGATGAAATGCAGGAAGCCCTGATTGCATCCAACCTGTCAGACCGGATGAAGATGGGTCTTATCCGGGTAGCCAGAAAGGCTTTGCTGATTGCTGTAAAACAACTCGGGGCTTATGTAGAGGCTCTTGCCAATAAATATCCGGACGAAGCCCTGACCTATGTGCATGAAGCAATGATGAATGACAAGAAGCAAACAAGCCGCAACAAACTCTATTTTGCCATGAAGTCTGGTCCTGCAAAGGGAGAAATTACCTTGACTGCCCTGGCAGGAAGAAAATCATACAGCATGGAATTCCAGATAACAACAACGCCCCGGAATGAGGATAGCTGGAAAACCGTTCAACAGAAAACCAAATCAAGTGTCACCATATCGGGTTTGGAACGGGGCACTCTCTATTACGGGCGTTGTATCCGTACCGACAGCAGCGGTACATACCAGTATGGGGAAACTGATTCCGCAGGGGTTCCATAATCAGGACAAAGGAATATTAATCTCCACCCTTGTTCCCCCGGGTTCTCCGGAAGCATCATACAAATCTGTCACCTTTACATTCAGACTGGATTTATTGAGGAAGTTGAGCAACTCCAGCCTGTCGTGCGTGATCTTCATTCCGAATGATTTATGGGTCTTGCGTATAGAGGCTTCTTTCTGCTCCATGGCTTTTTTACGCCCAATGCCATTGTCGGTAATGGAGCAAACTATCATTTGTTCGGCCTGAGATACTTTTATCTCCAGCCTCCCTCCTCCTTTTTTAGGCAGCAAACCATGCAGAATTGCATTTTCTGCATAAGGCTGTATAAGCATTGTCGGTATCTCATAATAATCCAGGTCCAGCTCCGGATCAAGGATGATTTCATATTCAAACTTGGATTCAAACCTCAGACTTTCCAATTGCAGATACAAACGAAGGGAGTCGATCTCTTCACGTATTGTAGCGGTTGCTTTTTCAGATGTTGCCAGTATTGTTCGGATAAGCTTTGCAAAGGTATTCAGGTATTTGCTGGCCGATGCTTCATCATGATGAACAATAAAATGCTGTATGGAATTGAGTGAATTGAAAATAAAATGGGGGTTCATCTGTGAACGCAGGGCCTTGAGTTCATGCTTCGCCACCCTGGCCTTGAGCTGCTCATCGGTCTTGATACGCTGTATGCGGTAGCGTATGAGCAAGGCTGTAATGCCAGCCAATGTAATACTCAGGATCGTGGTAAACCACCAGCGTTTCCAGAATGGTGCCAGGATAGTAAAGGTGAATGAAGCCGGAATGGTATTCCATTTATTCTCGTTATTGCAACTCAATACCTGGAAGGTATACTTTCCGGGAGGCAGGTTGGAATACGTTGCCGTAGTGTTGGGGGTAACGGGCGACCAGTCCTTGTCAAATCCGTCGAGCTTGCATACATACCTCACCTTTTCAGGGTTCGTGAGACAGATACCTATATAACTGAATGAAAAATTATTCAGTTCGTGTGACAGTTCTGCATTCTGATTCAGCAGGGTATCTGCATACGAAAGGCGTATATGCGTGATATTTGTTTTGGCAAGCACTTCATTCGCTTTGTATTCTCTGGGATTATAATGAATAAGTCCATTCACCGTACCAAACCAGGTTGAGCCGTCTGGTTCACGGCATACCGCACTGCCATTACATTCCACTCCGTTAAAACCTTCTTCCTTACCATAATGTACAATACGTTTTTTGTGCTTGTGTTTGAATTCTCCCAGATCCAGTTTATTCAAAGCCTGGTTGGTTCCGATCCAGATAGACTCTTCTTCATCATCAAAAGCCATGAGGTAAACCAGGTCTGAACTAAGGCCGTCGATTTCGCTGAAACGTACCAGGGCATTCGTTTTGTCATAACGCCGGGCCGGATCATACATATAAACACCTTCAAACGTTCCGAAATAATAAATCCCTTCCTTGTCCTGCAACATGGCCAGGTACGTTTCCCCGTTCATACCCAGGCTCGCATTCATAGAGATGAATTTAGCACCATCATAACGGAACAATCCTCCCTGATAGGTTCCTATCCAGAGATCGCCTTTCTGATCTTCCATAAAATAATAGGCTGTCAGGTCTTTCCCGGCTGAAGGAAGTGGCATCCAGGTGGTGATTCCGTTTTTCAGCAGGCTTACCCCACCCTGATGTCCGAACCAGATACCTCCCTTCCGGTCCTGGTATACGATATCATTCGTATCAGATCTCAATCTTTTTTCTTTGGGAGGAATTTTAAACAGCGGCTTCATGCCGGGTTTGCTGACAGGTGCACAGGTACAGTATCCGTGATCGGTTCCGATATACATCGTGCCGTCACAGGCTTCTATAGCCGCATAAATATTATTGCTCGGCAATCCGTCACTTTGCGTATAACTGTAAAACCGGTTATCCCTGTAAATATGCAGTCCGCCTCCCTGTGTCGATACCCAAAGGTTTCCATACCGGTCGCGGCTAAGTTGAGAAATATGAGGAGAAGTGAGTCCGTCATTTTGTCCATAGGTAACAAAATCGGAGGATCGGTAGCGAAACATACCGGAATGAGTACCGATCCAGACATTTTGTTCCTGATCCTTATAAAGGCATCCTGTTTTATTCGCATTCACATCCTTTCCAAGATTGATGTTCTTAAATTCACTTCCATCGAATTTCCATAAACCGACTTCCGTTGTAATCCATATCGTTCCCTGGAGATCCTGAACCACGGAAATAATATTCAATCCGTTCAAGGCAGGAATGCTGTATGTGCTTTTTCTCAGGGGACCGAGGCGTGTAAGTCCTTTGTCTGTACCTATCCAGTAATTACCGGCCTGATCCTGATAGATACAGTTGACCCTGTCATCCACCAATCCTTTTTTATGATTGAAGATGGAATGTTTATTTCCTTTGGAATCACACAATACTATTCCTTTGTCTGTCCCTACCCAGGTTTCATCCTGCTTATCCATCATGATGCAGCGTATGGCAGGGCTCACGGAGTCCAGCAAATGGGATGGAATCATAAACTTGTTTGCATTGAATAATGCCAGTCCTTTATCCGTTCCCACCCATACGGTACCGCGTTTATCACTGAAGAGGCAATTGATTTTATCATCCGGTAGTCCGTCTTTGACAAAATAATTTTTGAAGCCCTGCTTATCCAGTACACTTACACCTGTAAGGGTTCCGACCCAAAGCTGGGAAGCGGTATCTTCTGTAATGGCAAATACGTGGTGGTTGGCAAGTCCGTTCTGAGGAGAGTAATTGGTGAATGATTTACCGTTGAACTGGCTCAGTCCTCCATAGCCACCACTCCATAGATTTCCCTTGGAATCCTGGAAGATGGAATTGACTTCAACAAAGGGCATACCGTCATCAACGGTATAGTTACGGAAGTTGAGGCTTTGGGAAATTGAAAAGAAAGGCAGCAGGATGGCGACGAAAAAGAGAAGTTTGCATAAAACCTTCAACATACGATTCCTGCTAGGGCTTTTTCAAAGATAGCAAAAAGGAGGCAGGAGGCTGCATAGATAGAACTGTCATTCTGAGTGACCTTGGGGTGGCATAGTGTGCATGCAGACGTGTCCGCATGTTCAGTTTAAATGTCTGCCTCCTGGCTCCTGCCTCCTGCTTCCTCTTTAAAGGCATCCCATCCCTGAGCCGTAATCGGATGCTGTGTTCCATCACGCAGGATGAGGTTTATGCCGGCATTCTTATCGGTCATATGCCCTATGATGGTAATATGGGGATTTCCCTTTACCTTATTGTAATCATCCATGCTGATGGTAAAGAGAAGCTCATAATCTTCACCACCATTCAATGCACAGGTTACAGGATCCAGGTTGAATTCACGGGCACGTTCAAAAGTCATGGGATCAATAGGCAGCTGCTCTTCATAGAGGCTGCATCCTGTACCGCTCTGATCGCAGAGGTGTTTTATTTCAGAAGCCAGTCCATCGGAAATATCAATCATAGCCGTAGGCTTGAGTTCCATTTCTTTGAATAAGGCAATCATATCTCC
The DNA here is from genome assembly GCA_044448685.1 of Bacteroidia bacterium. Classification (GTDB taxonomy): domain Bacteria; phylum Bacteroidota; class Bacteroidia; order Palsa-965; family Palsa-965; genus Palsa-965. Next base: position 41,764 of record JBIOHC010000014.1, read on the forward strand.
TCTGGCTTCCGGCTTCAACTGACGTTCGAGTATATAATCATTCCCTTCCAGATCGGGCTGTATGCCGGGATTGGATTTGAATATTTCCTTTTCCCGTTCAAGCAGCAAGAGCCCCGCATAAGCTCCGCCCAGATCTCCGCTTACACATACGAGGTCTTTCTCTTTTGCTGTGTTACGGTACACGAGTTCTTCTTTGGTTGCTGTTCCGATGGCTGTAAGGGACAGAACAAGTCCGGAACGGGAACTGGTGGTATCACCTCCAACCAGATCTACCTTCCATTTTTCACAGGCTTTGAGCATGCCTTCATATAATTCTTCCACGGCTTCGAGGGGAAATTTGGAGCTCAGGGCCATGCTGACGAGGATCTGCTCAGGCTTTGCATTCATGGCAAATATATCACTCAGGTTGACCATCACGGCTTTATAACCAAGGTGTTTGAGGGGTACATAACTTAAATCGAAATGAACTCCTTCCACCAGCATATCGGTTGAGACGACGGAGAGTTTGCCTGCATTGTCGATAACTGCGGCATCATCCCCTACTCCTTTGATGGTACCCGTATTGTGAATGGAAATATGTTGGGTCAGGTGTTTGATCAACCCGAATTCGCCTAAGGAACTCAGTTCTGTCTTGCTTTTATTTTCGAGCATCGTATCAGATAAATTTTATTTTCCTCGAAGCGAACATACACATGCGCAGGAGGATAAAGCCGTGTGTGAAACGGGAAATATTTGTTGAACCGTAAGTACGTTCCCTGTAACGGATTGGAACCTCGACAATTTTGAGGTTGAGTTTATGTGCTCCGAAAATAAGATCGAAATCACCGAAGGGATCAAAATCGCCGAAATACTTTTTGTTCTTTACCAGGCGGTGGTAATCACTTTGAAAAAGAACCTTGGTGCCGCACAGGGTATCTTTGAAACGCTGGTCAAGCAGCCAGGTGAAAGCCCAGCTGAAGAAACGGTTGCCCAGCAGATTAAGGAAACGCATGGCTTCCTTTTCCATAGGGTAAACGAGCCGGGAGCCGTTTATGAAATCACCTTTCCCGGATGCTATGGCATCATAAAATTTCGGAAGATCTTCCGGCGGAACAGTTAAGTCGGCATCCAATATCATCAGAATATCGCCTGTAGCCATCCCGTACCCTTCACGCACGGCATCGGCTTTGCCCTTGCCTTTCTGCCGGCCGATTTTGATATCGTGTGTATGCTGATATTTCCGCTGTATCTCCTGGATCTTAGCCCAGGTATCATCGGTTGAATTGCCTTCGATGAAAATGATTTCCACATGCTTTCCGAACTTTGGAGTACGCAGAATAGCATCTTCTATATTTCCGCTTTCATTGCGTGCAGGGATAACAACACTGACCGAGTATTTTTCCGCGTACTCCGCTTCCTTCATCACCTGTAAGGGTTTGGCAAACGTAAAATAGTTGAGCGTAAAGAAACGGAAGAATGGGAATTTAGCGAGGTAACGATTCAGCAAAGCGGAGAGCAATGGAATATAGACCGGGAAAATCATCCGCTTGGCATTGCGGTAAACATCAAAACCGGAAACATACAGGAGGTTATTGATATCATGCAGGGTAAGCCAGTTTTGTTTGGGCGACTTAGCTTTAATCCCCACCGCTTCGGCCATTTTAAACAATGGTTCCCAGAGGTAGTTGTAATAGGTAACGATGATTCGGGTCTGGTCGTGGCATACCTTTTTCACTTGCTGAAGAAATGCTTCCACATCATCCAGATACCCAACCAGGTTGCTGATCACGATAAGATCGAATTTCTCCTCCAGTGCCAGGGCTTCGGCAGCCATCTGTTTAAATTCAATTTCCGGGTGACGGATATGGGCATCCTTCACCATCTCTTCGCTGAAATCAATGCCCAGTTTTCGCTTGCCTTTGATACTTGCAAGCAGGTCGCCCGTGCCGCAGCCTATTTCAAGAACAGAGTCGTCTTCGTGAGAAAAATAATTCGTAAAAACGGCAATATCCTTCCAGTAATAACTGAACCTGCGTCGCTTCCCTGTTTGTTTAAGGGCTACCTTATCAAAATACTGCTGTCTGCTATCCTGCATGGTTAATCGGGAATCGAAGGGCGAAATTAATCATTTCTTCTCCAACTCCACAGTCATAAACATACCCGTCTTTCTGGAAAGACCTGAAAAGAGCTTCTCCACACCCCTGAAAAACCCGAACGACCAGGACGGAACCATGGCCCGCATGGATACCCCTCCGCTAATCAGGTAACGCACCGGGGTATGGTATTCGATTCGGTTGATTTGCATTGAAGGAAATTCTTTGGTGAATTTATCCTTGTCCCTTTCAAAATAGATATAGGGCAATGCCTGGTTGGAGCCCGACAAAGGGCCGGAGGATTCAATTTCCCATCCTCCTGCTATATCAAAAGGTTCATGGTGAAAAGTCTGGTAAATAAACCGGCTGAATGTGCTGTTGGCCGGTTCTATCATGACAATCTTCCCCCCTTTTGACAATACCCTTTGAGCTTCTTTCAGAAACATCCACGGATGGGGAATATGGTGGAAAACATTGAGCATGAAAATCGCCTGAATCTCCCCGTCTTTGAAAGGCATCTGTTCGGCCGAGAAAACCATTTCGCAGCATTCAAGGGGAAGTATATCAGAGGTAATGACAGAAGGGATGACTTCCTTCAGAAATCCTCCACCCGATCCTATCTCCAGAGTCTTGCCACCGGGATACTGATGGGCCACCGCTTTGAACTGTGCATACCACTCCAGATAAATCTTTTTCAGAAAAGGTTTACGCAGGATAATTTCCCGGTGTGCCAGCGTGGCACGGGGGTCGTCGAGATGGTAGGCTTGTTTGTAACGTAAGAATCCCATAATGGCTGTGCTGCTTACAAGCAGAAAGCGAAACTAGTATAAAAAAGTGGATTTGGGGAAAGGCCTTATAAACATTCTACCTTGATAGAACGCTGATTATCATGATGATCATGATTAATTATGATTTTGAAGTGTTTTGATGATCAGCGAAAATCATATCAATTATAAAGATCTGCGTTCAATCATCTCCGGATTTTCAATTCAAAAATTGCTTAATTTCGCCTGCCCCTGCCTTTCCGCAGTGGCTTTAAAAATAGGATTACTTTGAATCTTCCGCTTACTAAAATAAAAATATTCTTCGGCAAAATCCTGTACCGTGGCACGCGTGTGTTTTACGGTTCCAAACCTCGTATCATAGAACGTAAAGGAATTAAATACGAAGTGGACCTGAGCGAAGGCATTGATCTTTCCTTATTTCTTTTCGGAAATTTCCAGAAACATATTACCCATAATCCTTTGGCTAAGCTGAAAGAAGATGCGGTAATACTGGATGTAGGTGCCAATTTCGGTATCATGACCCTGCAGTTTGCACAGGCTACTCCAAAAGGAACGATCTATTCTTTTGAACCTACGCATTATGCCCTGGGTAAATTCAAACGTAATCTGGAACTGAACCCTGAACTGGCAAAACACATATATCCTGTCAACTCCTTTGTTTCTGCCGTTACCGACAAGAACTCAACCATCAAAGCTTTTTCAAGCTGGAAGGTGGATGGGGCCACCGGCTCCGATATGCATCCTGTTCACCTGGGTGAAGCAAAATCGACGGAAGGCGTGGGAGCAATTTCAATTGATGATTTCTGTACTCAGAACAATTTCACGCGCCTCGACTTTATCAAGATTGATGTGGACGGGCATGAATTCGAAGTATTCAAAGGGGGAATGGAAACGATTAAGAAGTTCCGCCCTGTAATTATTTTTGAGATCGGTCTTTACCTGCTTGAGGAAAATAAGATTGACTATACTTTCTTCAGCGATTACTTCTCCAAACTGAATTATAAACTGGTAGATGCCATTAAGGGTATAGAGCTGACTCCGGAGAACTACCGCCAGTATATCCCCGGCAAAGGCACCATTGATATCATTGCTTTGCCGCGTTAATACCTTATTTCATACAGATCGGCCGGTTCTGACTCTCCTTCGCGCCGGACAAAAACAATCTTGTCTTTATACTTCGGGCTTTCCTGTACAGGTCCCAGCATATGATGCAGGGTATTGATCACATCCCCGGTGTTTCGTGCCGGATCCATACGCAGGCTGGCAATAATGACATGGGTCACATGCTCTCTTTTGAAATAAGCCATCACCGAATCCGGATTGCTCTGATGTGTGAGCGTGTCATAAAAAGGCACTTTATAAACGGGAAAGAACTTTTTTCCATGTGCATAAAGGAAGGACATAGGGGCCTTGCGGCTTGCTACAAGAGAGGATTCAGGTAAGCTGTCGGCACACCAACGACTCATCTTTAAAAAATTTACCCAATCAGGCGTGAAGCCGTAATACTTATCTCCTCTCAGGTTTTTGGCTAGTACAGGCAGGGTTTTCCCGCTCTGATTCAAGGTGGAAGTAATCATTGAACTACATAAAATGAAAACGGTCACCAGATAAAGGATTTGAAGCACTTCTCTTTTTTTGGAAATTGTGTACAGGGCATAGAAAATAATCAGCAGCATCAGATGCATCTGAAGGATGATCATACGGGGCTGATCCCAGCGGGTTTGCAAAACAAAAAAGACTCCGGCAATAATAGAAAGTGTATACAGGGCAGCAAAAAGCAGGAGTTTGTTTTTGGAACGGTAAATAGCTACGAGTCCTCCCAAAAGCAGGATCACCACCAGCAATGCCAGACCGAAATACAACTCTGTACTTGCAGGATCACGGAAACCTATGATCTGAAAGAAACGCTTACTGAGGTAGATATTAATATTGTCGAAAAAACGGCCTACAAAGCCCATAAAATCATCCGTTCCCTTGCTTGCATCATACGGGTCTTTTAGCAGAAGTATATTCCCCTGAGCATTTAACTGTCCTTTGGCAACATCCCTCCACAAAAGCGACTTCACCAATTCAAAGATTACTTTTACTCCTAAAAAAGAGACAAGGGAAAAACCGGCTTCCTTCCATTTTTTCTGGAGCAGGAAGAACAGAGGAATTGCCGGAACCATACAGATGGCTATATTCTTGGTTAACGTGAGAATAAAAGCCAGCACCCCGAACCAAAGCCAGAGTTTCCAGGTCTCTCTTAAAGAGTTCTGCTCCGACTCAATCACATCCAGGAGTTTGACAAAGACAAGGAAGAATAAACCCTGCCAGAACATATAGAACGCTTCATTATTCGTCTGACTGGCATAATACTGCAGGGTTCCGTTCACAGCAATAAAGAACAGAACCGGGAACAGTACGACATAAGGCATACGTTTATGAAAGGCCTTGTAAAAGAATATCAACCCGAAAAACTGCATGGGAACAGACAGTAATTTCAGAAAAATGAGATGTATGCCGAATAACTTGATAGGCAGACTCAGGAAGATGGGGTAAAAAGGGGCATTGAAACTGTAATAATAATGAAAGAAGTGCCTGGAATATTCCCAACCGGCCTGTATATAGGTCGAATCATCCCCTCCGTCACTTGGACGGGCATTGAACAGAATCAGGGAAATGAGGGCGCATAATGACGCGAAACAATAAAACAGGGTCTTGTGTCTTTTCTCAAGCCCTTTGTCCATCCTGTCAAATAATGTCAAGGGACCGGATGATATCGCTCCCTTTCCTCCCTTTTTTTCTTCCTGTTTTGTTTTTGCCATAAAACACTGATGAAATGCAAAAATAGTAAAGTTTGGAGGTTACCCTAGCCCCCCAAGCCTATCCCTGGACTTATCCACATTTATTTTTGCCTCCTGTATTAATTTTAGGTAACTTTGTACAGTATTTAGATTTATTCCAAATAAGGAAATCTCCAAATACATGCTGTTAATCAACACATTACATCATGATAAGTGTATCAGAAAATGCTAAAGCAAGGGCCCTGGAACTGATCCGGGATGAACATAAACCGGAAGGTTCTTTCATTCGTGTGGGGGTAGAAGGAGGAGGATGTTCAGGCCTGTCGTATAAACTTGAATTTGATCATACCCTTAAAGAAGGGGATCAGGTTTTTGAAGATAAAGGCATACGCATCGTTGTGGACAAGAAAAGTTTTCTCTACCTCGTTGGAACGGAATTGGATTATTCCGGAGGACTGAATGGAAAGGGATTTGTGTTCAACAACCCGAATGCAAGCCGAACCTGTGGCTGCGGAGAATCATTTTCTGTTTAAAATACTACCCTTATTTTCGGGCCTTATCCCGATAAGCAAAGAAAAAACCGGATTAATCCGAGTAGCATGGCAAAAGACAATCAGATATTAGAAGAGATTACCGGTGGTGAATACAAATATGGTTTCAGCTCTGATATAGAAACGGAAACTGCTGCCAAAGGCTTAAGCGAAGATACCGTTCGCTTTATATCAGCCAAAAAGAATGAACCGCAGTGGATGCTCGATGCCCGCCTCAAAGCTTTCCGCCACTGGCTTACCCTGGAAGAACCTAAACACTGGGCCCATATTTCTTACCCGGCCATCGATTATCAGGATATCATTTATTATGCAGCTCCGAAAAAGAATAAAGAACTCAGCAGTCTGGATGAAGTGGATCCTGAATTGCTCCGCACCTTCGAAAAGCTGGGAATAAGCCTGGAAGAACAGAAGCGACTCAGTGGTGTGCAAAGCACTATTGCTGTCGATGCCGTAATTGACAGTGTTTCGGTAAAGACAACTTTCAAGGAAACGCTGGCCGAAAAAGGAATTATTTTCTGTTCCTTCAGTGAAGCCGTGCAGGAACACCCTGAACTTATCAGGCAATACATGGGCTCTGTGGTGCCCTATACCGATAATTTTTTCGCCGCCCTCAATGCAGCGGTTTTTAGCGACGGATCATTCTGCTATATACCCAAAGGTGTTCGCTGTCCAATGGAACTGAGCACTTACTTCCGTATCAATACCAGCGGGACCGGTCAGTTTGAACGTACCCTCATCGTTGCCGACGAGGGAGCCTATGTTAGCTACCTGGAAGGATGTACAGCCCCCATGCGTGATGAAAACCAATTGCATGCTGCCGTAGTCGAAATCGTGGCCCTGAAAAATGCCGAAGTAAAATACTCCACCGTTCAGAACTGGTATCCCGGTGATAAGAACGGGAAAGGAGGTATCTATAATTTTGTTACCAAACGCGGAATCTGTGCAGGCGATAATTCACGTATCTCCTGGACACAGGTGGAAACAGGATCTTCCATTACCTGGAAATATCCTTCTGTCATTCTGAAAGGAAATAATTCTGTAGGCGAATTCTATTCCGTAGCTGTAACCAATAACCGCCAGCAAGCCGATACCGGTACAAAAATGACACACCTGGGTAAGAATACCCGCAGCACGATCGTATCCAAAGGAATTTCGGCAGGGCATAGCAATAACAGTTACCGCGGACTTGTACGTATTGCCAAAGGTGCCTCCAATGCACGTAACCACAGCCAGTGTGATTCCCTGCTCATGAGTGACACCTGCGGTGCCCATACTTTCCCTTATATTGAAATCAAGGATAAAACGGCTGTCGTTGAACACGAAGCCACCACCTCCAAAATAGGAGAAGATCAGCTTTTTTATTGCCGTCAGCGGGGTATCGATGCCGAAAAAGCGGTAGCGCTTATCGTCAACGGATATTGCAAGGAAGTACTCAATCAATTGCCGATGGAATTCGCAGTGGAAGCCCAGAAATTACTCGCTGTTTCACTCGAAGGGTCCGTAGGTTAACCAACAATGAATATGCTATCTATTAAAAATCTCAAAGCAGGAATTGAAGACAAGGAAATCCTGAAAGGCTTTAACCTAGAAGTAAAACCAGGTGAAGTACATGCCATCATGGGCCCGAATGGTTCAGGCAAAAGCACCCTGGCCAGTGTATTGGCGGGAAGGGAAGACTATATCGTAACCGGCGGAGAAGTCCGCTTTGCAGGAAAAGATCTGCTGGAATTAAGTCCGGAAGACAGGGCCAGGGAAGGTCTCTTCCTTGCATTCCAGTATCCTGTTGAGATCCCGGGTGTAAGCAATATTAATTTTCTGAAAACAGCACTCACTGAAATAAGGCAATATAAAGGCCTTCCTCCTTTGGAAGCCAAAGATTTTTTGAAACGCGTGAAAGAAAAGCAAGCCCTCGTTGAACTCCAGGGAAGTCTTGCCAACCGGAGTGTCAATGAAGGTTTTTCAGGAGGAGAGAAAAAACGGAATGAAATTTTCCAGATGGCCATGCTTGAACCCCAGCTCGCTATTCTGGATGAAACGGACAGCGGGCTCGATATCGATGCCCTGCGTATCGTTGCAAACGGAGTAAATAAGCTCCGTTCACCGGAACGCGCATTCATTGTTATTACACATTACCAGCGTCTGCTTGAGTATATCATCCCTGATTTTGTACATGTGATGTACAACGGACGTATCGTCAAATCAGGTACCAAGGAACTGGCACTTGAACTGGAAGAAAAAGGATACGACTGGATCAAGAAAGAACTTGGCGAAACTATGGAAGCATGACATCCCTGACAGAAAAAATAAGCCCTTCGGCAACACTTGCCGGCGCAGCAACAGAACAGCAAAAAGCTCTGCAGGGATCACCGGCTATCAAATCCTTCAGGAAAAAGGCTCTGGAAAGTTTCATAAAACAGGGACTACCCGTTCGTAAGAATGAAGAATACAAATATTCTCCGGTGGCCCGTATGTTCCAGCAGGTTCCCGAACTGGTACTCTTTACAAAACCAGCTTCATCCCATACTGTTCATCCCATTCCGGGCCTCGATGCGCATGTGGTAACACTTGTTAACGGCATACCTGCTATCGTCCCTTCTTCTCCTGAATCCGGGGTCTCAATATGGAACCTGCATAACATACCGAAAGAACAAAACACCTTTTTTGAAAGCCATTTCGGGCAGTATGCCTCCATAGATAGCGATCCTTTTATTGCCCTCAATACAGCAACTTTTCAGGATGTCCTTTTTATCAAAGTGGAAGACAATACCGTTCTGAAAAAGCCTGTCCTGATTCAAAACAGTACAGAAACAGATCAGACAACATTCACTGCTCCCCGAATCCTCATCCATGCCGGCAAAAACGCCTGCATCGAAATCATTGAACAGTTTATCTCTTCCGGAACAACTACTTCTGTACTAAGCAATGCCGTTACTGAAATTGTCGTGGAAGACGAAGCCAAAGTACTCTTCTATAAATTGCAGAACGATTGTTCCCATCTCCGTCTTATCAGTACCACACAGGTTTACCAGAAAGGCTCTTCTCATTTCGATACGCATACCGTCACCTTCAGCGGAAGCTGGATAAGGAACAACCTGAATATCGTTCCCGATGGCGAGCACTGTGAAACACATCTCAATGGTTTGTTTATTCTGAATGCAGATCAGCATACCGATAACCATACACTGGTAGATCACCGTAAACCGAATTGTGAAAGCAATCAGTTGTACAGGGGTATTTTGAAAGATAAGTCGACCGGGGTTTTCAACGGAAAAATTTTCGTCCGCCCCGATGCACAGAAAACAAATGCCTATCAAAGCTCTAAAAACATGCTGCTCAGCGATGATGCCAGCATGAATACCAAACCACAACTTGAAATTTATGCCGATGATGTGAAATGCTCCCATGGTTCTTCTACCGGACAGATCGATCAGGAAGCTCTTTTCTACCTTCAGGCCAGAGGTATCAGCGCCGACAGCGCCAAAATATTATTAATGCAGGCTTTTGCCAAAGATGTGGTGAATACCGTCCGGATAGAAGCACTGAAGAATGAAGTGGAATCATTGATTGAAAAAAGATTGGCACACTGACATGGAAAGCAGTCTTAAACATGCTGCATTACTTGATCTGGAATCGATCCGGAAGGACTTCCCCATTCTCAGCCGGACCGTGAATAACAAACCCCTGGTATATCTTGATAACGGGGCAACTACCCAGAAACCACTGAGTGTCATTGAATCCGGCAGAGATTATTATACCCGTCTCAATTCAAATATACACCGGGGTGTTCACCGGCTCAGTCAGGATGTGACTGCATTATACGAACAGGCCCGCCAATCCGTACAGAAACATTTGCATGCTCTCCATGCCCATGAAATAATTTTCACAAAAGGCACGACAGATTCCATTTGCCTCGTTGCCCATTCCTTTGGGAAAAAATATATCCGTTCCGGTGATGAGATACTCATTACTGAAATGGAACATCACAGCAATATACTCCCCTGGCAACAATTTTGCGAAAACAATGGTGCTGTATTAAGGGTTGTTCCGGTATGTGAAGACGGAACACTTGATCTGACTGCCCTTGATCTGCTTCTGAATCCTAAAACAAAGCTCTTTGCCTTTACCCATGTATCCAATACCCTGGGCACTATCAACCCTGCCAGGGAAATGATTGCACTTGCACACAGCCGGAACATCGCAGTTCTTGTTGACGGAGCCCAGGCTGTTCCCCATATGCCAGTGAATGTAAGAGAGCTGGATGCTGATTTTTATTGTTTCAGCGGACATAAGGTTTTCGGTCCTACCGGAGTTGGTATCCTCTATGGTAAAGAAAAATGGCTGAATGAAATGCCTCCCTATCAGGTCGGGGGTGGCACAATTAAGACTGTCACATTCCGGAAAACGGAATATGCCGATCTGCCACTTCGTTTTGAAGCCGGCACACCAAACATAGAAGGAGGCCTGGGTCTTGCCAAAGCACTCGATTATATCAACCTTATCGGAATGGAGCGCATTGCCTCCTACGAACATGAATTACTGCTCTATGCTACCCGGAAACTCAATAGTATTGCCGGTATCCGCATCATCGGAAAAGCAAAAGAAAAAGCTTCCGTTCTTTCTTTTATTGCAGATGGTATTCATCCGAACGATATCGGCACCCTGCTTGACCAGCAAGGTATAGCGGTCCGTACAGGACACCATTGTACCCAGCCCTTGATGCAACACTATAATATACCGGGAACAGTACGTGCCTCGTTTGCATTTTATAATACCAGAGCTGAAATAGATTTATTGGAAACAGCTACCCGCAAAGCTGTAAAAATGCTGGGATAAGCTATGAGTATTGCAGAAACAGAAAAGGAAATTGAAGATGAGTTCAGCTTTTTTGAAAGCGACTGGGAAGGCAAATATGAACACCTTATTGATATAGGAAAATCTTTACCCCTTATCGACCCGAAGTACCGTACGGAAAATCGCCTGATCAAAGGATGTCAAAGCCAGGTTTGGCTCTATTCCGAATTGAAGGATGGAAAAGTGTTCTTTACTGCCGACAGCGACGCCATAATTACCAAAGGAATTGTCGGACTGCTGGTCAGAGTCCTGTCGGGCCACAAGCCCGAAGAAATACTGGATGCAAATATGGATTTTATCGATAAAATTGGATTGAAACAACACCTGTCCCCGACACGTGCCAACGGACTGGTGAGTATGATACGTCAAATGAAACTGGATGCCCTGGCATTCAAAACAAAGGTCTGAACAATGCCTCCTATCATCCGAACACATAATACCGAGCTTACCCAAAGGGTCATTGACGTGATCAAGACCTGCTATGATCCTGAAATTCCGGTCGACATATGGGAACTCGGGCTGATTTATGAAATCAACCTCGATGAGGAACAAAACCTGAATGTAGTGATGACACTCACCTCTCCTTCCTGCCCGGTAGCTGAAACCCTGCCCCCGGAAGTTGAGCAGAAATTAAGAGATATTGAAGGAATCAAATCAGCTAAGATATCCCTCACCTTCGAACCACCCTGGGAAAAGGAAATGATGAGTGAAGTGGCTCAGCTTGAATTAGGATTCATGTAAATGGATGAAATCGTCAACAAAGTAGCCCAAAGCGGGTTGATTGAATTCAACCTGGAGGATTATTATCCGAAAGGGGAGCGGGTATTGCTGGATATTAAAGACCGGTTGTTCCAGGGACTGATATTAAAAGAAAAAGATTTCAGGGAGTTCGTCAAAACAGAAAACTGGAGTTCCTACTCCGGAAAGAATGTAGCCATTATTTGCAGTGCAGACGCCATTGTGCCTACCTGGGCTTATATGTTACTGGCTACCGCATTGGCGCCTTATGCTTCCTTTACTTTTTTTGGAAATCCGGAAGCGCTTGAATCAGCATTGTTTCAAAAAGCGCTTTCCGTAATCGATGTGGAAAAATTCAGGGATCAGAAAATTGTCATTAAGGGCTGCAGCAACCTGCCGGTACCTATATCCGCTTATGTCGAAATCACCCGTATCCTCCGGCCGGTAGCTCAAAGCCTTATGTATGGGGAGCCCTGCTCTACAGTACCTTTGTTTAAGAAGTCTAAATAAGGCTGTCATCAAAATTGTTTTTATTTAGTGTTTCATATATATTATTTATATTTCCGATATAAATAATACAATTCCTTATGAACACGAAAATAATTCGGAGCAAGGAATACAAGGACTTACTCAAGACAGTCAAGTCTCAAATTCAAAGCTCTCAAATCAAGGCAGCACTAACAGTTAATCGGGAACTGTTAACGCTCTATTGGACTCTGGGCAAGATCATATCTGACAAACAAAAGCAAACCACTTGGGGAGGTGGATTAATCATTCAATTGAGTATGGATTTGACCCGTGAATTCCCTGAAATGAAAGGGTTTTCAGAGCGCAACCTTTTCTATATTCAGCAATGGTATTTGTTCTACAGCCAATCTCTTAAGAAACTGCCACAACTTGTGGCAGTAATTGAAAAGTCCGTAAAACTGCCACAACTTGTGGCAGTAATTAAAAACGGAAGCGCAAACTACAAATTGATGGAGCTGATAAAGCGAATTCCTTGGGGTCATAATCGTGAGATTATTTCCAAATGCAAGGATTTGAATGAAGCCTTATACTATATCTTAGAATCTATTCGCAATAATTGGTCAAGGAATGTTCTCATACACCATATCGAAAATAACCTGTTTAAACGCAAGGGGAAAGCCATAACCAACTTTAAACTTACACTCCCTAAACCACTCTCAGACTTAGCTGAGGACACACTCAAGAATCCATACAATTTCGATTTCCTGACCTTCAACAGAAAAGTTCAGGAATTGGATCTTGAAAGATCACTTACCGACCACATCACCAAATTTCTGATTGAATTGGGCGCTGGATTTGCTTTTGTAGGAAGACAATACCATCTGGAAGTTGGGGAAGAAGATTTCTATATTGACTTGCTTTTCTATCATACCCGACTGCATTGTTATGTGATTGTGGAACTAAAGACCGGAAAATTCCTTCCCGAGTATGCCGGGAAGCTGAATTTTTATCTTTCTGTGGTGGATGACCATTTGAAAACGGAACGGGATCAGCCCAGCATTGGCATTTTGATTTGCAGACAAGGGAATAAAATTATAGCCGAATATGCGCTGAAAGATGTGCATAAACCGATAGGGATTACGGAATACAAATTGACAGAAAGTATCCCAAAGAAGTTCAAAGGAAAACTGCCGAGCATTGAAGATTTGGAAGAGGAACTTAAGAAAAGGAGGTGAAGAGGTAGTTATTTATTGTTTAGGATGTACTGCCTTATAAACTTTTACAAAATCATAATTCCCGTTGATTTCATGAGCACTGTAATATTCATACCATTTAAATGCTGCAGATAAGGCAGTCAGCAATTCTTTATCACTTGAATATGCCTTTCGGATGTTTATTCGGGTGAGTTCATATTGACGGGAATCGGAAGTACGCGAAAACCATGCATGGGATTTGGATCCAGGGTAAAACAGCAGTCCCCCAAGATCCTCCATAAGCATATATCCTCTGTTTGGATAATACCTGTAGATCTTACCATTGGATTTGTAACCCCAAAGTGAATCACGGCTAAGGAGTATTTCCTGATCATTCCAAAGGGTGGCATGAAGATCATAGTCTCCATTCAGGGAGACACGCTTCACGGAATCGATGCGTGCACATCCAGTATTGATCTGTGCCGAACTGCGTAATATTTCGACACGTTGTTGAGTTTGAGCCCGATTCAAATGAACCTGGCCAAGGAGGAGCGTAATCAGAAATAACCGAATCCATACAATTCCGCTATCTATCATCAGGAAATCACATTTTAGCATTTAGCGTTTAAAATTTATAATTATAAATTTTAAACGCTAAATTTTAAACGCTCAAGTCTTGTGTCTTATGTCTTGATTCTAATGTCTTGCCCCTAGTAAGCCCTTACGTTCTTCCCCTCCATAAAATTAATGAAGGAACGATTTACAACTTTATTACCTCCCGGAGTAGGATAGTTTCCGGTGAAGTACCAGTCGCCCAGATTATCCGGACAAGCATTGTGCAAGCCTTCTATACTTTGATAAATGAGCTGCACTTCGGCATGAATATCTTCAGGCCGGAGGAGTTCAGCGATTTTTGCTGAAATCTGATCTGCAGTAAAAGGCTTGTAGAGTTCCTTTACCACATTCCTCATTTCTGTCATCGGTTTTTCTTCTTCGGCTTTCGCTTTCTCATATACTTCATCCAGAAGGTTCTCCATGAAATGATCTTTCAGCAGGGCTACTGTAGCCTGGAAAGCAATAAAATCGCCCAGCTTGGCCATATCAATGCCGTAACAATCCGGGTATCGGATTTGAGGAGCAGATGAAACAACCACAATTTTTTTCGGGCCCAGGCGGTCCAGAATTTTCAGAATACTTTGTTTAAGAGTTGTGCCCCTAACAATGGAATCATCCAGGATAACCAGTTTATCTTCGCCTCTTTTGAGCACACCGTAGGTCGTATCGTATACGTGAGCCACCATATCATTGCGGCTGCTGTCGTTGGTAATAAAGGTTCTCAGCTTCACATCCTTTACAGCCAGCTTTTCAATTCGGGGATGCTGGAAGAGAATTTCACTCAGGCGGGGTTCGGTTACATTATTCCCCATCTTCATGATCTCATGACGCTTGACCACATTCATATAATGGTGAAGGGCATCCACCAGCCCCCCGAAAGCCACCTCAGCCGTATTGGGTATATAGGAGAAAACCGTATTCTTCATATCATACTCAATGGCTTTGAGTACTGATGAACAGAGCTGGCTTCCCAGGTTCTTGCGTTCCTGGTATATATCGGCATCACTGCCCCTGGAAAAATAAATTCGTTCAAAGGAACATGCTTTTCGTTCACCGGGTTGTATTACCAGGCTCTCTTCCACAACTCCGTTCTTTTTAATGATAAGGGCATGACCGGGTGTGATTTCCTTGATTGAAACAAGAGGCACATTGAATGCTGTCTGTATAACAGGACGTTCGGAAGTCACTACCACCACTTCATCATCTATATAATAATAAGCAGGACGGATACCGTTCGGGTCGCGCATCACAAAAGAATCTCCATGTCCCAGCAATCCTGCAATGACATAACCTCCGTCCCAATATTTGCTCGACTCTGTCAGGATGCGGTGCACATCCATGTTTTCAGCAATCTTGTGGGAAATTTCCTCATTCGTAAAATCCTTGCTTTTGAACTGACGGAACAGGCGTTCATTTTCCTCATCCAGGAAATGACCTATCTTCTCCATAACAGTAACCGTGTCTGATTTTTCCTTGGGGTGCTGACCCAGTTCTACCAGATGATTGAAAAGCTCCTCGGTATTGGTCAGATTGAAATTTCCTGCTACAACCAGGTTACGGCTCATCCAGTTGTTCTGCCTCAGAAAGGGGTGACAGTTTTCTATGCTGTTACCGCCATAAGTTCCATAACGCAGATGTCCCAGAAAAAGTTCCCCTGAAAAGGCTACATGCTGTTTAAGCCATTCCGGATCATTCATTTTTTCCGGTTTACGCTTCTGAACATCCTCGAACTTCGCATGTATCTTGGAAAATATCTCGCGTATGGCACCGTTTCCTGTTGCCCGGCAGCGGCTGATATACCGGTTACCCGGTTCCACATCAAATTTTATATTGGCCACACCGGCACCGTCCTGGCCCCGGTTATGCTGTTTCTCCATCAGCAGGTACAGCTTATTGATGCCGTACAGGCTGGTCCCATATTTCTCCTGGTAAAAAGAGAGCGGTTTGAGAAGACGGATCAAGGCTATTCCGCATTCGTGTTTAATCGCTTCACTCATGTGTGTCTGGCTGTAAAAAGAAGATCAAATTTACGATAATTCTCTGAGTCAGAGGCATTGAGTTTTAAACGAATCTGTCCTTGTCAAGGGCCAGCCATTTCAGGGCTGCACCGCTTAGCAGGAGCTCCTTTTTTTTATCATCATAGGGCATGGAACGAATCAGGCTGCCCGGTTCGAGCTCTCCCAGCGGAAAAGGGTAATCAGTACCCAAAGCAACACGCTCAGGGCCAAACATATTCACGACAAAATCAAGCATATGCGGATCATGAACAAGACTGTCTATCCAGAATTTATCAGTATATGTCCTGGGGTTCAGCTCATTGTCTATTGCCACAAGATCGGGTCTGCAATGAAAACCATGCTCTATCCGGCCCAGCGTAGACGGAAAATTTCCTCCTCCATGTGCAAAAGCAACCCTTAGTTTGGGAAATTTATTGAAAACACCACCGAAAATAAGGGAACAAATAGCCCTTGACGTTTCAGCCGGCATCCCAACCAGCCAGGGGAGCCAGTATTTCTGCATCTCTTTCTCTCCCATCATCTCCCAGGGATGAATAAAAACAGCCATCCCCAGCTCTTCGCAGGCAGCAAAAATCTCTGAAAAGGAAGGGTCATTCAGGTTCAGCTGATTGATATTGGTACCAATCTGTACGCCTGCCAACCCGATTGATTTGCATCTTTCCAGTTCTTTTACTGCCAGGGCAGGGTTTTGCATCGGCAAGGTACCCAGACCGATGAATCGTTTTGGAAACCGGCTGACAATACCGGCAATATGATCATTCAGAAATTTACTCAGTTCCAGACAGTCGGCCGGCTTGGCCCAGTAACTGAACATCACCGGAACGGTAGATAATACCTGAACCTGCACACGATGATGATCACACTCCTGCATCCTTTTTTCAGGACTCCAGCAATTATCTTCCACTTCCCTGAAAAACCGCCCGGTATCCAGCAGCATACGTGCACAGCAAGGTTTATGATGCTCCAGCGCTATAAATCCTCCATAACCAAAACGTTTTTTCCAATCCGGGATGTGTTCCGGAAGAATATGTGTGTGAATATCGATGCTGAGCATACCTGCTTTTAGGTTGGGGAAGAGACTGCTTTGGGTGCTACAGGTGGTTCCATTTCATATCCGCATTTTTTGCAGGTCCGTAAATCCTTGTTACTGTAAAATTCTGCAAACGTTTCCTGAAACTGGGTCATGATATTGGTCAGGGTAAAGTATTTTGAATACAATGGAGCATTGCATTTCTCACAGAACCAAAGCAAGCCGTCTTTTTCGGTTTCTTTTCGTTTGCGTTCTATTACCAGTCCCACAGTATTGGGTCCCCGGCGCGGATTATGAGGCACTGTAGGCGGCAGAAGGAAGATCTCCCCTTCCCTGATCGGTACCTCTACTGCTTTTCCTTCTTCCTGTATCTGGACAACGATATCTCCTTCCAGCTGGTAAAAGAATTCTTCGCTTTCATTGTAATGATAATCCTTACGTGCATTCGGGCCACCGACAACCATCACGATGAATTCCGTATTTTCAAATACCACTTTGTTTCCAACAGGCGGTTTAAGCAGATGACGGTTCTCGTCAATCCACTTTTTAAAGTTGAATGGTCTGCGTATGCTCATGAGGAGGTTAATTTATTTATCTGTACGAAGTTAAGCATAGATTATCAAATCCAGGTTCTGCTTTTGGATATTCGCTTACCTTTGTTTTATGAACATGGATTTAAGTAACAAAACGGCTCTGGTATGCGGCAGTACACAGGGCATTGGTAAAGCAGCAGCCATTGAACTGGCTCAGCTAGGGGCCAAAATAATACTCATGGCACGCAGTGAGGAAAAACTCAGGGCTGTAAAGGCTGAACTGATTACAGCCAAAGGGCAGCAGCATGATTTTATTCCAGCAGATTTCAGCAAGCCGGAAGATGTTCAGGATAAAATTAATCGTTATATAATCCGGAACGGAGCAATACATATTCTGGTAAATAATACAGGAGGTCCTCCGGCCGGGCCAATCATCCTTGCCAAACCGGAGGAGTTTACACAGGCATTTTCCAATCACCTGCTCTGTAACCATCTTCTTGTTCAGGCCCTTGCAGAAGGGATGAAACGAAGCGGTTACGGACGTATTATCAATATCATTTCCACCTCTGTCAAGCAACCCCTTAAAGGGCTCGGCGTTTCCAATACCATACGTGCCGCCGTTGCCAACTGGGCAAAAACAATGTCCATCGAGCTGGCTCCTTTCGGCATCACCGTCAATAACGTATTACCGGGAGCTACACAAACAGCCAGGTTGTTGGGTATCATAGAAAATAAAGCAGCAAAAACAGGACGAAGCCTGGAAGAGGTAAAAAAAGAAATGCTGGAAGAAATTCCTGCAGCACGTTTTGCCGAAGCATCAGAAGTGGCTAATGCAATAGCATTCCTGGCCTCACCGGCAGCTGCCTATATTACAGGTATCAATGTTCCGGTAGATGGTGGACGAACCGGCAGTTTGTAAACTCTTCTGATTTATCCTATCAGGAGTTTAAATCCTTTTCCATGAATATTGAGAATTTCCACCGAAGGATCATCTTTAAGGTATTTTCTCAGCTTTGCAATATATACATCCATAGAGCGGGAATTGAAATAGCTGTCATCTTTCCAGATTGTATTCAGTGCAAAAGACCTGTCCAGTATGTCATTTGAATTAAGACATAACAGTCTGAGCAAATCAGCTTCTTTGGATGTCAGTTTTTCCGGCTTACCGTTCCTTTCAAGCACCTGTCTGTTATGATCGAACTTATAAACTCCGATTGTGAACTCCTGCTGTGACGAATGTGCTATATTCTGATTACGTGTACGACGCAATATAGCCTTAAGCCTTAACAACAGCTCCTCCATACTGAATGGCTTGGTAATATAATCATCGGCTCCGACAGTAAAGCCTTCTATGGCATCTTCCTTCATCGACTTGGCTGTCAGAAACACGACCGGTATCTGCTGATCTATTGCCCTTACTTCACGTGCCAGGGTAAACCCGTCTTTTACCGGCATCATTACATCAAGCAGACAGATATCAAACTTGCTTCTGCGAAACAAATCAATTGCTTCTTTTCCATTGGCAGCCAGACTGGTTGTATACCCTTTTGCATCCAGATATTCCTTGAGTAAAGTTCCCAGGTTAGGATCATCTTCCGCTAACAGCACTTTTATTTTTTCTTCCGGCATATCAGGTATTTTTGGCATTGTAAATTCTGGTATTCATTCCCGGCAACATAAGCCGGAACTCACTTCCTTCTCCGGGGACACTCTCTACTTCTATCCTTCCTCCGTGTTTTTCAACGATCGCTTTTACATAGCTCAGTCCAAGTCCGAAACCTTTTACTTTGTGAATATTACCCGTAGGCACCCTGTAAAGCTTCTCAAAAATTCGTTTCTGGTTTTCTGCACTGATACCAATTCCATTATCCTTGATAGAAATGCAAATACCTTCCCTGGTATTACTGGTAGAAACTTTAATTTCAGGTGTGCCTCTGGAATATTTCAAGGCATTATCGACCAGGTTATAAATCACATTGGTCAGATGAACCGGATCCAAAGCAAGCACAGCATCAGAGGCAGCGAAATCGGTAGTCAGTATTCCATGTTGCTTTTCAACCTGTAAACGGATATTGCCAACTGCCTTATTCAGCAGCTGATGTATATCGACTTCTGTGAATTTCAGTTTGAGCTCCCCCTTTTCAAGAATCGCCGTCTGCAGCACATTTTCGACCAGAGTCCCCAGTCGCTTATTTTCCTCATTAATGACCCTGACATAATTATTTACCTTTTCCTGACTCTTCTCGACAGAAACATCATTCAGCACTTCACAGGCCAGCGATATGGTCGCAATCGGTGTTTTCAGCTCATGTGTCATGTTATTGATGAAATCATTCTTGATATCCGAAAGTTTTTTCTGCTGAACGATTGTTGATACCGTATAGTAGAAGGAATAAATCAGAATACACATCAGAAATGCAGAGAGCAGAAGCATGACCCACATCTGTCTGAGTACATAGTGCTTCTCATTCGGGAAAAATACGCTCAGAAATTTAGGCTCTACAAATACGTTATGAGGAGAAAGGCTGGTCTGGTAACGCGATGAAACAAGCTGAGCCACACTTTCACGCTGCCCGGGATGTACCGGCAGATTCACGGCCCCTGGCTGAATGATTCCGAATTTATAATTCGTAAAAATCCCTTTGTTATGAAATTCAGAGCGCAGCAATGAATCAAGAGAGGTGGTATCGATCCTTGCCTGTACATCATTAAAAAAATCAATACCTGCCAGTTCATCAAATACATCACTCATCATATCCGTATGCTGTACCATCATCTGAACATGTTCACTTGATGGATCGGAACGGTGAAACAGAAATGCTCCGGGTGTACATGGTGTACACGGTATGTTATCCATATTATGGATACAATGTTCCGGATCCTTGCATTCGGTATGAGGCAGGGATGACTGGACAATAAATTCTTCTGTATAACCGTTCAGCAGGCTGATCTGTGTACGGATGGAATCGGCATTATGAAAAACGACCAGCCGGTTGATGACACTATCTCTTTTCTTCATCCAGCGTCTGCCATTCTCCCTCATCTGCAGATGGCGTTTAAGCTTCTCCCCCTCATATTGCTTTTCGAGTTTATAGACAACCATATTCAGTGCTTCATTCACACCCTGCTCGAAATGCTGCTCTTTCAATGCAATAGCATTCTTGACCCAATAGAGCTGTATACCGATAAGCCCGAACAGGGCTAACCCGGCTAATACACTTATCATTTTGACATGCTTAATTTTCATAGTGCGACAGCTTCTGTAAAATTACGCATAAGCCGCGCTCAGCCAGTGGATTAACATAATTTAACAGCAAAAACCCAGACTGTTAAGTCTGGGTTCATGCAATCCGCCCGGGGTTTGTGTGTATCCTGCTCTAGTGTGACAAGGGAGGGAGGGCCTTACATTTGAACTGTATGACCTGATTGGGACTGGTAAATGGAGAAAACCGGGCCGGATTTAATGACTTTTTTGGATTCTATACTCGAATATGCTTCACAAAGTTTATGACTCTTGCAGGATGGCATAAGCAGGGCTGTCCCTGCAAGGATCAACATCCCTTTCAGCACCATAGACCTGCGCTTACGTCCAATAATCACTAATTTGATAGCAGGCGTCTGTGCCTCCGGAGTGTGTTTTTTTACCATCATGTTATCCTGTTTATTTCGGTTATATACTCAATAGGGTGGCTGAGGTCATATTTCCATAAAAAAAAATAAAATTATTTTTTTACGCCTGTTTTATGGAAAATGAATGGTCCCTTCCCTATAGGAGTAAGATGAACCATGCGGGCTTTGCAATCACCCTAAAACTTTGTACTTTAGTATTTCTGACCGGAATCACTAAAACAGCTGGAATTGAAAGTCCGCCCTCCACATACCGATTCACAAAGCGATGAAGAACTCATTGCCCTGTACAAAGGCACCGGTGAACCGCATTATGCTGGAACTCTTTTTCAACGATTTACACCCCACCTGGCTGTGGTGACATATAAATACTTAAAAAAACAACAGGATGCGGAAGATGCCCTCATGGAAGTCTTCGAAATCATTCTGAAAGACCTGAAAACACATGAAATAGGGAATTTCAGGGCCTGGGCATACAGCGTTACCAAACATCACTGTCTTAAAAAATTAAAAACAGCCCAGGATAAACTCTTTAAGCCTGAATCGGCACTCCGTCAGGTTGCAGATGAGCAGAATTATGATTTCGATCCGTATTTACTCGACAACCAGCTGGAAGAGCTGAAAAAAGCAATCAGCCAGCTCGGGACGGAACAAAGAGAATGTATTACCCTGTTTTATTTGCAGGAGAAAAGTTATAAGGAAGTATCAGATATGACCGGTTATAGCCTGCTGGAAGTGAAAAGCTTCCTGCAGAATGGCAAACGCAATCTGAAAGGCTTTTTGAACCAGACTGTACATGAACGCTGAAAACACCTATTCATCTTCTTTGAATGGAGGGCATTGCCTCTCTACGGTGGCCTTGCGTCAGTACGTTGACGGCACCTTGCCCAAAAGCCATATACATAAAGTTGAGAAACATCTGCTCGATTGTGACTTCTGTACCCATGTACTCGAAGATATGGATGTGACAGAAGAAGGCCGTACAGTCATGGAAAGCATTTCACAAAATGTAAACAGGCGTATCCTGGAAATGGTCGGGGAAGCTCCCAAACCGGGGATTTGGGTTGGCAGCCGTAAATACTTTTTTATTGGAGGCGGTGCACTGATCCTTCTGACCGGTATTCTCCTGTATCCGTTCCGGAATCATAAGGAAACCAGTAGCAGTATTCCGGTTATACCAACCCCTGCCTCCACGCAAACGATTCCTGCTGCTACTGAAACAAAGAAACCGGCGGAAGATGAGTTTGAAATAAAACAAAAGGATCCGGCCCCCGTTTCTGAAAAAACAGAGACTGTTTCAGTTCCGGGTAAAGTACATGAAGAGGAAGCTCCTCCCGCTGTACCGGTTGTAGCAGAGCCAGCTCCAAATCCAGCTCCTGCAGCCGTCAAAAAAGAAGATCCCAAACCGGAAGTTGTTACCGAAAATATAAATTATGCCGACCTCCAGATAGTAAGTGTTAAGGTGCTTCAGTTAATGAGCAAGACATCCGGCTCATCACGTAAAGAGAGCAGGAACGGGCAAATTGCCAAAGCAAGGGATGTCAATGCAGCTTATTTCCTGCCGGAGGACATGCCTAATTACCCCGGAGGTAACGAAGCTATGGAAGAATACCTGACCACCCATTTCAAAAACCCTGTAAAAGATAAACGGATCCTTACCGGTAAGGCCGTGGGTATAATGTTTACTGTAAGCTCAAAAGGGCGTATTTCCGATGTGGAAATAACCAAAAGTTTAGCTCCCGAACTGGATGTGGAACTCATCCGTCTTATCTCTACCATGCCTTCCTGGAACCCTGCCAAACACAAGGGTGATATTACATGTGTACTTGCTGTAACTGTTAAATAAGAAGACCTTCGTTATCCTAAATACATGTCTTGACTTCGCTCGACATGACATGTTATTATTCGCTGCAGATGACATGTTATTATATGTCACTTCAGGCGAAGTCGAGAAGTTGTTAAGATACAATTGTTTGTTTTCGTAACAATATTGGCATTATTTTAAACCACATTTGTTATAATTCAAAACATTCCCTAACTTGCAGCAAAACAAACCCCATGTATTTCGCCGATAATATCCGTCTGCTCCGTAAGCGCCGTAAGCGTTCCCAGGATGATGTTGCTGTTGCCTTAGGCATCAAACGCACCACTTTATGCAGTTACGAGAATGGATCCACACAGCCGAATATGGAAACACTGATCCGTTTTGCCGAGTATTTTAAAGTGACACTTGACAAACTGATCCGGACCGATCTCAGCACTGTTTCAGAAAGCCTGCTCAGTGAAATAGAAAAAGGACATGATATAGATATCAGCGGTAACCGCCTGAGGATACTGGCCAGCACAGTCAATTCACAGAATGAAGACAATATTGAGCTGGTGCCTCTGAAAGCCAAAGCCGGTTATACAGCAGGTTTTGCAGACCCATCCTATATCAAAGTACTCCAGGCTTTCAGTTTACCCTTCCTGGATCGCAACCGTAAATACCGCTCGTTCGAAATAAGCGGAGACAGTATGCCTCCCGTTCCTCATGGTTCCTGGGTTGTTGCTGAATATGTGGAAAACTGGAATTCAATCAAAGACGGTTATCCTTATATTATCCTGACCAAAGATGATGGAATTGTTTTCAAAAGTGTATACAACAAGATTTCTGAACGTAAGTCGCTTATGCTGGTTAGCACCAATACGGAATACCAGCCTTATGAACTGGACATTTCACAGGTTCTGGAAGTGTGGAAATTCAGTACCTATATGAGCAGGGAATTACCGGAACCCAATCTCTCAAAAGACCGTATCAGCAATACGCTCAAGGAACTGAAACTGGAAATAGCCGAAATACGCACCGAGCTTAAACGCCGGAACGGGGAGCAGATGCAGATGTTTTAGAGCAACCCTGAATTATTTAGTCAGCTCGAATGTATCGAAAAACTCTTTGATGGATTCCTCACTGACAGGAGATCCATCGTACAGAATCCCAATCTGGTAAAGTCTGTTACCCACGATGAACATTTTATAGGTAAGGTTAACCTGACCGGCAACAGCTTTGAACAGCAGACCGTCATTACCTTCTATCTTCATCTTTTTCTCTTCTGTAATTTTCCCGTTCAGCTTCAAAAGAACTCCTTTCTTACCTGCATTCAGCAGACTGTCGCGATTGGATTCCTTTACAAATTCCGACGGATAATCGGAATAAGCGGCCAGATAGGTTTCAGTGACGCTTTTCTCGAGCATGAACATATGGAACTCCAGAACACCGATTTCTGTTTGAACTGTATCATGCGATACTTTGGGCTCAGCAGGGAAGTTAATGGCAAACCTTCCATCTTTGCTTGTATATTTTTTCACAACCGGGGCTTCCGCTTTAACCGGAGTACCCTCTTCTTTTTTGGATTTATCTGTGCAGGAAGAAAACATGTATACGAAAGACAGTATGACCGGGATACCGATTCGGTGCCAAAGCTTGTTGAGGAACATAGGATTTTGTTTGATTGAAGGCTTAAAGATACATTCATTTTTAAATGGGAAATATATTTATTTATCCACCTTTCTCAGCCCTACCCTGTATTTGTTGGTATCATCAATGTAGATCTGTACCGGCTTCAGGGTCTGAACTTCACCGGATGGCATCCGGCATTTTATATTATCAAAACTAATGGTATTGCCGGGAAGCAGTTTATGAATCTCCCTGCGCTGTTCAATGGTAAAATGGTTGTTTGAGGAATGCAAAGCCTTGTCGCCCTTTTCCGTAATAAAAGTCATATCAAAGGATTCTATCACCAGACGGAACTTGAATTGTACCGAACGTGCATAAAGCAGATCTTCCTCTATCAATTGCTGTTTGTCTATAACAGAATCCGTTTTAACCCCGCATACATACAGTACAGGAGGGGGTATCCGTTTTATCCGGTAAGGTTTGGTATATGCCAAACGCGTAGTGCCGTCAGCATTTTTTTCCCGGATACTTAATAAAGCCACTACTACTGTATCATTCACAGTTGCAACAAACATACTGTCATTCTTGCTTACCGGTTTTAATCGTCCGCCTTCGAGAATCACATAGGCATTCCGTTTTTTCCCTTTGGCCCTGACACGTATTGTATTTTCCTGTCCGCCCCACAGGATACTGTCTTTGGGAAAAACTTCATATGTGCTGAGCCCTTTGCTGACATGAAAAGTTACCATGACAGTATCCGGTGCCTGTGCAGATACGACAGGAACGGACAAAAGTAAGCAGCAGAAAAGCAGCACACAAAGGTTACGGATCATGCGTATAAAGTCCTTCCTTTCAGATACCCAGCAGTTTTTTAACCTCCTGAACCGACCCGATTTTATGTTCAGTGATTTTCATGACGAAGAGACTGCTGTCTTTGTCATTCTTAATTTTTCCGAACGCTTCCTGATCAAAAATTGCCAGCTTGCTGTCAGAAGTAACAGCCCATATCATATTCTGAGCCGAGGGGTCATAGGAAAATTTGCTGTAAGCCGAGGGATAATAGGTAAACATGGTTCTCTTGCCTTTTTCGACAAGGTAAACATGTGCAAAACCGAGAGGCTGTTTTTGTCCGTCTTTAAATCTGGCCAGGATAACCTTGCCTTTAGGCATAGACTGGGGACAATCCGAATTCCAGATTCCAAAACGATTGATAGCGAACTGACGGAATACGAGACCTTCCGAACTCTCGGCAGCGTCTTTTCCATTCATTGTTACACGGGCATCTTCATTTGCATTTCTGGTCATCTTGTATTGGGCTGTATATGCCGAATCGGTTTTGGACTTTACTGACTTGCTTTTAACAAGATCCTGCTCATACTGCTTCAGCTTTTTCTCATACAGGTAACGGGCCCTCGTATAATCAGCCCCTGTAAAGACTGGAATAACTTTAAAAATATGTGTTTCACCCGGATTACTGAATGTAATCAGATAATGGGTTCCGTCGGGATGCCTGTTAACCTTGACATTATCCCATTCCTTCATAGCCAGTTTAGGGTCGTAGGCCTGCTCATCTTCACTTACCTGAAAAGAGACTCCTTCATAAACTGCCAATTCAGGAAATTCATTTTTATCGAATGAAATATCAAACCGGGGAGCTCCGGAAGTGCTTTTGACAGGAGCTTTTAGTTGTTCACGGAGGGCAGTTTGTTTAGCCGACTTAAGCGTAGGAGGGTTTATAATATCCTCGCGCTGGTAAGTCCATTTCCGTGCTGCCGTATCGAGGTAATATATATTAAAACGATTCCCGTTTATATCCGAGGCCAGATCAATATGAATCATCACATCCGGATTCACAAAAACAGGCTCTGTATTTTGAAATGCATTGATCTGGAACATACCGGCTGATTCAAAACTATACGTATTTCCGGCACTATCATAGTTCATGGGGATTCCGCTGACAAAAAAATCTCCTATGTCATGAAATTCACGATATGAAACCGTTACTTTCCCCTTTATTCCTTTTCCGAAACGATCCCGGAATGCTCCGGCCGGAATATGAATAAGGGAGCCGGAAGGACATAGCAAGGCAGTATCACGTGAAGCATCCACTTCAAAAATACTATAGGGAATATCTATGCCGGGTATGGGAGACTGGATGAATGCTGATGTGCGTTCCGGCTTATCATTAACGGGTTTTTCAATCTCTTCCCGGGAAATAAAATACACTCCGGCAACAAACAGGGCAATAAGTGCAACAGATGCATAAAATTTCCAGCTCCTGTAATTTTTTTCAGGCTTATAGTCCCGTATGAAGCGGTCGAAATCCATTTTGGCTTTCAACTCCTCATCCGTCAACTTATCTCTGTTCTTATTCATTTTATACTTGTCCATTTTAGTCGTGCTTAGACGGAGAACTCCTCCATGCTGAATCCTGTATGAACAGGCTTACTGTCTTATTCTTATTAGTTCCTTCCTCAGTCTTTCCAGAATACGATACACTTTCATTTTAACAGCACTTTCCTCCATTCCGGTAATTTCACTCAATTCCCTGAAACTCCTGCCTTCAAAAAACCGCTGATCAATGAGTTCAAGTTCTGCTACTTCCAGTATCTGAAATGCCTTTCTGAGTTCATCATCCTGCATCTTTTCACTAAGCTCGGGAATCTCATCCCGCAAGGCCTGTTCACCAATATCATCCAGATTGATCGTTCTGCGTGTTTTTTGGAGCCGGTATGCTGCATTCAATTCATTCAAAGCAATACGGTACAGCCATGCTGAAAAAGGTAAGCCTTTATTTTCATATCCGTCCAGTTTATTCAATGCCCTGTAAAAAACCGCCCCGGTAATATCATATGCCGCTTCCTTATCATCAATTCGCTGATAAACAAAACTCAGGATACGCTTATAATACCGGTTATACAATGGTTCAAAGTGCAGGGGATTACGCTGAGCGGCCAACACTTCGGTTTGCTCGGCATTTATCTGTTCGATGCTCAGATGATCCCTGGAATAAGCTGTCATACAGAGAAAAATTTCCATAGACTGAAATATACTCCCATAAGGAAGGATCCTTTGATAAGTCACAAAATATGGAAAATTTATTTGGAAAGATAGGAAATAAGGCATTACACCCTGCCAGGAAATAAAAGGCGGGAAGGAATCGGAAACTTTGACCGGAAGAACTTCAGCAACAGGCGAACCCTTGTTCGGGGATCATTGGAATAAAGAGTACAGTATACCCATGCTTCCTGGGAACAGATGGAAAATCATAGGGTTTTTCATCGGGATCTCTGAAAATACTTTCATCATCATCCACTTCCGGTCCGCTTTTCCTGATTGCGAGTAATATAATCGGCTCCTGATTTATAAGGAAGGATTTCTTTTTTCGGGAAGGCATATCGGCTATTTATTAAGGATGAATTAGAACACGTAATGAGGATAAATGCTGTCCCTTTTTAATGTGCTGAAATTATCAAGTTCCCTCTCTCTCCCAAAACCAAATTCAATGAAATTTTAAGCATTCAAGGAATGGGTAATTACCCTGTTATTGCATGCAATTGTTTGGTTATTATAGAGTTGAAGTACGACCTGGATTCGGCTTCCCTGCCAGTCATGGTAGCAATTTCTTCTTATTCACTTCACATGGAAAGGATCAGTTAAATCACCTTCCTTGTGCCCGCCTGAATAAATAACGCGAGGATCAACAGCTGATTTTATTTTTGGTACGGATGTTGGTATACGATACTCAGAATGATAACTCACAGCTTTTTATAAACAAAACCCAAAAACCAAATACCATGAAAAAAATCAGCATGTTTCTCGCAGCAACTTTTCTTTTCGCAGGTCTGACTTTCGGACAAGATGCAGGTAAGGATGCCAAAAAAGGTGACAAAAAAGGTGCTAAGAAAGAAACTAAAAAGACTGAAAAGAAGGAAGCGAAAAAAGCCGACAAGCCTAAATAAATTTTCCTCTTTTCAAGATAAAAACTCCTGCTTTGATCCGGCAGGAGTTTTTTCGTTTAGTGCTCAGGAACAGCTTAGGGATGAATCATTTAAATAAAAATTAAATGAGTTTCTAATGACTTATCATCTTTCTATTAGTACTTTTAGGCCCGTTCAGAAAAGTATTTACATCTGAAACCTGTTTAAACATGATTCATCGCTTTCTTTCTTTCTTCCTCCTGTTGTTCCTCTCTTCATACTGGCCTTCAACATCCGGGGCACAGATGAAGGATACGATTAAACTCGATATTCAGGCTGTTCAGCAAAGGTTCTTAGCCAAAAATTTGCAAATTATTGCCAATAAATTTAATGTTTCCATAGCCCAGGCACTGGTCATACAGGCTAAAACATATTATAACCCGAACATAGGTGTGGATGGAAGTGTTTACAACAGCATCACAAAAAAATACTTTGACTGGTCTCCGGACGGAAATTTTGACGGTCAGCTCACCCAATTATTCTCCATTGCCGGAAAACACACCAATACCGTTAAACTGGCTAAGATCTCTGCCGATGAAGCCCAGCTGGCTTTTGAAGATTTTTTAAGGGCCTTGTATTACCAGCTTTACAGCGATTACAAAAATATTTATTATACACAACAGCAAATTGATTTACTGATGGCTCAGGAAAAATCACTCAGCGACCTTATCAGCGGTACTGAACAAATGTTTAAGCTGGGCGCCATTGCCGGGAATGAAGTTTTCCGGCTCAAGGCTGAATTGAATGATCTGGAGAATCAAAATATTGCAGCCTGGGGTTCCATGCTTGATTATCAGGCCGATATCAAAGTTATGCTTGTTTATCCGGATTCGGTTTACCTCAAGCTTAAAGAACTCAAACCCCAGGTTTCTATTCCTCCTCCTTACAATCAGGTTATTTCGGAAGCTGAAAACACCCGGCCGGATGTCCTGCTTGCCCATAAGAACGTGGAACTGAATAAGATGAACCTTAAACTTCAGAAATCTACTGCTGTTCCTGATCTGGCCTGGAATTTCAATTACAGTCACTACGGGAGTTATGGTATTGACTATACCGGTACCGGCCTTGCAATAGATATACCGATTTTTAACCACAACCAGGGTAATATCAAGGCTGCCCGCTATGGAATAACCCAGAGTCAGGTTCAGGACACACTGCAAATCAATACAGTACGTAACCAGGTAGCCACTTCCTATGTAACTTACCTTATGACCAAAGCCAGGGTTGATAAGTTCGATGCCTCTTATGCCAAAGACCTGGAAGAACTCAAGGATTTTGCCTTTCAGAACTATAAGAAAAGAACCATTAATTTACTTGAATTTCTGGATCAACTGAGAACATACAACACCGCCAAACTATCACTTATTGGCTTAAATTCCAGCTACATAGATGCTCTTAATGACCTGAATTTCAAGACAGGCAAGATGTATCTCAAATACTAGCCCACCTCCCCGGTCTGCCTGTTCATATCCCTGTTGAAATCAATCCGTAAAAAGAAGGGACACAGGCTGATAAATTGGCACATTTGTCTGAAACTATCACGGGAACCTTTCGTATAAGTTTTAAGTGTATTAGCTCTCAGCCATTTAACGTATCTTCACTTGTGAAAAGAAAACTACTTCTTTCCGTCTTCCTATTATCCGTACTTTCTTCCTTTGCCTCTGAATCTGACAGATTCTGGGTTGGAGGTTCCGGTATCTGGTCTAATCCTGCTCATTGGTCAACAACGGATGGAGGCAATGGAGGCGCTTCTGTTCCGGATAAAACCACCCGGGTTTATTTCACTGCCCATTCATTCCAGACTCCCAAACCTGTCATCACACTTCCTGATTCTGTTTTTTGTGCTGATTTCAACTGTTCGGAAACAGGGTTATCACCGGTATTCGTTTCATCGGGCAAGAATCCTGTACTGACAATCTCCGGATCCTTTCAACTCCCTTCCTTCAAAAGCATTTCTTTCCCGTATAAAGGAAAAATTATATTCAATTCATCCGGCAATTCACAGATTGATTTTCACGGCAGTCAGTACCTGGGATCCGAACTCGAGTTTAACGGAACCGGCAGCTGGAGCCTCGTTCATGACATCGTTACTGCCAATCATTCCATTCTTCATTTTGTCAGCGGGCATCTGCTGACTATGGATCATAACCTTTGCTTCGGCTATTTCAACGGAGAAGTGAAAAGTAACGGTACACTTGATCTCGGAAAATCCAGCATCACCGTTTATCATAAATGGGTGATGCCCAATTCCCGGTTGTCAGTGAATAGTTCAAAGGCAAATATTTTCTTCAATGACACGCTGGCTTGTGAAAATTTCAGAACAAGAGCAATGATTTTCAATAACATTCACACCGCCGTTACCTGCAACAACCCACCTCTTTCGGTTACCCTTACATCGGACAGCGTAATTTGTAATGGTCAGTGCAACGGTGCTGTGCATGCAATTGCTTCAGGAGGCGGAGGCCCTTATGGTTATGCATGGGCTGCTCCGGCCTTATGCAATACCCCTGATTGTGTGGGTTTATGTGCCAATACTTACCTCGTAACAGTAACCGATTCATCGACCATGAATACGATTTCCTGTTCCATCGGTATTGCCGCTCCTGCCACATTGGTTATTAATTTTTCCATCACTTCTACCTTGCCTTGTAACGGAAGCTGTACCGGTGCCATAAAATCCAATCCGAATGGTGGTAATTGCTCCCCTTCCTATGCATATAGCTGGACAACGGGTCAAACGACTCAAACTATTTCCGCATTATGTGCCGGCACCTATACTCTGACAGTGACAGATTGCAAGGGTTGCACAGCAACACAGTCCAAGGTACTTGGTCAGCCTACCCCTATCGTAACCCATGGTACATTTACCAATGTAACCTGTTTCGGATTATGTAATGGCTCAGCAAGTGTTGCTCCTACAGGAGGAACACCGGGTTATACCTATTTGTGGAGCAATGGCGCTGTGACAGCTGGCATTTCCAACCTCTGTCCAGGCAGTTATACGTGTACGGTGAAGGATGCCAACGGTTGTACAAAAACCTATGTAGCCACCATCACACAGCCGGCTGCTCCGTTGAGCTCAACTTTCACAACAACGAATAATCCTTTGGCTTGTAACGGAGTTTGCAATGCAACGGCTTCTGTAACAGTTTCAGGTGGCACCCCGCCCTATGCCTATTCCTGGTCGCCAGGAGGAATTACCATTCCTTCTCTCTCAGGATTATGTGCTGGTGTTTATGTATTACATACTACGGATGCCAACGGCTGTACATTGGCTACCACGGTTACCATCACCCAGCCTGCGGTTATTAACGTAACCCTGAACCCGGTTAATCTTGTTTGTGCCGGAGCCTGCAACGGCAGTATTTCCTCCGTTGTCACCGGTGGAACAGGAGCATATACCTATTCCTGGTCGAACGGAACAACCCTTTCAACAGTTAACGGACTTTGCGCAGGTTCTTATACACTGACAGTGACAGATGCGAATGGCTGTACCGGGTCCAATTCGGTTACAATTACACAGCCTCCTGCCCTGAACATAACACTGAACGGAACCAATATTACGTGTTTCGGATTATGCAACGGAGGTATTTCCTCGGTTGTTTCAGGAGGAACCGGTGCATATACATACAGCTGGGCACCCGGTAACCCTACCGGACAGGGAACAGGATCAATTTCATTTCTTTGTGCAGGCACCTATACGCTCACTGTAACGGATGCTAACCATTGCACCCTTTCAAAAGTTCTGACAATAACCCAGCCTCCGGCATTGGTTGATAATGCATCAGCCACCAATCAAACCTGTTCAGGCCTTTGCAATGGCAGTGTTACTGCTAGCCCTGTAGGAGGCAATCCTGCTTATTCCTATTTGTGGAACCCGGGAGCGGCCAACACTCAAACAGTCAATGCTCTGTGTGCAGGTAATTATACTTTAACAGTTACCGATGCGAGCGGTTGTACAAAAACACAGATAGTGACCATTGGAGCGCCGGCAGCGCTTACCGTTTCAATCAGCTCCACCAATATTTCCTGTAACGGACTTTGTGACGGAACTGCATCCGGAAGTGTCAGCGGAGGTACAGCACCTTATACCTATTCCTGGGCAAGCGGGCCTACTACTTCTTCAATTTCATCCTTGTGTGCCGGCACTTATACATTAACAGTTACAGATGCCAACGGATGTACAGGATCCAATGTAGTGACTATAAACAGTCCTTCAGCACTCGTTGCCAACGCCAGTGCAACTCCGGTTAATTGCTCCGGTGTTTGTAATGGTTCTGCCACGGCAGCTCCGACCGGTGGTACCGGTGCATATACGTATTCCTGGCAGCCCGTCAGTCTGACCACACAAACAATAAATAATATCTGTGCAGGCAATTATACGGTTACGGTAACGGATGCCCATGGGTGCTCGGTGAACCAGATTGTTACTGTAACGGCACCACTGACAATACTTGCGAATGTGACTGTCACGAATGTAAAATGTTCAGGCTCCTGTAACGGAACGGCCACTGCTGCTCCAACCGGCGGAACCGGAGCGTACACATACAGCTGGAACACGGGTGCTGTTACCGTAGGCATTGTCGGTTTATGTGCCGGAAATTATACCTGTAAGGTCACTGATTCACATGGCTGTACAGGAACACAGGTAGTAACAGTTACACAACCTGCTGTATTGTCGGCTTCTGTAGGAGGCTCCACCTCTACCTGCGGAAATTGCCAGGGTACTGCAACAGTCAGCGTTAGCGGAGGCACACCGAGGTACACCTATTCATGGAATACCGCACCCGCACAAACGACTCCTACCGCTTCCAGTCTGTGTGTAGGAAATTATACATGCACTGTCACAGATGCGAATGGTTGTACCACAACAACTGTTGCAACCATTACCCAAACTGTCAATATAACCATCACCAGCAGTTCTACCAATTTAACCTGCCACAGTGTGTGCAATGGAACAGCTACAGCCAACCCGAGCGGGGGTACAGCTCCTTACAGCTATACATGGTCTACCGCTCCTGTTCAAAATACACAAAATGCAACCGGGCTTTGTGCCGGCTCTTATACGGTCACTGTTGATGATGTAAATGGCTGCTTCGCATCGGCTTCGGTAACGTTTACTAACCCGGCTCTGCTGAGTCCGACAATCAGTAAACTGAGTCCAAGTTGTAACGGGTTGTGTAATGGCAGTGCTTCCGTCTCCACCACAGGCGGAACAGGGGCCTATACTTATTCCTGGACGCCGGGAGGACAGACGACAAACAGTATAAGCGCTTTATGTGCAGGAACCTATACGCTTGATGTGAAAGATGCGAACGGCTGCGATTCTGTTGCGAGTTTCATTATTAATCAACCGGCTCCGATACTTCCACATCCTGCACCGGTTACACCTTCTACCTGTGCAGCATGTGACGGATCCATTACGGTTGCCCCTACAGGAGGAACTTCTCCTTACACCTATTCCTGGAACCCTGTCGCAGGTGCCACCCCTACCGTTTCATCGCTTTGTGCCGGATCCTATACTGTAACCATTCATGACAATTCAGGCTGTGACACCGTTGCGAAAATAACACTGAGCAGCCCAAGCGGCCCTTCTGCTGTGATGTCTTTCACCCCGGCAAGTTGTAACGGAACCTGCGATGGTACCGCCACGGCAGCAGTTTCAGGAGGAACACCGCCTTATACATTTACCTGGTCGCCCGGTAATCCTGCAGGCCAGGGGACAACACATATAACCGGGTTATGCGCCGGAACCTATACCATCAAAGTGGTCGATAATATAGGCTGTACTGTCCTGGTTCCGGTTACTGTTACACAACCTGCTGCATTCGTTCTCACTCCTACCATAACAAATGTAAGTTGCGGAGGAGCCAACAACGGAAGCATTAACGTTGCAGTTACAGGAGGAACAGCTCCTTATACCTATGCCTGGAATACAGGCTCTACCTCAAATACTATTTCTTTACTCAGTCCGGGCAACTATACGGTTACCGTT
Organism: Bacteroidia bacterium; assembly: GCA_044448685.1. Classification (GTDB taxonomy): domain Bacteria; phylum Bacteroidota; class Bacteroidia; order Palsa-965; family Palsa-965; genus Palsa-965. The sequence continues at coordinate 76,439 of JBIOHC010000014.1, forward strand.
ACAGACAGTCACGGATGTGTTACTTCAGCCATTTATCCGATTACCCAGCCAAGTGTTCTCAATGTATCTATCACAACCGTTAATGTTACGTGTAATGGAGCATGCAATGGTTCTGCAACAACAGTTGTGAGCGGGGGCACCGCTCCTTATACCTATTCCTGGTCGAACGGGGCTACGGCATCCAATATCACCAACCTTTGTCCCGGATCCTATACCGTTAAAGTAACCGACGCGATGGGCTGTTTCCAGAGCCAGATCTGTACCATCACCCAGCCTCCTTTGCTTACTTCATCAGTCACCTCCACCAATGCAACCTGTAACGGAACATGCAATGGCACGGCCAACGATAATGTCGCCGGAGGAACGCCGCCTTATTCCTATTCCTGGTCACCGGGTTCACAAACAATTAATCCCATTAACAGCTTATGTGCAGGGGTTTACTGCGTAACAACAACCGATTCAAAAGGTTGTACGTCCATTGCCTGTACAACAATAACAGAACCTCCTGCTATAGTAATCAGCATAGCTCATACTGATGCGACCTGTAACGGATCCTGTAACGGATCAGCTACTGGAACCGTCAGCGGTGGAACTGGTGCCTATACTTATTCCTGGACGCCTTCAGGCGGTATTGGAGCCTCTGCTATTGGTCTTTGTGCAGGAACCTATACCCTGACAGTAACCGATGCTAATGGTTGCACAGCTTCCTTAACCGTGACTATTTCACAACCGGCACCTTTACTGTGCAATGCTACTTCAACGAATCCGACATGTCACGGATCCTGCAATGGTACGGCTACCTCCACACCTGTAGGTGGTACTGCTCCTTTCACCTATTCATGGAATACAGGAGCGACAACAGCATCCATCAATGGACTCTGTTCAGGCACGTATACAGTGAAAACGACCGACACAAAGGGTTGTACCGATCAGCAAACGGTAGTTATTACTGATCCTGCATCTATCTCAGGAAGCAGTGCAGTAGCTGATGCCAATTGCGGAGTGTGTAACGGAACTATCAGCCTCATTGCTTCCGGTGGAAACAGCCCTTATTCCTATACCTGGACTCCGGCCGGAGTAACTGGTCAGGGAACACCCAATATTTCCAACCTATGTGCCGGAAATTATATTGTCAAGATTACCGATGCAAACGGTTGTACGTCAACATTACCTGCTATCCCTGTCAATAATACAGGAGGACCTACCAGTGCATCCATAACCATAACGGATCCTACCTGCTCTTATAAGTGCAACGGATCTGCTGTCATCAACTCTGTTACCGGCGGAACTCCCGGTTATACCTATACCTGGTTCGACTCCACAGGCTTTAACATGGGTGTGAGTATCACTACCATCACGAATCTTTGCAGGGGTGGATATATTGCCAGGATTACCGATGCCAGCGGTTGTATCTATTCTCAGATAGTGAATCTGGGATCACCTGCACCTATTGCTTCCAACTCAAGTGTTATTCAGAATACGTGCTCGGGACTTTGCAATGCCTCTATCAATGTTGCTCCTACCGGTGGAACAGGTGTTTATACATACCTCTGGAGCCCCGGCGGTCAGACAACTCCCAATATCAGCAACCTGTGTGCGGGTGCCGACACGGTTAAAATTTCGGATGCCAATGGCTGTGATTCTGTATTCACTTTTATCATAGCCCCTGTCACAGTACTTACCGGAGCCCTGACAAAAACCAATCCTCCCTGTGCCAATACCTGCGGAGGATCGGCCACTATCAGTATGACAACAGGTACAGCCCCTTATGCTTATAGCTGGACAGACCCATTGGGCCAGTCTGCTTCAGCAGCAACAAGTCTCTGTGGAGGAACCTATACTGTCACCGTAACCGATGCCAATGGTTGTTTTATCAAACCGACGACAACACTTACTGCACCGATGGCTGTAACCGGTACACCCGGCATTACTGCACCTACCTGCGGAAGCTGTAACGGATCAGCAAGCATCAGTCCTGCAGGTGGTACCGCTCCTTATACTTACCTGTGGAGTAATGGCTCCAACACAGCAAATGCCAGTAATCTGTGTGCGGGAGTTTACTCCCTCACTGTTTATGATGCAAACAACTGCGCCACGACCTTCTCCGTCCCTGTAAGTAATTCCTCCGGCCCTGCTGCCTCCACGATGACCTCTGTAGCGGCCACATGTCATGGTTCCTGTAATGGTACTGCCACCGCATCACCAAACGGCGGTCTGGCACCGTATACATTCAACTGGATACCGGGGGGACAAACAACGGCATCCATCACTGCTCAATGTGCAGGACTTTACTTTGTGCAGGTGACAGATCAGAACGGTTGTACACGAACTGATTCAATCACCATACATCAGCCTGCCGGAATAAATACAAACCAGGTTGTTCTTCCTTCCAAATGCGGAAGCGCCAACGGTTCTATTACACTGAGCCCTACAGGAGGCACATCTCCATATACCTATGCCTGGTCCAATGCATTGCCTCCGGCAGCAGCTCAAAGCGGCCTGCCTGCAGGATTTTATAACGTCACTATAACAGATGGTGCAGGTTGTAACCAGCTCTTCAACTTCAGTGTCAATTCATCCAACAGTCCTTCTCTTACAAATATCACCCACAATGCCCTTTGTAACGGAGCCTGTAACGGAAGAGATACCGTGACACCGACAGGTGGAAGCCCGGGCTATACCTATTCATGGGTTCCTGCACCCGGAGCCGGTGCCGGCACCAATATAGCTTCCCTGATGTGTGCAGGCAGTTATACCGTACAGGTAACCGATGCATCCGGTTGTGCTAATTCAGCTACATTCACCATTACCCAGCCTCAGGCAATTTCATTCAGCAATCCGTTGGTGACAAATATTCTTTGCCATGGTCTGTGCAACGGCAAAATCACCTCTATACCTTCGGGTGGCACCGCCCCCTACACCTATTCATGGAATCCCGGAACGCCCTCGGCAACGGCTACCGATACGGGACTGTGTGCAGGTACCTATACACTCTATCTGAACGACAGGAATGGTTGTCTTAATATTGAACATATCCCTGTCACCCAGCCTCCTGCAATGGCATTCACCAGTGCACTCACCTCTCCGCATTGTGATAATGTAGCCGGAGGAAGTATTGCCATCACACCTGTAGGAGGTACGGCACCGTTTACGTATGCGTGGACAGGTCCCGGAGCATTCACCTCCACCAGTCAGAATCCTTCAGCAATGATGGGAGGCACCTATACACTCACCGTAACGGATGGAAATGGCTGTAAAGAAATTATTCATGACACCTTGAAACCTGTCATTGTACTGGATGCCAATGCCGGTCCGAATAAAAACTTCTGTGCCCTCGGTGTTTCTTTATTGGATGGTACGGCCAGTATCAATGCCTTCCAGTACAAATGGTACCAGATGCCGGGAATGGTACTGGTAGATACAAATGCAATTGCGCATTTAACTCCTCCATTAGGAACAACTCAATATACCCTGATCGTATATAACTCAGGTTGTACAGATACAGCCACAGTAAGTGTCAGTTCCAACTCTCCTCCGGTGGTCAGTGCCGGTCCGACACAGACTATTCTTACCAATAGCAGTACTGTGATCGGAGGAAGTCCGACTTGTATCACGGCCACCTCCTTTGTATGGAGCCCATCAACAGGGGTGCAGGATACGGCCAGTTCGAATCCAACTGTTGATCCGCTGGTCACAACCACCTATACCATAACGGTTACAGATGGCAACGGCTGTAAAGCAACCGACACCGTAGAGGTGATTGTGCTTCCGGAGCTTATTTTCCCAAGCGGTATTACACCGAACGGCGATGGAGTCAATGATGTATGGGTTATCGGTAACATCAATCATTTCCCGAACAACGTGGTCGAAATTTACAACAGATGGGGAGAGCTCCTCTTCCAGGCAAAGGATTATCAGAATAACTGGAACGGTATGTATCAGGGTAAACAATTACCTGTAGGTACCTATTATTATCTGATTGATCTCCATGATCCGCTTTACAAAAAGAAATATTCAGGGCCAATAACCATTATGCGATAACCGATGAAAAGACTTCTCCCATTCCTTTTCGCGCTTGTTGCTTCGGCTGCAAACGCTCAACAGCTTCCTCACTTCAGCCAGTATATGCTGAATGACTATGCTGAAAACCCTGCTGTAGGCGGAAAGAATCCCTACTTTGAAGCTGTTTCAATAAACCGCTATCAATGGATCGGCATTACCGATGCACCCCGGACCTATCAGCTCGCTATTGACGGACCACTCAAGAATCCGCACTTCGGTGTAGGCGGACAGTTGTTTACCGATGTGGTAGGTCCTACACGGCGTACAGGTTGCTACTTGTCCTATGCCTATCATCTGAATCTGACAGAAGATATTAAATTGTCATTCGGTTTGCAGGGCGGAATACTTCAATATACTGTTGACGGATCCAAGATACAATTGGCGGATATGACTGACAATGTACTGAGCAGCGGTTTGCAAACAGTGGTCATGCCTGAATTCGGAGCCGGGGTTTACCTCTACAATAAGAAGAAATGGTATGTAGGTTTCTCCGTTCCTGAAATGGTACCGACAAAGCTCAGATTTTTCGATTACATGAACAATACAACCAGTGTCATAGCTCAGCATTTTGTATTCATGGGCGGATATACGTTTCCGCTGGGCAATGTATTTTCACTGCAACCAACCACCATTGTCCGCTATGTGGCGCCTGCTCCCGTACAGTTTGATCTGGGGCTCCGGCTTATTTACCGCGATAAAATATGGGTAGGTGCTGCTTTCCGCAACCTGGATGCAATCATTTCCATGCTTGGATATACATACAGGGAGAACCTCACTGTCGGTTATGCCTATGATTACAGCATTACCAACATACAGAACTACAGCAGCGGGTCACATGAGTTGTTTCTGAGTATTCGTTTTGCAGCGCCAAAACAGAAATAAACACTTATTGATCCGGGTTTCGCAGCGTAAAAATAGCGGAATCCCACCAGCCTTTGTAATACCAGTTTTCTCTGAAATAAGCTTCTCTTACAAAGTGAAGTTTCTCCAGAACCCTTTCGGAAGCAATATTGGCCGGAGTAATATTCGCTTCCAGCGTATGCAGCTGCATCTCATTGAAACAAAAAGCTGTAATGGCAGAGAGTGCCTCTGTCATCAGCCCCTGATTCCAGCATTCAGGATCGAGTTCATAACCCAGCTCCGCTCTCAGATGTGTGCTGTTTATTGATTTCAGTCCTGCACTGCCAATAAGTGCTTCTTCTTTGTCCTGCATGCAGATGCCCCAGCGTATTCCCTTTCCCTTTGTAAAAAGATCCGCAAATTCCTGTATAAGATCTGACGCTTCCTGTTTAAACTCAAAGCAATCTGCACCCCTGAACTGCATCACTTGTGGATTGTGATAGAAGTTAAAAATTCTGTCCGTATCCGTTTGAGCAATGGATCGCAATAAAAGCCGGGATGTACGAAGCACAGGAAAGGAGCTGAATACCGCTGTGTTGAGGACAGGCTCCTTCGTTGAGTGATTACTTAGATTCATGGAAATAAAGATATTCAAAGATGGAGAGAATGTTAATTTTATCTGTTTCTTTATAAAAAGAATATTCCCTGTTCTATGGAGATTGCCGGATATATATCAGCCATACTTATAGGAATAAGTCTAGGGCTTATTGGAGGGGGTGGGTCCGCCCTGGCCTTGCCTGTGCTTGTTTACCTGTTCCATGTCCCAGCGCAAAAAGCTGTTCCGGATACTTTATTTATTGTAGGCATCACATCCCTGACAGGTGCGATAACCTATTTATATCGGAATCTGATCAGTTTCCGATCTGTGCTTGTATTTGGATTACCTTCCATCCTTTCCGTTTACTTCACACGCAGCTGGCTGACACCGCAGATTCCGGAAATATTACAATTCCCCGGCAACTTATCCATTGGCAAGGATGTATTCCTGCTTATCATTTTTGCCTTCCTGATGCTTGCTGCCTCTTTTTCCATGATACGCCCTGCACGTCAAGACGGAAATGAAAAAGAAAATACTCCGCTTAATTATTATCCCTATGTACAAATGATGCTGAGCGGACTGTGTGTTGGTTTCCTCGCCGGACTCGTTGGAGCCGGAGGAGGATTTTTAATCATTCCTGCTCTGGTGGTTTTGGCCCGTCTGCCTATGAAAACTGCTATCGGAACCAGCCTGCTTATCATCGCCATCAATTCAGGAATAGGGTTTTATGGAAGCCTTCCTGCATTGGTATCCATCAACTGGAACTTTTTGATCATTTTCAGCAGCCTCTCGGTACTGGGTATTTTTATTGGTATGTACTTGAGCCACAAGGTATCAGGGGCTGCCCTTAAACCCGCCTTCGGCTGGTTTATACTGATAACCGGAACTTTCATAATTTTACAGCAAATCCTCAATCCCCATTGAAATACCCCTGGCCATGTATATAGAGCAAATGTATACCAACTGTCTTGCCGAAGCAGCCTACTATGTAGAATCAGAAGGAGAAGCCCTGATAATAGACCCTATACGGGAAACAAGTCCTTACCTGGAAAAAGCAGGTTCCAGAAAAACGAAGATTCGCTATGTACTGGAAACTCATTTTCATGCCGACTTTATATCCGGTCATATTGATCTGGCCAAAAAAAGCGGAGCAACAATCGTTTTTGGCCCGGGAGCCGAAACAGGATATCCTGTTCATCATGCAAAGGATGGAGAAGAACTGCATATCGGTAAACTGAAAATACGTGTACTTCATACTCCTGGTCATACCCCCGAGTCAACTTCTTACCTTCTCCTCGATGAAAAAGGTAAGCCCCATTGCATATTTACAGGCGACACACTCTTTGTAGGCGATGTAGGACGACCAGATTTGCTTGACGGAAAAATGTCAAGTGAAGAGTTGGGTGGAATGCTTTATGATTCCCTGTACAAACACATCCTTACGTTACCTGACGATGTAATTGTTTATCCTGCTCATGGCCCGGGATCGGCTTGCGGAAAAAATATTGGGAAGGAAACCTGGTCTACCATCGGGGAACAGAAAAAAAGCAATTATGCCTTGCAACCCATGAGCAAGAACGAATTTATAAAGTCTATCACAGAGGGTCTGACTCCTCCTCCCTCCTACTTTTTCAAAGATGCCATGCTGAATAAAACAGGGTATGAGGATATTGAAAAGGTGATGCAGAAAACAAAAAAGGCGCTCACTCCTGAACAGGTACAACAGGAATTCAACAAGGGCACTATCCTCCTCGATACCCGTGACCCGTCTGAATTCGAGAAAGGTTTTATACCCGGCTCTCTCAATATAGGTCTGAACGGTAGTTATGCCATCTGGGCTGCTACGCTGATAGACCTGACCAGTTCCATTCTTATTATTGCTGAAGAAGGGAAAGAAGAAGAATCGGTATTGCGTCTGGCAAGAGTAGGTTTTGAAAATATTCACGGATTTCTGAAGGGTGGATTTAAGTCCTGGACCGCCTCTTCCCTGAAAACCGAAACCGTTCATTCCGTAACTCCTGCAGAATTTAACAACCTGATTAACCAGGGTAAATACACGGTTATCGATGTGCGTAAGCCAGGAGAATATGAAACAGTTCATGTTAAAGGAGCCAAACTCGTAACCCTTTCTGATCTGGAGAAAAGCATTTCCGCATTCAATCCCGGAGACGAATACCTCGTGCATTGTGCAGGAGGCTATCGCTCCATGATAGCAAGCTCCATCCTGAAGAAACATGGCATCACGCATATCCACAATGTCTATGGTGGTATGGGCAAACTCCGTGAAAGCGGAACTCCTGTTATAGAGGGGAAACCGGTAGCCTGAAGGCACTTACACTTTTATTAGAAGAAAAGGAACAACCCTTAAAGGGAAAGTGACTGTCCCATCAGGGATAATCTCTATCCTTAAAGGGATACTGACTATCATTAAAAGGGAAGAATCAATCCTTAAAGGGAAAGCAACTATCCTTAAAGGGAAAGTATATGTCCTTAAAGGGACATTAATTGTCCTTAACCGGAAAGTGTTTATCCTTAAAGGGATGATGAATATCCTTAAAGGGACTATGACTGTCCTTAAAGGGAAAGTGATTGTCCTGAACGGGATAGTAACTGTCCTTAAAGGAATAACGACTTTCCTTAAAAGGATAGTATCAATCCTTAAAGGGAAAGTCATTATCCTTGAAGGGAAAGTAATTGCCCTTAAAGGGGAAGAGAATGTCCTTGATGGGGCAGTGGCTGTTCTTAATGGGGAAGTCATTACCCTCTGAAATACACGATTTTATGACCTTCGGTCGGCGCGGATGTGAGGGGTTGTCGGTCGGCACGGATGTGACAGGTTGCCCGTGCGTTAGTGAAGCAACGGAAAGCTATACCCCCTATTCTTCATTTCCTCTAAGTATTCAGGAAGCACAGCGAAAAGATTTTTTCGTGCTTTCAGGCTGTCATGAAATACGACAATTGATCCCGGGCGGGAATACTGAATACAGTTCTCCAGGCATTTCTCTGCGGAGGTATTCCGGTCAAAATCACCGCTGAGTACATCCCACATCACAATACGGTAATGCTTGCTGATGCGTACAGCCTGCGTTTTTTTGAGACGACCATAAGGAGGACGAAAGAAAGGGGTTTGTACCTGACGTGCACAATGGGCCACATTGCGGAGATAGGCTGCTGAATCACTTTCCCATCCGTTGAGGTGGTTCTGGGTATGGTTACCGCAGAGGTGCCCTTCGGCAAGGATCTGCTGATACAATTCGGGATAACGTTCTATATTATCACCCACACAAAAGAAGACAGCCCTGGCTCCGGCTTTCTTCAATTCATTCAATACCCAGGGTGTTATTTCCGGGTGTGGGCCGTCATCAAAGGTGAGGTACAGGGCCTTTTCTGTTGTTTCCACCCTCCATAGCATGGAAGGATAGAATTTCTTTAACAAGAGAGGAGGTCTGACCAGATACATGGTTTACCCGCCGAAATTCATGGACTCCATAATAGGCCTCATCTGCTCAAAGCGTGTACGGAAATCTTTTGACAGATCGGTCTGCTTGCTCTGCTCTGTCAGCTCCACCAACCCTTGCAGGTAATAAGCTGCCTGACGGGCCTGATAGGGTACGGCCATTGTATGATCATCCTGACGAAGTGCGTTTACATAACGCAGTTCTTTTTCGAGTATGTCGAACAATCGTTTGGCAAGCGGATTGCATTTCTCCCCTCCTCCTGCATGATACCAGGCGCTGAGCACGTAAAACATGGCACCGTCATAAGGCACATTGCGTTCAGGCATTACCTGTATACAGCGTTCGATAACCTGAAGTGCTTTATCTTTCTGCCCTTCTTCAATGAGTGATTCAGCCAGACTGTTCATTTGCAACCTCAGGTTCACAGCCATGCGCATATTATTCTCATCCATATAGATAGTCGGAGAATCCATTCCACCCCACAGGAATTTGTCCATCACATTATGGTACATAATTTCCGTATTGATGCGCATCTGTTCATTCCTTTGTTTTCCGGCAGGCATATTGCTGCGGACAGGAGTCAGGCGGTAAGCAAGGCCTTCGAGTTGGAAGTACGGCTCCAGATTCATATAGCTTTCTGAACCGGTAGTGCTGGCAAAATAGATAGGACGTTCCCAGTTGTTATTGGCCAGGAGGTCAAGCACCATGAGGTCATTCTTAAGCAGATAATTTTTATTGAGGGTCCAGTCAATATTATCCACGATAAGGCTGTCGGGCGTATTGGCCGGAACAGTTCCGTTTTCCTTAACCCTCTGTTTATCTACCGGTATTCTCAGGTGCTTGGTTGGTACATAATCATCGGGGCTTCCGTTACGCTCAGGCAATTTTTTGTGAGGATCATCACTGCCCACCCAGTCAATCACTTCCTTACAGGTAAAGAATCCCTTCAGTCCTTTATCGATAACATATACCACATCTCTTTTGCCCTGTATGTACTGATCGTGAGTGAGGGAGAATGGAACAGGCTTGGAATCATACGCAGCCCGTTTCATCTGATCGATATACCAATCGGTCTGGAGCAGACTCAGATTTACAACCCTTACATCGGTACGGTATCCTTCCACTTCCTGTACATACCACAAAGGGAATGTGTCATTGTCCCCGTTGGTAAAGAGGATGGCATTCTTCGCACAGGAGTTAAGATAATTCTTGGCAAAATCCCTGCATGTATAACGGTGAGAGCGGTCATGGTCATCCCAGCCTTCCTTGCCCATCACAACCGGTACAGCAAGTGTACAGGCAGCAGTGGTAAGTACGGCAGCCATATTTGGAGAGAAGATACTCTTCGACCAGTCCCATATAGCATACACACCCAATCCTATCCAGAAAGCGAAGGCATAGAAGGAGCCTGCATAGGCATAATCCCTTTCACGGGGCTGGTTTGGAAACTGGTTCAGATATACGACAATAGCTAAACCTGTAAAGAAAAAAAGCAGGAACACAACCAATGCATTTTTCCAGTCCTTATTGATCTGATAAATCATTCCTATCATTCCCAGCAACAGTGGAAGAAGATAGAAGCGGTTATATCCTTTGTTATGCGTAATACTTTCGGGCAAATTATCCTGTGGACCGAGACGCATCTTGTCAATCATCTTGATTCCGCTTAATCCGTTACCGTCAAGCTTATCTCCATGACCTTGAATATCATTCTGGCGGCCTGCAAAATTCCAGAGGAAGTAACGGAAATACATCCAGTCGATCTGATATTTGAACATGTATGTTATATTCTCTCCGAAGGTCGGCTTCATGATGGTGTCTTCCCCGATAATCGTTTGCTTGCCTTTGATATTACCCCAGCGTATATAATCTTTTTCGTGCTGAGGGCTCCACATACGCGGGAATACGGTACAGGCTTCGCGGTGGTACACCGGTCCGCCGGCACCTTTACCTGTTGAAGTCATCGTGTATTTTCCGGCAGCATCATCCCTTTTATAAACCGGACTTCCGTCTTTGTAAGGTATTGTCGGATCAACCGGAGCATTGTAATAAGGTCCGTAGGTAATAGGCCAGTCACCGTACTGTTCACGGTTCAGGTAAGAAAGCAGCTTCACTGCATCGGAAGGATCATTCTCATTCAAAGGTGTCTTGGCATTGGAACGGATCACCAGCAGGAAGAAGGATGAATAGCCAATGATGAGCACTGTAAAAGCAAGGATACCGGTATTGAAATGTATCCATCCTTTTTGTTTGGAGAAACGCAGTCCGATGATAACCAATGCAAGTATGGAAAGGAAGTAAATGATAGTTCCGGAATTGAAAGGCAGATGCACAGAGTTAACAAAAAACAATTCGAATTTGGCAGCCAGTGATACGATACCCGGGATGATGAATCCCTGTATGGCCCCGAGAATAACAACGGAGATAACACCTGTTAACACGACACCCCAGTTTGTTGTCTTAAACTTCTTGAAGTAATAAACGAATACCATAGCCGGAATAGCCAGGAGGTTGAGCAAGTGCACTCCGATGGAAAGACCTACCAGATAAGCAATGAATACCAGCCATCGGTTAGCAGTGCCTTCATCTTCTTCAGCATCCCATTTGAGGATAGACCAGAACACAATTGCCGTAAAGAATGAAGACATACCATAAACCTCCCCTTCAACAGCAGAGAACCAGAAGGAATCGCTGAAAGCATAAGCAAGAGCGCCTACAAAACCGCTTCCGAAAATGGCATACATCTGACCTTTGGTCATTTCAGCACCTTTGGCAATAAATTTTTTGGCTATGTAGGTAATGGACCAGAATAAGAACTGAATGGTGAAAGCAGAACAAAGGGCCGTCATGATATTGACCATTTTGGCAACCTGCATGACATCCTTTCCGGCAAAGAGGGAGAAGATGCGTCCGATCATCTGGAATAAGGGAGCACCGGGAGGGTGTCCTACTTCGAGTTTATAGGCAGTCGAGATATATTCCCCGCAGTCCCAGAAGCTGGCAGTAGGTTCGATTGTAGAGCAGTAGATGAGGGATGCCAGAACGAGGACGATCCAGCCAATGATATTGTTGAGTTTCTGATAGTTAGTCATTGTGTTCTTACAAGTCTATAAGGGGCGAAAATACTAAAAAAGGAGCTTGAGGAATGATATACCGGCATTAGAAGATAATTATTTTGCCAGAAATATTAATTTACTACTTTTGCAATCCTTAAAGTTCCGGTTAATGCTGCCCGATCGTCTAATGGCAGGACAACTGATTTTGGTTCAGTTTGTGGTGGTTCGAATCCATCTCGGGCAACGAAAAGAGAAAGCCTTTGATAACACATTGTTTATCAAAGGCTTTTTTGTTCGATCATTTTTCTGCTGGCCTCTCATTTTTCAAAGAGGAATTGATATACAAGCAGTTAAGCGTTCAAATCCATTCTGGCTTCTTCAGGAACACAAGTCGTTTTGTTTTCAGACACGAAAGATCTAACTTAGCGTTGTGAAACCACTTGATTTGAACACCCGCCTTATTGATTCCTATCTGGAATTGCTCCAAAATCTGAGCAGGCCTGCGAAGCTTGCGCTTATTGCTAAACTTTCAAAATCAGTCAGGAAAAATCCCAAGCCGGAACACCACACCTTTGAACAGGCCTTTGGCGCATGGGATAATAGTGACAACACTGAACGGCTAACAAGATCTATTCGTACCAGCAGAAATTTCAGCCGGAAAATTGCTGATTTGTGAGAAAATATCTTCTCGATACAAACATTTGTATTTATTACATGAAAGGGCTGTATAGCCTTGATCGTAAATTCCAGGCGGTTGGTGTTGAAAACTGCTACCTATCTGAAATCACACTTGCTGAGCTAAAGTTCGGTGTTGAAAACAGTCAGCATCGCACAAAAAATCAGCGTGCGCTCGATGATTTTTTAACCGGAATCCAGGTGCTGCCAATTTTTGAGGCACTCGACATTTATGCAAAGGAAAAAGCCCGGTTAAAAAAGGCAGGTAAACCGGTTGATGATTTTGATTTACTAATCGGAGCTACAGCAGTCAGTTATCATCTGACGATGGTAACCAATAACATTTCTCATTTTGAAAGAATAAAGGGCATCCGAATCGAAGACTGGACAAAATAACCTTCCTTTCAGGTTTTGAGTAATTATTTTTAAACCGGAAACCATTCCTCCCCGGCCAGCGAATCAAAAATATCAGCCAGAGCCCTTGTATCTGCTAACAATTCGTTCGAAATACGTCCACTTGGGGCAACGATAAGAGAAAGCCTTTGATAACATCTTGTTTATCAAAGGCTTTTTTGTTCGATATGAATTCTGATTCTTCTCATCTGAGATATCTTGATTGATACTCAGCACGATACCAGTTCGAATTTAATTGGGGTGCTTTTTTCTGCTATTCTACTCCCAACCACCTCATTTTATATTCATTGATAAATTCGGTATCTTTGGATTAACGGAATTGAAAACCATTTTTCATGAAATAGCCATATTCCTTTGGTATCCTAAACAAAAATGAATATGGCGTATTCCATCTGACCATTGAAAAACAATTATAGACAGATGAAAACCACCGAACTAAGAAAGGAATTGCATTTTGCCATCGACAGTATTCAGGATGAAAGTCTGCTTGAGGCAGTATATACCATCCTGAATAAAGGCATGAATGATTATGAACTTTCTGGGGAGCAGAAAAAGGAGTTAACAAAGCGTCTCGAATCACATGAAAAGGGGTTGAGTTCAAATATCCCCTGGAAAAAATCCCTGAAAACAATACGAAGTAAGGTTGTCAGGTGATGTATAGTGTATTTAACAAGCCGGAAGCAGAGAATGATATTATGCAAGCCGTTGGATGGTACGAATCCCGTCAATTAAATCTTGGACTCAGATTCCTTACTCACCTTGAAAAATTGTATTCCACTCTTGAATATAATCCTTACATTTTTCCTGAAAAATATTTGAATGTAAGGCAAGCTCCTCTCAAATACTTTCCATATGTAATTCTGTACAAAATAGGGGGCAGGAAAGTTTTTGTACTGGCTGTTTTTAATTGCTATCAGGATCCGAAGAAGAAGAAAAACCGGCTAAAGGGTTAGGCTGACTATTCACAGGGGAACCACTCTTCCCCGGCCAGCGAATCAAAAATATCAGCCAGAGCCCTTGTATCTGCTAACAATTCGTTCGAAATACGTCCACTTGGGGCAACAACAAAGAAAAATAACCCGCCTTGCGAAGCAGGGGTTGTTTTTCTTTGTTGTTTAGCCCCCCTTAAAGGATCAGGCCGACGAAGGAGGCATAATCCAACCCCGCAAAAGGCCTGAAGGCCTCCACTATTTATTCTTTTCATTTTGACCCCCGGCCTGAAGGCCGGGGCAATTAATAGCCCGGGCCTAAAGGCCCGGGTCTAATAG
>JBIOHC010000015.1:0-76552 GCA_044448685.1 Bacteroidia bacterium
GGACAGAGGTGGTCACCTCTATCGTCTGAAGAATGTTCACGGTATGAAACGTAAAGATATTCAGGCGTATTTTTTCGGAGGAGTGGGATTGTTTTATTATAATCCCAAGGGCAAGTATATTGATGGGAACTGGTATGCACTTCGTCCACTGGGTACAGAGGGGCAGGGGCTTCCGGGTGGAGCTAAAGCTTACGGGCCTATCAGTGTATGTTTCCCATTGGGTCTGGGTGCAAAAATTGCCATTGACCAGCGCTGGAGCATTGGTATTGAATATGGCATCCGTTATACGCTCACAGATTACATTGATGATGTAAGCGGCAGATACTACGATAACAATGCTATCAAAGCCGCACATGGAAGCATAGCCGCTTATTTCGCAGATCCATCCTTGTCAAGATACCCGGGTGAGTTTGGCGGTAATGCCAATGGTGGCTGGCAGGCTGCACCGGGTCAGGAAAGAGGAAATCCCAAATACAAAGATGCTTATATGTTCATGAGCTTCAACGTGAACTATAAAATCCCCTATAAGCGTCGTCGTACCCGCTCCAAGTTCTGATCATTTTAAGGATGAAACTTATCGAGCCTCAAAGTCAGGAAGATTTTGATCGCTACTTCCGGTTGCGTTATGAAGTTTTACGCAAGCCCTGGAATCAACCTTTCGAAAGTGTTAAGGATGAGCTGGAAGACCAATCTGTTCATGCCATGATTACAGATGATGCAGGAAATGCCCTGGGTGTTTGCCGTATGCATTTCAATAATCCGGAAGAAGCCCAGCTTCGTTTTATGGGTATAAAGAAAGAAGCCAGAGGCCTGCATCTTGGAAAGATGCTGCTTGAGCATTTCGAAGCAATTGCAGTTAAAAAGGGAATAAAAAGAATCATGCTTCAGTCAAGAGAAAATGCAGTCCTTTTTTATGAAAAAAACGGATATAGTGTAAGGGAAAAATCTTATCTGATGTGGAATCTTATCCAGCACTACCGTATGCAGAAGGACTTAATTTAGTTCTGTCCGTATTAATTGCAAGAGGGCATTGGCATCTTTTTCTTCAAGCTGCATTCCAAATGCCACTTCTTTCCCGAAATACCTGAATGAAATTGTTTCACCACCAATCACCCAGTAGGAACTTATAAAATTCCTGACCAGATCATTTTCTCCTGCCGTATAACGGCCTGCGGATTCAACAGATGCGGTTTCGAAATTTCTTAATTTGCCGGCCCCTCTGTTATCCCGCTTATAGAAGAGGTATCCTTTCCCGATTTTCACGATCTCTTTGCCATATTTCCTCCAGGTATATGCCTTCCATGCTTTGTATTCAAAATACAGCCAGAAACCCATCCATACCAGGATCATTGTTTTCAGCTGGGAATCATGTACCCTGAACAAATAAACTGTCATTACAATTCCTCCCAGCGTCCATGCAAGTATCCAGGCAAGGAGAAGCAGGTTTTTCCGCTTATCCGAATAGGCTGAAATGACAATACTGAGCTCATCCGGCTTACGCAGAAAAGAAATTCTGTTTCCTATATATTCCATATTTAAATGCTAAGGAGGGGCAAAAATACAATTTGTGCGGAATAAATGCCGGACAAAACGGTGTTTGTCAGCGTGCACCGAAAATAGTGCTTCCGATACGGATCATGGTAGTGCCTTCCTCAATCGCAAGCATATAATCACTGCTCATACCCATTGAAAGTATGGCATTGACCGGTTCCGGATTTACAGGGGCGAAGCAAACAGGAAAAGTAAAGCCGTTAAAAAAGTGCCTTAGGCTGCGGAACTCTTTTCGGATCTGATCTTTGTCAGTGGTATTGGTAGCCATACCCATCAATCCGCAAATCCTGATATGATGCATTTGCCTGAGATCCTCACTGTGAAGCAAGTGATTTATTTCAGTGAAATCCATTCCGAATTTGGTTTCTTCTTCAGCAATATGGGCCTGTATTAATACATCAACAACCCGATTGCATTTCAATCCTTGCCTGTTGACTTCATGGAGAAGTTTCAAACTGTCAACAGAATGTATAAGACTGACCAATGGAACAATGTCTTTAACCTTGTTGGTTTGAAGATGTCCGATGAGATGCCATTGGATATCCGAAGGCAGAAGCTTAGCCTTGCCCGTCAGTTCCTGAACCTTATTCTCACCAAAAATCCGCTGGCCTGCATGATAGGCTTCCATAACCCGTTCAGCCGGATGGGTTTTTGAAACGGCTACGAGTGTTACTGTGGAAGGTATTCCGGCTTTTAATGAATGAATATGTTCGGCTATGGTCATGGATCAGGCAGGGTAAACAAGATTTCTGTTAATCTGTCAGGCTGTAAATGACCAGGCCACTCCTCATCTTTGGTTCCACCCAGGTGGTTTTAGGAGGCATTATGTTTCCCGTATCAGCAATACGTTTTAACTGATCCATCGATACAGGGTACAGTCCGAAAGCTACTTTTGCTTTCCAGTTATCAACCTGATTTTTTAACTCTTCCATGCCTTTTATGCCTGAAACAAAGCCTATTCTTTTATCCGTCTTAAGGTCATGAATACCCAGGATAGGAGAGAGTATCGTCTGTGTAAGTATAAAAGCATCCAATGAACCTACAGGCTCTTTGTCATGTACAATACCCTGTTTAGGAGTCAGAGAATACCATTTTGAGCCGAAGTACATGCTGAAATTATGTTTGCAGGCCGGTTTGTATAGTTCAAGTCCGGTTTCCTCTACACTAAAGCGATCCTTTACCTTTTTCAGGAATTCGGAATCACTGAGTCCGTTCAGGTCTTTTACAACCCTGTTGAAATCATATATTTTCAGCTGTGATTCCGGGAAAAAAACACCCAGGTAAAAATTGTATGGTTCGGTACCTTTGTGATCCGGATTTCTATTTCTTCTGGATTTGCCAAGCAGGGCGGAGGATGCAGAACGGTGATGACCGTCGGCAATATAAATAGCCGGTATTTTTTTAAACTGCTCTTCAAGTTTACGCACTGTTGTAAGTTCTGCGGCCAGCCAAAGTGTATGTCTTACTTTGTCGGTAGTGGTAAAATCATATTCAGGTCTGGACTTGGTTATTTCTTCTGTCAGACGGTCTATTTCCACATCGTTGGGATAGCTGAACAGAACAGGTTCAGCATTGAAATCACAAACCTCCAGATATTCTTTGAGCTTTTCTTCCCGTTCAGTAAGGGTTTGCTCATGAATCTTGATCAGTCCGCTGAAATAATCGTCTATACTCCCGCATCCGATCAGGCCGGTATAGACATGGCCCATTTTCTGCTGCCGGTATATGTAGTAAGATGGATGTGTGTCGCGCAGGAATACTTCATCTTCCTGAAACTGCAGATATCTGGCTTTGACTTTTGTCAGGCGTTCTGTAGATCCGGGTTTTGTACTTTTTCCATCGTTGAAATCAGGGTTTATGACATGCAAAAAGGAATACGGGTTGCTTTTCAGCTTTTCTCTCAGATCACTGGAAGAATACCCGTCTACTGCACGTGAAGCGACCAGATGAACTTTATCCGGTGCAGGCCTGATGCCTCTAAAAGGGATGATTGTTGCCATATAAGAGTAGTCAGTAGTCAGGATCCAGTAGTCAGTAGCAGGTAATCAAAGAGGATTATTCTACCGGATTTTGGCAACTGAATTCTGCCTACTTAATTTTTTAGTTTCTCTATGATCAGTTCTGCAAGTTCTATGCCTATTCGTTCCTGAGCTTCTTCCGTAGCGGCTCCGATATGCGGGCTGAGTGATACATGCGGGTGAGACAGAATATCCTGGCTGGGTGTAGGTTCCTGTTCAAATACGTCCAGACCGACAGCGGCAACATGTCCGCTGTTAAGTGCATGAATCAGGTCTTTTTCAATGATCACACCTCCCCTGGAGGCATTAACCAGTATTACGCCTTTTTTCATCTGATCCAGTTCCTTCTTTCCAATAAGCTTGCCACCGGGTACGTGAAGCGTGATAAAGTCACTCTGTGCCAGAATATGTTCCAGACTCACGGTATTAATTTTTACTTCCACTTTGCCCGCTCCATAAATATCAAGCGGAAGCAGAGCCTCGCTAAGAAAGGGGTCATAGGCTTCAACCTTCATACCACAACCAAGGGCAATTTTTGCTACCGCCTGACCGATACGTCCAAAACCTATGATACCAATAGTTTTGCCTTTCAGCTCTATACCTTTGGCATATTTTTTCTTCAGCGTGTCAAACTTTGTATTGCCTTCAACAGGCATATGACGGTTAGAATCATGAAGAGAACGTACCAGTGTGAATAAGTGGGCAAAAACCAGTTCAGCAACAGAATGGGATGAAGCAGCAGGGGTATTAACCACCTGCAGACCTTTGCTGCGGGCATATTCCACATCAATATTATCCATTCCTACACCTCCACGCCCAATCAGTTTCAAATGACTGCAGGAGTCAATGACTTCTTTCCTGATCTGGGTGGCACTTCTGACCGTAATTCCGACATAGCGATGGGCATTCAGCTCTTCAGCCAGTTTATCCTGTGATACTTTTTCGGTAATAACCGTAAATCCGGCTTTTTCCAGCAGGGCTTTGCCCTGAGGATCAATGCCATCATTGGCAAGAATTCGTTTGTGATTCATAAGGGGAATAAGTTAAGGCTGTACATCCTTTTGGTTAAGCAAATTTCTTTTCAAAAGCCTGCATGACATCAACAAGCACCTGAACACTTTCCAAAGGCAATGCATTATACATGGATGCACGGTATCCGCCAACGTCACGATGCCCTCTGAGTCCGCTGATCTGAGCCTCTTTCCACATCTTGTCAAATTCAGGTTCCAGTTCAGGCTTATGCATCACAAAACAGGCATTCATATTCGAACGGTCTTCTTTCTCACAGGTTCCTTTGAACATACTGTTACGGTCAATCTCGGAATAAATGGCCAGAGCCTTCTGCATATTAATTTTTTCTATCCATTCCAGCCCTCCGTTTTTCTTCAGCCAGCGCAGTGTCAGCAGGGATACATAGATCGGAAATACAGGAGGCGTGTTGTACATACTTCCTCCTTTGATGTGAACTTTATAGTCGAGCATGGAAAGCATGGATCGTCCTGTTTTTCCAAGCAACTCCTCTCTTACAGCAATCATGGTTGAACCGGCACAGCCCATATTTTTCTGCGCTCCGGCATAAATAAGTCCGAACTGTTTTCCATCAACCTTACGGCTGAAGATATCGGACGACATATCACATACAACCGGTACCGGTGTTACCGGCCATTTTTTAAGTTGTGTGCCATAGATCGTATTGTTGGAGGTGATGTGGATATAATCCAGATCTTTCGGTACGGCAAATCCCTTGGGTATGAAGTTGAAGTTGTGATCTTCGGAAGAGGCAAGTACCTTGGTATTGCCTATCAGTTTGGCTTCTTTTATGGCTTTACTGGCCCAAACACCGGTATTTACATAACCGGCAGTGCCCTCTGTCCGCATCAGATTATAGGGCACCATTCCAAATTGCAGGCTTGCACCCCCTCCAAGGAAAATAACTTTATATTTATCATCCAGCTGAAGCAGTTCCTTTGTCAGCTCCATGGCCTCATCCATCACCTTTTCAAAATTTTTGCTTCTGTGTGAAATTTCGAGGAGGGAAAGATGAAGGTTATCAAAATTAATACAGGCTTCCGAAGCCTCTTGCAATACTTCTTTAGGCAGAATGCCTGGACCGGCACTGAAATTATGCACTTTCATAGAATCTGTTGGTGTTTTTATTGTTTGACTTTCAAGACCGGGAGTGATCATTATCAAGGAGATTTAGAAACTGACCGAAATTTAGCAATAATAGAGGAAAAGAAGGGTGATGAACATTAATTTTTCCGTTCCGGGCGGGAAAGACTCAGTTTTTCTTCTTTGGAGCGGGACCCAGGTTGTTGCTGCCTTTTTTGTCATTTACAGCACGGGGATCTTCATAAAAGCCATCATTCTTTGTTTTATGATTAAGGGCTTTGACATCTTCTATGAACTGCCACATACCCTTTTTGAATACCAGGCCATTATAGCTTCCATCCATTACATACGTTTCATATATTCCCTTGCCTTCAGGGGCTTCCGGAACAAGATTGTCGAATATAATCATCTTCTTATCTTCTTCGTATTTCAAAGCCATGATCATTTCAGCCCTGAATTCAAAAATGATACGCTTTTTGGGAAGCTTGCCTACGTGAAAAATAGCTTCTCCGAAATGGGGGTTTCCATCTTTATCGAAATAAAGTACATCAATAAGTTTCTTCCAGGTCAGGTTGTTATTTCCATCCCATCCCAATAGGGTATAATAGGTTGTTTTTCCGACCTTATTTTCAATAACCTGATAATAAAGGGCTCCGAACCACTTCTTGTTATCCAGGCTTTGCTGTTCGGGGTTTTTGATGTCTGCCGACTTATCGGTTAAGGGAAATAAATCAATTTGTTTGGTCTTTGCGTTCTGATGCTGGACAAACCCAAAATACAGTTGTGTACCATCTTCTTTGGGAATATTCCAGTTAAAAATATTAAAACTGCCATCGGGAGCATGCAGACGGCCTATATCTTTCAGGGAGTCAAAGGGGTATTCAAAGGCCTGATCAAGCCGGAGTGCCTTTTCGAGCATGGCTGTAAACCGGGTATTATACTGAAGTTTGGCTTCGTCTGTACGTGCATGGAACACCTTACGGGCAAGGGTGCGAAGGGAATCTTCATAAACAGGCAATAGCGGATTACCGGCTCTGTTCAAACCTGGAAAAACCAATAAAAAGAGAAGAAAGAGCCCGAATACGTAATGTTTCATCCTTAAGGAATAACGTAAAGTTCGGGAA
Organism: Bacteroidia bacterium; assembly: GCA_044448685.1. Taxonomy (GTDB): domain Bacteria; phylum Bacteroidota; class Bacteroidia; order Palsa-965; family Palsa-965; genus Palsa-965. Next base: position 6,806 of record JBIOHC010000015.1, read on the forward strand.
ATAATTATAGATGCAGGGTGGCCTTCTTAGCCAGGAGTTCTTCTTTTGATTCTCTCCAGTTTTCATCATCCACACAGCAATCCACAGGGCAAACAGCAGCACATTGTGGTTCATCATGAAAGCCCACACATTCCGTACATTTATCGGAGACGATATAATACAGATCCATGGATACCGGTGTCTGAGGGGCATTGGAATCTACATGGAGGCCTGATTTGGAATCAAACTCACCCTTGAGAGAAGTTCCGTCTGCAAATCTCCATTCCGACCCGCCCTCATATATTGCATTATTCGGACATTCTGGTTCGCAAGCCCCGCAATTGATGCACTCTTCAGTAATTTTAATGGCCATAGCTATATATTATTAGTTTTGCAAAACCTGACAAAAGTACTAAAAAATCCTGCGAAGGTTCAAAAATGATGGAATTGCAAGAGCGTATTGATGCCTTTGAAAAATTGGGCCTTTTCCTGTCCGAAACAGGTATGGAAAAGTATACTTTGCTGGGATCCGAACAGGAGATACTGAAACGTCTGCTACCCCAGGTACAGGCTCACAATGCCTGGTTTACCCCATCCGGTATCAATGCAGCCATAGGAGGAATAGCGAAAAGCCTTACCCGGGAGAATCTGGAAAAATGGATCGTCCGGTATAAAGCAGACTGGAGCAAACAAGGCAAAAACAAACAGGTAGCGGTTATTATGGCCGGAAATATTCCTGCTGTCGGGTTTCATGATTTTGTTGCCGTGTTACTGGCCGGACATAAATTTATCGGTAAGGTTTCCTCCGATGATAACCTGCTGATTCCATTCTTTGCTGCAGTCCTGCTACAGATTGAACCCCGTTTTAAAACCAATATTGAATTTACGGACGGTACGGTGAAAGCGATGGATGCAGTTATTGCAACCGGTAGCAACAATACATCCCGTTATTTCGACTATTATTTCGGAAAATATCCCCATATCATACGCAAAAACAGACATTCCGTGGCTTTGATAAATGGTCAGGAGACTAAAGAAGACTGGGCCATGCTGGGTAATGACATCTTCCAATACTACGGCCTGGGTTGCCGCAATGTTTCGAAATTGCTGGTTCCGGAAGGATATAAGTTTGATTCTTTTTTTGAAGGCATCTTTTCTTTCTCGGGCGTATTGGACCACAATAAATATGTCAACAATTACGAATATAATAAAACCGTGTATCTGATGCACGGTGAAAAATTACTGGATAATAATTTTCTCCTTCTCCGCGAAGATCAGCATCTTTCATCTCCTATAGGGGTACTGTTTTACGAGTATTATAAGGATGAGCAACACCTTCGGGAAATAATTGAAAGGGATGAAAAAGAAATTCAATGTTTGGTATCCCGTAAGGGAGCGGTGAATGGATCACTTCCGTTTGGTGAAAGTCAGTGCCCTATGCTGTGGGATTATGCAGATGGGGTGGATACGATGAAATTCCTCTTAAGCCTTTAATCAATGTGCCTGATAAGCTCCGGCATCGGCTCCGAAAGGAGGACGGGAAGCATTATTCAGATCAATCAGAACAGGGTACAATAAATTGCCTCCTATTCCCTTTGCGGGAGAGCCAGTATGGATATTCAAATTGTTATTCACTTCATCGTAAAATTGAGGATCCTGGTTGAAAATATTGTTATTCGGGCAACCGAAATTACAATTACCGTTCACTGACATAGTGCTTGCAATAAGACAGTTATTGAATGTATACCTGAAATGGGTGGAAACACTGCTTGCAGAATCCAGTTTAAGTTCATCTGCATTCGCCCCATAAATAATACAATTCAGGAAATTAGCACTGTCCAGATTTCTGATCCTTCGGATATTGCTGATGTCTGTATACCAATTACTCAGGATGACGGAAGCATTGTTACGTGTGGAGGTGGAGTAATAGTCGCCGAAACTGCATTGACGAAAGGAGTAGGAGCCTCCAATGGTAAGCGCAAGGGTATAATGGGCACAATTGGAAACAGCTATATTGTCACTTACGATGCTGGCCCCCCTTCCGTAAATACCGGCAACGGACATATTGAAAATCCTGGTATTGGTCAGTCGCAGAGTCGGATTTCCACTGGAAGCATCGACCGTATCAACCAGCAGGCCTACAGATCCGTTTCTTATTACAGCCCAGTCTATCACATTGTTTTTACTCAGAGCCGAGAGCCAGATATTGCCCCACTGACCTGGAATTGAGAAATAGTCGGCCTCCAGCCTGTCGCCCGAAAAATTGACAGGTTGGTTATAGCTTCCGTTAATGAGTAGTGTTCCGGCTTTATAAACCCAAAGGACCGCATTGTTATGCATATATACTCTGGTTCCGGGCATCATTTGCAGGGTACAGGCGGAATCGACCACCAGGTAGTTAAAAACAAGGTGAGGTTTATCGTTTTTCCATACATCCCCGCATATTGCTTTGGAATAGGGGACAGAGCTTCCGTCTGACAGCAGGATATAATTGGTTGGTTTATGCAGGTATACATTCTGGCCTATGGCTTCCAGAATGACATGCTGGCGGTGTCCGTTGACATCGAACAGGAGGGAGTCGGCAACAATGACAGGGCCTCCGCTAAGCGGGTTGACAGTCACTTTTACCCAGACATACATACTGTCTTTGGCTGCAATTTTAGTATTTGCCAGGTTTCCGTTCAATTGCCATCCGTCCACATTGACCTTATAAGGTGAATTCGAGCCCCCGGCAAGGCGTATGTTACTTATGCTAATTGGTTGATTATAAGTGTTCCGGACAAGAAAATGCCGGGTTGTGGACCCGATTGTCGTGAACACGGTATCGAATAAAAGGGTATCAGCCGAGAATTTAAGGCGGGCACTGGTATCTGTCAGAAGCGTATCTTTTCGGCAGGAAAACAGACCTGAAAAAAGGCTTAAAAAGAGTATGAAAAGAGAAATCTTACGGAGCATTCTGCTTTTTTAAAGTCTTCAAAGATAGTAAACACAGAAAGAACGGAGGAAAGACAGAATTATTTTATCATAAATGCCTTGTATTTTCCCGAAAATTGCTATTTTTGCCATCCTGAATTTAAAAACAGAATAAGATGAAAAAAGGAATTCACCCAGACAATTACCGTTTTTGTGTGTTTAAAGACATGTCAAACGAATATACTTTTCTGACCAAATCATGCTCAGATACCAAAGATACCATCGTTTGGGAAGACGGTAAAGAATACCCCCTGGTGAAACTTGATATTTCCCATATGTCTCACCCGTTCTATACAGGTAAGATGAAATTCGTTGATACAGCGGGTCGTATCGATAAGTTCCGTACCAAATACGCGAAAAAAGACAACAAAGCTGAAACCAAACAAGACGAAAAATAAGCCTCTTTTTTTAGGAAATCCCTTTCTGTAAACCAGGAAGGGATTTCTCTTTTAAGGGCGTTTCCGTCCTCCCCGGATCCCAATGCATTTATTGTTTATTTTAGCAGCATATGAGTAAGTCCAGGTCTAAAAGTTCCAAAACTTCTCCTCCTTCCGGTTCCTCACGTCTGTGGATGTGGCCTGCAATCATTTTTGCCTCGGCATTTTTATTATATGCCAACTCCATTCATAATTCCTATGCACTGGATGATGATATCTATACCCGTAAGAATGAATACATCAATGGACGCAGTCCTTCCGAACATTATAAAAAAGATTTCACTGGCTCCTTTGGCCATGTGATGCATAACCTGCCGAAAATATTTCTGCAGGGTTCCCTTATGGGTTTCAATAATCAGAATGATGCCAACTACAGACCCATTGTTCTGCTGGATTTTTTGATTGAAACAGCCATTTTCGGAGAGAATCCTTATGTAAACCATTTTTTCAATGTCCTGTTCTATGCCCTGGCAATGGTCGTGCTCTACTGGTTCCTGTTGCGCCTGCTGAAAGACTATAATCCTTACATACCCTTGTTTATTACAGCCTTGTTTTTGCTGCATCCGATACATTCTGATGTGGTTGCTAATATAAAAAGCAGGGATGAAATTCTGGGTTTTTTGTTTGGCATAGGCAGCTTGCTTCAGCTAATGAAATTTGCCGAACGATCCATTGAAACGGACACATTCGGGTTCGGTATTAGAGGTCTACTTCAACTGATGAATTTTAAGAAACAGCCGCATAATAAATATATGCTATGGTCAATCTTTTTATTGTTCTGTTCTATTCTTTGTAAGGAGAATAGTGTAACCTTCTTGGTTATCATACCTGTGATGGTCTACACCTTCACTGACTTTTCCATAAAAAAGGTTGCCCTCATGACGATCCCATATCTGGGGTTGGCCGTGACCTATTATCTTATCCGGAAAGGAGTATTGAGCAGCCTGACATTCAAGAGTGATGTGGATGTGGTTAACAATTCACTCATGGGTACGAAAAATTTGAGTGACCGCTATGCCACCAATTTTACGATGATGGGAAGTTATCTTCGACTCCTCCTCTTTCCTTACAACCTGAGTTGGGATTACTCTTACAATACATTCCCCATTGTAAGCTGGTGGAACTGGCGTGCAGCCTTAGCCGGAATTATTTATGGCGGTTTTCTCGGATATGCGGCAATCCGGGTCTGGAAAAGGGATGTCTATGCCTTTTGTATTATCTTTTATCTGGCAACCATTATACTCACTTCCAACCTCATTATCAAAATTCTGGCCACATTTGCTGAACGTTTTTTATTCCTTCCTTCTCTCGGTTTCTGTATTGCCGTTGTGTTTTTGCTCGGAAAGGTTTTCAAAGTAGACTTGAAGGCTTCAAAGCTTTCTTTCCCTTCCGGTCTCATTTATATCATCATCGGCCTTTTCGCTTTTTATTCAATCCGGACTATCAGTCGCAGCCCCGACTGGAAAGATAATATGACCTTGTTCGAGGCTGGTTTAAGTACTCAGCCCGAAAGTGCCAGAGTCCATTTTGCGGTTGCCAGTGAACAAAGAATAAGAGGGGAAAGGGAAGGGAATCCTCCCGTAAAACAACAGTTTTTGGATGAAGCCATAAAGGAATACAAGAGGGGATTGGAGATTTATGACAAGGATCCTGAAATATATTTCAATATCGGCATCACCTATGCCGATATGGGCAGAAGAGACAGCGCCGAGCATTATTACAACAAATGTCTTGCACTCCGCCCTTCTTACGGAGGAGCAAGGAATAATCTGGGGGTTTATTATTTCAATGACAAGAAGTATGAAAAGGCACTGGAATACTTTAAAGGTGTCGTAAAGTATGATACAACTTATGCAGATGCCTATTCAAATATCGGTGCCTGTTATGATAATACAGGAATGCATCGGGAAGCCCTGGACGAATTTAAACTCGCCGCTAAATACAATAAAGAAGGATATTCGATTTATGACAATATGGCCAGGACCAGCCTTTTTCTGCATGACTCAGCTTTATCCAGGGCCTATACCGACACTTCCGTTCAGATAAAGACCCGCCTGGAACTGAGGAACCGGCAGATGCCTCAGACGGATGCATTCCCTTTTACTCCGGTGTCTGTTCTTATTTTCCTGACCATTGCAGGGTTTGGCATTTCTGTTTACTTTTCACGTAACAAACAATCATTATCCTGATAGATGGCTTTCGAATTTACATTACAGTCATATCCTTGTGCCGTTTGCGGAAGCACAGCCTTTGAACAGCGTTATAAAATCAAAGGATTTAATATTGTGCAATGCAAAGACTGTTCTTTTGTCTATGTAAATCCACGTATAAAAACGGAAGAGCTGTACAGGCTTTATGCCAGTGATTATTTTAACAATACCCAGTTCGGATATGAAAATTATGAACAGAATGCAAGGCTGCGTAAGCTGACTTTCGAAAAATGGTATGCATTAATCGTTCCTTTTCTGGGCAAGAAAATGCAGAAAGCCATTGATATAGGATGTGCTTCCGGTGATTTCATAGAGGTGCTGATGAAGAATGGGTGGACGGATGTAGATGGTATAGAGCTTGATCCGGTTATGATTGAAAAGCTTCATCAGAAGCATATACCTGTTTCTACAGTTCCGCTCGAAAAACAAAGTGTACAAAAGAAATATCAGCTTATCACCCTTTTTGATGTGGTCGAACACCTGGCTTGCTTATCAGAAGCTTTTGCTAAACTGCATGACCTGCTAGAAGAAGATGGGGTGATTGCGCTCATTACTCCGGATTACAGCTCTTTACAGCGGAAGTTTTTTGGCTCTAAATGGTTTCAGTTCAAACCCTATGAGCATATCCAGTATTTTACCCCCGAAACCCTGGCAAAAGCACTGAAACCTCATGGCCTACAGATAATACACCATGCTGCAAGCGGCCAGTTTGCCGATGGTGAATTCCTTGGCAGCCGGCTTGAACGCTACAATTTTAAAAGAATGGCTGCGTTATTTAACGGGCTGATGAGAGTTACCGGATTGAAAAACAAAGCCTGGTATGCAGATACAGGTAGCATGTTTGTAATCATACAAAAGGAGAGAAAAGCATGAACCTTATCTTTTTTGATGACCCGGATATCCGGGGGGATTTACTTCCTCTGACCTTCACAAGGCCGGTAGCGGATTTGCGTGTCGGTATACTGACCATACGTGAGAAATGGGAAAAGAGGCTTGCCACGGTTTCTTCAACGCGTACGGTGGATTATCTGTCTGAAAAATTCCCGTGCAACATTTCATCCCTTACCGATAATATATGGGTGAATGGTAGTATCTGTCCATCGGATAGCTTAGTTCAGGAATTGAAAAGCTTAGTGCCCGGAGCATCCCTCCGTAAAGGAGATACGTTAATCGGATTTAATTCCGGCCTGCATGGTACAGATCCGCTGGCTTTGAAAAAGGATGGTTTGGCAAAGGAAAGCAGGAACAGTTTTATTCAGATTGCGAAACCCTGGCATCTCTTCCGTCTGAATGGAGAAGCAATACGGGAAGATTATGACCTGATTACCAAAGGACGTAAATCAGCAACTATCAGTCCCACAAACCGGGTTTCCGGAACTGAAATCTTCATTGAGCAAGGAGCATCGGTAGAATATGCTATTCTTAATTCCCAAACAGGACCTGTATATATTGGCTCCGGGACTGAAATCATGGAGGGGTGTATGATCAGAGGGCCTTTTGCATTATGTGAGCATGCCGGTCTAAAAATGGGAGCTAAAATATACGGACCAACAACACTTGGCCCATACTGTAAGGCCGGGGGAGAGATAAGCAATTCAATCCTGCAGGGTTATTCGAACAAAGGCCATGACGGATTTTTAGGGAATTCAGTGTTGGGAGAATGGTGCAACCTGGGTGCAGATACTAACAATTCCAATCTGAAGAACAATTACGCTGAGGTACAGCTTTATAATTACAGGCTAAAAAAGCCAGCAGGCACAGGATTGCAGTTTTGCGGTCTGATCATGGGTGACCATGCCAAAACAGGGATCAATACCATGCTTAATACAGGCACTGTTGTCGGAGTTTCTGCCAATATATTCGGAGGCGGCTTCCCGGAAACCTTTATTCCTGATTTTTCATGGGGTGGGGCAGGTAAGCGGGAAGAATTTCGTCTTGACAAGGCACTCGAAGTGGCGGCACGAATGTATGAACGCAGAAATAAGGTTCTGGAAGATTCAGATAAGCGTCTGTTAACCAGGGTTTTCGAATTGACAAAGTCCTTTCGGAATTAAATAGATTCCCCTTTCTGTCAAGACATGCCAAACTGTCTTATTTCCCTTCTGGCATGTCTATTGCTTTCCGCATGCTGTCATAAGATGCACTTATAAAATCAAGCTACTATGCAAGATAATTTTGGATTTGACGAGTCAACAATGGGACCGCTGGTGGATGATGATCATGAATTCATACCCCTTCTTTCAACAGAAGACGAAGAGCAGATGAACCAGGAAAAGTTACCTGAACTTCTGCCATTACTGCCATTACGCAATACCGTACTGTTTCCCGGAGTCGTCATACCGATTACTGTCGGAAGGGATAAATCCATCCGCCTCATCAAAGATGCATATAAGGCAGACAGGACAATTGGCGTCGTCTCTCAAAAAAATGACAATGTGGAAGACCCAAAGCCTTCCGAAGTAAATAAGGTGGGTACAGTTGCATATATCATCAAGATGCTGAGAATGCCGGATGGTAATACCACTGTTATTATTCAGGGCAAACGCAGATTCCTGATCGAGGAGGTTATTGAACAGGAGCCATATATGAAAGCCAGGGTAAAAGTATTTCCGGAAACCCGGCCTGCAAAAGATGACAAGGAGTTTCAAGCCCTCATCTCTTCCCTGAAGGATACTTCTCTGCAGATCATCAAACAAAGCCCCCATATTCCTACGGAAGCATCTTTTGCCATAAACAATATTGACAGTCCTTCCTTCCTGATCAATTTTGTTTCCTCCAACATGAATACCAATGTAGCCGAGAAACAGAAAATGCTTGAGGTGGCTGATCTGAAAGAACGGGCCACACTTGTCCTGGGTAACCTGACCAAGGAATTGCAGATGATAGAGCTTAAAAACCAGATCCAGACAAAGGTAAAGGTGGATCTGGATAAGCAACAGCGGGAGTATTTTCTGCAACAGCAGATGAAGACTATTCAGGAAGAACTTGGAGGAAACGGATCTGATCAGCAGGTTGCTGAACTGAGAGAAAAGGCCAGGGATATGAAGTGGAAGACTGAGCATTCGGAAAATTTCGAAAAGGAATTGAAAAGGCTGGAACGTATCAACCCCAATTCAGCCGAATTTTCAGTGCAGATGAATTATCTGGAATTGCTGCTTGATCTGCCCTGGGGTAAATACACGAAAGATGATTTCGACCTGAAAAAGGCCACCAAAATATTGAACAGTGATCACTTCGGTCTGGACAAAGTAAAAGAAAGGATTCTGGAACACCTTGCCGTCTTAAAACTCAAAGGAAATTTCAAATCGCCTATCATTTGTCTGTACGGACCTCCGGGGGTAGGAAAAACGTCCCTCGGTAAATCAATTGCCCAGGCTCTTGGTCGTAAATATGTACGTATGTCATTGGGAGGCCTGAAGGATGAGTCGGAAATTCGCGGACACCGTAAAACTTATATCGGTGCAATGCCCGGCCGGATTATGCAGAATATCAAAAAGGCAGGTACATCAAACCCTGTGTTTATTCTGGATGAAATTGATAAAGTAGGGAATGATTTTCATGGTGACCCATCCTCTGCTTTGCTTGAAGTGCTTGATCCGGAACAGAATTCGGCATTCTATGACAATTATATTGAAATGGATTATGACCTCAGCAAGGTCATGTTTATAGCTACAGCTAATTCCCTCAGTACGTTGCAACCGGCTTTACGCGACAGGATGGAAATTATTGAAGTAACCGGTTACACCACGGAAGAGAAAATTGAAATTGCCAAACGCCATCTCATTCCGAAACAACTGGAAGAACACGGGATGAAAAAAACCAGCCTCACCCTGACGAATAAGATGATTGAATTCCTGATAGAGAATTATACACGTGAGTCAGGAGTAAGAGGTTTGGAGAAAACAATTTCGAAGATTATCCGGAGCGCCGCAAAAAGCATGGCTATGAAGGAGAAATTCAACAGGACCCCTCTGGAAAAAGATCTGGCAAAGATTCTGGGTCCTGCACACCAGAAAGACAGATACCAGGGTAATGATGTCGCAGGTGTGGTTACAGGTCTGGCCTGGACACCTGTAGGAGGGGATATCCTTTTTATTGAATCCAGTATCAGCAAAGGCAAAGGAGGCAAACTTACACTCACCGGGAATCTGGGCGATGTAATGAAGGAGTCGGCTATCATTGCCCTGGAATATATGAAAGCCCATTCGGGTTTATTGGGCCTGGATGCTTCCGTTTTCGATAACTGGAATATACACATCCATGTGCCGGAAGGCGCCACTCCTAAGGATGGACCTTCTGCAGGTATTACGATGATGACAGCGATTGCATCGGCTTTCACACAACGTAAAGTGAAACCCAATATGGCCATGACAGGTGAAATTACCCTCCGTGGCAGGGTGCTTGCCGTAGGTGGTATCAAGGAAAAAATTCTTGCTGCACGACGGGCAGGAATCAAAGAAATTATCCTCTCTGTTGATAATAAAAAGGATGTGGACGAAATCAAGAAAGACTATATCAAGGATCTTAAATTCATGTATGTCGAAAAAATGAGTGATGTTTTACGCCTGGCTCTGCTGAAAGAGAAAGTGCTGAATCCTATCAACGTAAAAGCTGAAAAGACGAACGAGAAAGTCTCCTGATAGATAATCCATAGCCGGTACATTAATCCTTCATGCATGCAATATCCCTCCTGAGTTTTCGTTAAATTCATGGAAATTCTTTACTTTGTAGGAGGAAATCAGTCTAATATGCAGGGAATCAGGATACTTCTGTTGTTTATGTATTGTTCTGTCACGGGGTTTGCCCAGGTTGGGGGTGCCGGTATCTATGAATTCCTTAATCTTTCCAATTCTGCACGTTCTACTTCCATGGCCGGGGCTCCGATCAGTGTAAGAGACCAGGATCTGAATCTGGCCATCGTAAACCCAGCATTGCTTGATTCAACCATGAGCAATCAGCTGGCCCTTAATTATACCAAGTATCTGCCGGATGTGAATATCAATTATGGCTTCGTTTCTTATGCCAAACATTTCTGCAATATTGGTACGTTCAATGGTACCATACAATATGTGAATTACGGGCAATTCAAGGAAACGGATGCTACCGGGCTGCAGATAGGGACATTCACGGCTTCTGACTATTCGTATAACCTGGGATACGGCAAAGTGATAGGTAAACCTGATTCGAACCGGCTGATAAGTGTAGGTGCCAATCTGAAATTCATTTATTCCAACCTCTTTACCTATAGCTCAACGGGTGTTTCGGCTGATATCGCATGTAACTATTACAATGCAAAACATAATTTTTCGGCATCCGTCATCCTGCGTAATTATGGTCGCCAGCTAACCGATTATTATTCTGGTAACCAGGAACCTCTTCCTTCTGAACTGATGGCTGGTATTGCATTTAAACCCAAGCATGCCCCGTTTCGTATAAGTCTTACAGGAACACATTTGCAGACCTGGGATCTGACCTATATAGACCCGGCGAATCCTCCGCTTACAACAGATCCTCTGACCGGGATGCCTATCAAGCAAAATCATTATAAAATATTCGGAGATAAACTCATGCGTCATTTGCTTTTCGGTGGTGAACTGTTGTTAAGTAAAAATTTCAATATCCGTTTCGGCTATGATTATGAACGCCGCCAGGAAATGATGGTCGATTCGCGCCGGGGGATGGTAGGCTGGGCCTTTGGTTTTGGCTTCCGTATTTACAAGTTCCACCTCAGTTACGGGCACTCTGTCTATTCCATAGCAGGAGGCTCCAATACGTTTTCCATTACCACCAATCTGAATGATTTTTATTCCAGAAAGTAATTCCCCCTTTTTCCGCTCCTGTATACGTTTCAAAATTTTATCTTTGTGGTCTCATGCCAAAGATCACCATTGCTATTGACGGATATTCATCCTGCGGGAAAAGCACACTGGCGAAAGCCCTTGCTGTTCGACTCGGTTATAATTATGTTGATTCAGGTGCCATGTACAGGGCGGTAACCCTTGATTGCCTCCGGAAAGGGATCATTAAGGACGGACAGTTCATGCGGGAGGAAGTGATTAAAATACTTGATTCCATTCACCTCTCTTTTGTCTACAATCCTGCTTCCAAAGCTTCAGATACTTACCTGAACGGGGAGAATGTGGAAAAGGAAATCCGGCAAATGGATGTTTCCAGAAATGTAAGTCATGTGAGTGTGCTGAAAGAAGTCCGCGAAATGATGGCACATATTCAACGTGCTATGGGTGTTGATAAGGGCGTTGTTATGGATGGCAGGGACATAGGAACGAATATTTTTCCGGATGCGGAACTCAAAATATTCATGACAGCTGATACAGAAATAAGAACACTCCGCAGAGTTGATGAACTCACCTCTAAAGGAAATCATGTTACGTTTGATGAAGTAAAAAAGAATCTTCTTTCCAGAGATTATGAGGATTCACACCGGGCTGAGAACCCGCTCCGGAAAGCGGATGATGCGGTAGTACTTGATAATTCGGACCTGAACAGAGAGGAACAACTTGATTTTGTTCTTAATCTGGTGCAGGATCTGAAGCTGGTCAGTAAGGATGAAGTAAACGCAGACGCTAAGAATTAAGCATAGACTTTTCCAAACCTTCCACCACTTCCTGAACTGAACCGGCTCCCGGAAAAAAGGAAAGGATACGTTGTAAAACCCCATCTACAATACTGTCCGGACAGGACGCTCCGCTGGTCAGAATAATTTTAACAGGACGTTTTCCGGGTATGAACCCTGTCTTTTCAAGCAATTTCTGACGGTGGAAATCGTAATGACGGATAATGCAATCCGATACAATCTCTTCCTTCCCGGAAATAAAATAGGTGGGGAGGAGTTTTTCACACAATTCAACAATATGGGAGGTATTGGAACTGTTATACCCACCCACAACAATAGCCAGGTCGGCATCCTGGCTGAGTAATCCCTGAGTAGCCTGCTGGTTTTCATTCGTGGCATAACAAAGGGTGTCACGGGTATCTGCAAAATGGTCTTTGATGGCCGTCGTTCCATATTTCTCCTCCATTACTTTCCGGAAGTATTCAGCTATCTCCTGAGTTTCTGTAGCAAGCATGGTGGTCTGATTTATCACCCCTACTTTTTCAAGATCATGCTGCGGGTTAAACCCGGCAGAAATGCGGTTCCTGAAAAGAAGGTTAAATTCATCCAGGCTCAGCTTGCCAAGGATAAAATCGCCCAACTGCTGAGCCTCATGCATGTCTTTGATGATAATGGACGGAGCATGATGTTCACTGCGGGAGAAGGTTGCCCTGGTTTCCTCATGGTTGTGTTTTCCATGTATAATGATGGAGTATTTTTCTTCCCCTAATTTTTCTGATTTTTTCCAAACCCGTTCTACAAACGGGCAGGTGGTATTATAATGCTGAGGCTCTATGCCCAGTTCCCGGAGCTGGTTTTCTATGTTGAGGGTTGTTCCAAAGGCAGGAATGATAACGATGTCATCTTTATGGAGTTCTGACCAGGGAATGATCTGGTTCCCCCCTGTATCCATCAGAAACCGGACACCACGCTTCATCAGATCCTGATTTACATCCGGGTTGTGTATCATCTGACTTAACAGGAAAATACGTTTATCCGGGTTTTCTTCAATAGCTCTGAATGAGATTTCTATGGCATTCTCCACTCCGTAACAGAATCCAAAATGACGGGCTATATAAAAATGTACAGGACCAAAATTCAGAACAGTCGGAAGGAAATCCTTTTTCTTGGGGTCCCTGTCCCGCCTGAGTTTTTTTATTCTTGATATGACCGGGCTATGATAAAATTCAGGTATCTGGAATGATTTCACGGATGTTTTTTCAAATTGGTTTAAACTGAGCATTCTGATTCACTGCAAAGTTAAGGATTAGTATACACTATTTTATGACAGGGTTAGGAAACGAAGGTTTTATGTTTAAAGGATATTAAAGCAGAACAGGAATACCATCTGATATACAGACTATCCGGCAGGAAAGTTTAGAGGAAACTCCTGCAAGGATCGATTAAGAAAATGTAAAACGGCTTATAGGATAGTTAAGAATACAGGTGTTCATTAATGTAATAATTTGTTCACAAAAACAGATTGATCTGATTTGAAAACAGGAATGAAAAAACGGGTGTTAAATGATTTTTATTTCTCATCAGAGTTCCTTATAAGGACATATTCAGGATCTATTTTTATCCTGTTAACTCAAATCCTCCGCCTTGAAAAAACAACTCCGCTCTTCTTTAATGTCAATGCTATTCCTGGTTTTTATGACCGGAACAGGGTATACTCAGCTTGTCATCAATGAGCTCGGTATTGCTCCATCTTCGGGTGATGCCGGGGCAGGAGGGGAGTGGATAGAACTGTTCAACGGATGTAATGCAACGGCAGATATAAGCTGTTTCGTAATTATTTGGGTTGGAAAATCGGGCGGAGGAAATCCGGAAGGATGGACAGTGACCATTCCTGCCGGAACCACCATTGCTTCCTGCGGGTATTATGTTATAGGGGGGTCCGGACTAACCGGAAGTTGCGGGGCCTGTTGGGCGAATTTGGGGGCAGGTGGTATTGCCTGGCTTGCCGGTACGCCAAATCTGGACCTCTCTGCAAGTTCAAATTCCGCTTTGAATACGATCAGGCCCGGCAACCTTGTAAACGGACAGGGCGAAATTGTTCTTATTGACCCGTCTGATAATATAATCAGCGAAGTGTCTTATAATATCGGAAACTTTACCTCCTCCACCGATTACCCGGCAACGGCCAATACCCCTGCTACCTGCTATACGGCCAATCCCATCAATGCGATAGCTGACGGGGCGAAGAATGTGAATGCCACTTTTGCGGCAGCAAATAATCACATTATCGAATTAAGGGCGGACAATAATTATTATGCCTCCGTGTCCTTTGGCACACCGGGAGCGGCCAACTCCACCCAGATCGGATGCGGGGTTTCCTGCATATTGCCTGTAACATGGATTTCAGAAGGTGCTAAAGGGCTTCCTGACGGTGTTTCAGTTCAATGGGAAACGGCTTCAGAAACCAACTGCGATCATTTTGAGATAGAGCTCCTGGAAGGGTCTGTCTTCAAAGAATTGACCAGGGTTCCCGGGCATGGTACTACCAGCTCCGTTTCGTCTTATGCCGTAAACATTGAAAAAACATTTCTTCCCGGCGTTTCAGAGACATGTTATTTCAGGGTTAAAGAAGTGGACAGGAACGGAAATTTTGAGTTCTCTCCGGTATTTTCTGAAATAAAGGACAATAAACTGGATTTTGAGATTAACCCAACCGTGATCTACCCGGGAAACCTTTTGACTGTTTCATTGAAAAAATGGGTAGGACAGGAACCTGTTCTGGCAGAGATCATTTCGGAAGATGGAAAAAGTGTTTATAATCAAATGATATACTCGTCATCCCAAACAATTTCTTTTCAACCTGCCCGATCAGGGATATACCTCTGTAAGTTGAGTTCAGGAGAACAGCTGTATATCAGGAAATTTATTGTGAGGTAATGCGGGGTTAAGTACTATGATCCCTGACATGTTAAAAAAATATTATTCTTGGGTAAGGAATATTAAGTTTTGTCGTTTAAAAAAATAGAGTCTTCAGGTAAAACCGTTTTGGGCAGGAATTACCTGTATTCAGGTAATGGATGTAATAATTGATTGCAATTGTCAGGCATTCAATATGTTATATTATTTTCTAATGCAACGCTCTCGTGGTATTCGGACTAAACCGGGCTAGGCTCCAGGTTCGAACAGGATAGTTTAAGCCCTTTCCTCCCTCCAATTTATACTTCCTAAGTGTAACTAAATTAGCTTATATTCGTATTGCATCCAGCGACCATCCTACAGGAGTTTTCCTTTCTCAGGAGAATCATCCGAAACCGCAAGCACAGATTCACATTTTGTTGAATTAGGTATACCCTGTTTTGGAAAATAATAAAACGGGATTTTATCATAAAAACAGAATTTCAATGTCTTAAATGCAGGTTTCATGAGATCTTTTTTACATCCCTTTTATCATTTAGTCGTGCTTTGTGTGTTGATGACCAGTCAACACATTCTGTCACAAACTACGGTAACAATTACCACCAACGGAACCTGGACGGTTCCGGCAGGGGTGACGAGCATTAATCTTTATTTATGGGGAGGTGGTGGAGCAGGAGGAGGTGCAACTGGTACTACGGCTAACTGGCGAAATGGTGGTGGTGGTGGTGGTGGTGCTTGTTCTGTAAATTTAGCCGTTGCCGTAAGTGCAGGACAAGTATGGACTGTAACTGTTGGTAGCGGAGGTACAGGTTCATCCGGAGCAGGAGGGGCTGGTGGACAAACAACTTTTGTATTGGGAGGAACAACCTATAGCGCTGCCGGTGGTACCGGAGGTGCAGTAGCCAGTGGTAGTTCAACTGGTACTGCCGCAGGAGGAGCAGGAGGAGGAGCTGCAGGCAGTACAGGAACCGTGCATAACGGAGGTACGGGAAGTACAGCCGATAATAGCAGCGGAGTAACAGGAACAGGTGGAGGAGGTGGAGGGTCAACAGCAGCCGGAACAAGTCCTGCAAATAGCTGCGGCACCAGTGGTACGGGAGGAACCGGAACCTACCCGGGTGGTAATGGAGGTTATAATGGAAACTGTAGTTCTGGTTCAAATAATACAGGAGTTGCCGGAACAGTGCCCGGTGGTGGAGGAAGCGGAAACAACGATTGGACTACTGCCCATAGCGGAGGTGCCGGAGGAGCAGGGGAGGTTATTTTGACTTATACAGCTGCAGCCTGTTCCAATACACTTCCTTTTTCACAGAATTTCGATGCGGTATGGACAATTCCTACATCCCTTCTTAACGGTGCATGTGCCTGGAGCGGTGCCATTGGAGCAGGAGGGGACGCGAATAACCAATGGCAGCGGGATGATGATGTAACCAGCTGGACTTCCGGTTTAGGTACATATGCTCCAGCATATACGAGTGCAAGCCATTCAGCGCGTTTTCACACGTACGATGCTCCGAATGCGACAACGGGTGATCTCATTTCACCTACAATTGATTTCAGCCCTGCCGGAACCAAAACCCTTACTTTCCAATATATCAATCCTGAAACTGGTTCAAACCTGGATGTATATCTTTCAACGGATAACGGTGTAACGTATGGTGCCAGTTTATTGACACTGGGAAACAGCAATAATTGGGGCCTACAAACTATCAGTCTTGGCGCATCAGTCAGCACAACATGCAAAATCAAGTTCAGGGCGACTTCGGATTATGGAAGTTATGATTTGGGAATAGATGATGTCAATATTTCAGCACCTCCTGCGGGCCCCCCTACCACACAAGCCCTTAATCTGACTTTTTCAGGTGCAGATTGTCACGACCTGACCATTTCATGGACAAATGGAAATGGTACAGGTCGTTATGTTTCCATGAACACTTCCAACACATTTACCGCACCGTCAAATGGGACTCCCCCGGCCACTCCGAATACGGTATGGGCTAATGCAGGGCAGCAGATCGTATTTGATGGAAGCGGGACCAGTGTTACAGTGAGTGGACTCGCTCCTGGTACTCTTTATTGGTTCAAGGTTTTTGAATACAATGGAAGCGGTGCTTCGATTAACTATTGTGTGGTTGCAGGAGCCAATAATCCGCTTAGCCAGTCGTCGTCAGCAATTGTTGCAGCTCCAACCACTTCGGCAAGTGCTGTCAATTTTTCTGCCACAACATGCAGCCAGACTACCGTAGCCTGGACAAACGGGAATGGTACAGGGCGGATTGTGGTAGCCAAAGCAGGCTCCGCAGTAACGGGTACCCCTGTGAATGCTTCCGGATATATAGCCAACTCTTCATTCAGCTCAGGGAGTACCATTGCCGCGGGAGAATATGTGGTTTATAGCGGAGCAGGATCAAATGTGACTGTCACCAGCCTTGCTGCGAGCACGACTTATTATTTCGCTGTGTTCGAAGATGACGGATCTACAGGGTGTGAAAGTTATAAGACTGCAGCTCCTGCGACCGGAAATGTGACCACTTCTTCATGTGCCAGTCAGATTCCATATATGACCAGTGCAGTTATAAATGCCTGTCCCGGACCCTGCGGAAGTGAAGGTGCCGATGAACTGCTCTTCTTTTCTTCCGGAAGCTATTCCATACCTGTGAGCCCTGCTAACATGATACTGACCTACGGTTCCAATCCGGCCCCGACTAAAGTATATAACGGTTCTTTCACGGCCGATGCAACCATTACCGCTAACCTGAATGCCGCTGCCGGGTGTGCCGGTTTCTTCATTGATGCTGTAACAGCCGGTACCATTCCGGCAAACACCAATTTTTTGTTCACCAGCGATAATTATTGCAACGGAGCTTACGATTTTTCGACACTGTGTGCCTCCGGTTATGGACCGATTTATATTATATATGTTAATGCAGCCGCCTGGGTACAAGTGCCGGGCAGTCCGTCTGGAAATTATGCAAATGCAGCCGGTTCGGGTGTTCCACGTTATTTCAGAACAGATTTCTCTGCTGTAACTGGTGGTGGAACAAGCGGGATAACAGATTATTCCTATATCTCTTCTTCCCTGGCCTGTGATTGTGACGGAGCTTCCTGTACCTGGGGCCCTTCAGGAGGTGCCCCCAGTCTGTACATCACCCCTAATTCATGCACATTCCCCATGACCGTTCTGCCCATTGTACTCAGTGATTTTAACGGCAACAGGGAAGGAAAGAATGTTTTGCTGAACTGGACTACACAAACGGAAACTGATAATGCCTATTTTACGCTTGAACGAAGTGTGAACGGGACAGCATTTGAATTTGTAGCTCAGATCAAAGGCGCAGGTAACAGCAGTGCTGTACTCCACTATGCTTATACTGACGATGGAGCTCCTTCCGGAATAATCTATTACCGGCTTAAACAAACGGATTTTAACGGGCATTTTACGCGGTCCAATGAGATTTCCGTCAAGCCCCTTCATTATTTCAATGTACAAAGTGTTTACCCCAACCCGGCGACACAACAGCTGAATGTTTCCATTGAGCAGGAAAGCTCCAATAACCTTGTTGTATACATTTACAATTCAGAAGGAAAACGTGTTTATACGGCTAATAAGACCGTGGCTGACAAAAACAGCACCCTGCAGATTGATCTGAGCGATTTCCCTTCCGGAATCTACCTCCTTTCGGTGAAAGGCGCCGATACAAACTATCAGAGCAAGTTTATCAAACAATAGAAAGCTAAACGTTTAATAGAAAAGCCCCCGACTTCTTTCGGGGGCTTTTCTATTAGGTATAAAAGGGCTTTTAGTAATATGTAAGCCTTCTTACTTCCGCAATATGTTTGGCAAGTCTTAATACCTGGCGGGTATAGCCGTATTCATTGTCATACCATACATACAAGACTGCATTCTTTCCATCTTTGCTGATGATGGTAGCCGGGCTGTCAAATATAGAAGCACAGGGGTTTCCGGTGCAGTCACTGCTTACCAGCTCGTTGGAATAGGAAAACTGTATCTGTTCAACGAGGCTGCCTTCGAGGGCTGCTTCGCGCATGATTTCATTGATAGCTTCCTTGGTGGTTTGTCTTCCAAGGCTCAGATTCAGAATAGCCAGGGATACATCCGGTGTAGGTACACGAACCGCATTACCGGTCAGTTTACCGCTTAATTCAGGAAGGACTTTGCCCACAGCTTTATCAGCTCCTGTTTCCGTTATCACCATATTCACTGCTGCAGAGCGCCCCCTGCGGTATTTTGGGTGGAAGTTATCCAGCAGGTTCTGATCATTCGTATAGGAATGGATCGTTTCAATATGTCCGGAATTTATTCCCAGTTTTTTCTGGATCACTGCCAGCACAGGAACAATAGCGTTTGTTGTGCAGGAAGCAGCAGAGAAAATAGTTTCATCTGCTTTATAATCATGTTGGTTGACCCCATGGACAATATTCGGGATATCGCCTTTTCCGGGGGCCGTGAGAAGAACCTTGGCAATGCCTTTTGCTTTCAGATGCTTGCTCAGCCCTTCCCGGTCGCGTGCAATACCGGTATTGTCTATCAGCAATGCATTTTGTATACCGTAAGCGGTGTAATCAATGGCATCGGGATTGGAGGCTGAAATCATATGTATCATATGACCGTTTACAATCAGACAACGTTTTTCCACATCCGCGATAACGGTTCCGGGAAATGGACCGTGGACGGAATCGGTACGAAGAAGGTCAGCACGCTTAATGATATCCTCGTCTGACTTATCGCGCGTCACAATGGCACGAAGACGAAGCTGTTCACCTTTTCCGGCCTGGCTGATCAATTCACGTGCTGCCAGGCGCCCAATACGTCCAAAGCCATAGAGTACTACATCTTTAGGACTGAGAGCGAATTTTTCATGGCCTATAAATTCACCGAGTTTCAAGCCCAGGAATTCTTTGGCCGATTTATCTTTCTCGTGACTCCACTCTGCAGCCAGCTTGCCAATATCAATTCTGGAAGGAACAAGTTCCAGTTTAAACAACTCCCTGGCCAGAGCAAGGGTATCATATACATGAATAGGTTTTTTGACAAAATCTTTTGCATACTGGTGAAGGTTCATCACTTCACTTGCGCTTCGGTCAATAAGCTGGTTACGGAAAATGACCAGTTCAACAGATTTGTCGTACCATAAATTTCCAACAATACCGATAAATTCAAGGGCCGCTCTTTCCTGGTCTAACCAGGAAGCCAGTTCAGATTCGAAACTGGCTTTACCTTTTTTTTGCTCCATGCTTCCAATGTTCATGAGGGTTCAGTTTGATTGTAAGTAACAGGAATTTGCCTGCAAAAGTATTGATTTTTCAGGTCGACCGCCAGAAGAATGAAGGCATTGTTAATAAATGAGGTAAAAAGCTAAAATGCAGGGTGGGAAAGGGACGTAAAGCAAAAAAACCGGGAATAGCCCGGTTTTTTAATGATGATGAGCAGCCTGGATTAACCCAGATATGCTTTCAGGAGCTTACTGCGGGATGAATGTCTCAGCCGGCGTATAGCTTTTTCCTTGATCTGTCTGACCCGTTCCCGGGTGAGGTCAAATTTAGCACCGATTTCTTCGAGTGTCAGTCCATGCTGGAGTCCTATTCCGAAAAATAGTTTGATAACATCCCGTTCCCGTTCGGTAAGGGTAGAGAGGGAACGTTCTATCTCCCTTTGCAGGGATTCATTCATCAGGGTGTTGTCAGCCCTTGGAGAGTCATGATTTATCAGCACATCCAGCAGGCTGTTATCTTCCCCATTCAGCAAGGGAGCATCCATAGAGACATGGCGGCCGCTGACTTTCATGGTATCGGCTACCTTGTCCATTGGCAATTCAAGCATAGTAGAGATCTCTTCTGCACTTGGCTCCCTTTCAAAATGTTGTTCCAGTTTGGAATAAGCTTTGTTGATCTTATTTAATGAACCTACCTGGTTGAGGGGAAGACGTACAATACGGCTTTGCTCGGCAAGAGCCTGCAGAATACTCTGGCGTATCCACCATACTGCATAGGAAATGAATTTAAAGCCGCGTGTCTCATCGAATCTGCGGGCCGCCTTGATAAGACCAAGATTTCCTTCATTGATAAGATCGGGCAGACTCAACCCCTGATTCTGGTACTGTTTGGCAACGGAAACAACGAAACGCAGATTGGCCTTGGTTAACTTTTCCAGTGCGCCCTGATCTCCGTCTCTGATTTTTTTCGCTAACTGAACCTCTTCATCCGCGGTAATCAGCTCCTCACGTCCAATCTCCTGCAGGTATTTGTCGAGTGAGGCACTTTCCCTGTTGGTGATCGACTTGGTTATCTTTAACTGTCTCATTTTCAATTAAATTAAATGTAATTCAAGATGCGGGAAAGAGCCCAGATACACAAGCGCGAAATTATCTTCTTTGTCCGGGTATACCAAATACTGAAGATATTATTCTCTTAACCCTAAAAAAGTCCCCTTCAAGCTTACTTTTTCAGCGATTAATTATCAGATACCAAAGGCATAATACGCTCTCATTCCATTCGTATAAATTCCTTCAATCAGAATTCCTCCTTTTTTATTTTCAAGGACGGATTTCAGTTCTTCTTTTGTATTGATTTGTTTGTGATCAATGGAAGTGATTATGAAACCTTCCTTGATACCGGCGTTTTTAAGTTTGCCTGATTCCAGCCGGCTGACCTTGAGTCCGTTTTCAATTCCGAGTTTTGATTTCTCTTCATCCGAAAGGGTTTCAAAGGTGGCGCCAAGGGCCTTTGTAACCTCCAGGCTTTCTTTTTCAACCAGCTTGGTATTGTTGTCTTTGTTCTTCAGTATAACTGCCAATACAGACTCCTTCGCGCCTCTCTTAACAGTGAGGCTGATTTTATCACCGGGTCTGTATTCGCTTACCTGTTCCTGTAGTTCTGCTACGGAATTGACATTTGCCGAACCAACCTTGATCACAATATCCCCTTCTTTAACACCAGCCTGGTCGGCAGAACCTCCTTCATTGACACTGTTCACATAGACACCTTCTGTTTCAGAAATGCTTTTCTCTTTCGCAAGCCTGGAATCAATATCCCGGATTGTTACCCCGAGGTAAGCCCTTTGTACTGCTCCGAAAGCCATCAGATCAGAAACAACTTTTTTAACCATATTGGATGGAACGGCAAAAGCATAACCTGCATAACTTCCTGTCTGCGATGCAATAGCTGTATTGATACCAATGAGCTCTCCTCTCAGATTAACAAGAGCTCCTCCGCTGTTGCCGGGGTTTACGGCAGCATCAGTCTGTATAAAGGATTCTACCGCATTGACACCGGCCTGAGGGTTATTATCAATGATATTGATATTACGTGCTTTGGCGCTGATGATTCCGGCTGTAACAGTAGAGGTGAGGTTAAACGGATTACCAACAGCCAGTACCCATTGCCCGATACGCATTTCGTCTGAATTGCCGTAATTGGCAAAAGGCAGTTTTTTCTCATCTATCTTTAGCACGGCCAGATCATAGGATGGGTCATGTCCAATTACTTTGGCTTCATAGGTGCGCTTGTCATTCAGGGTCACTTCTATTTTTTGTGCATGATCTATCACATGGTTATTGGTTACAATATATCCATCGGATGATATGATGACACCCGATCCGGAAGCCTGTTGTAACTGAGGTCCTTGATTCTGGAAGCCTCTGCCACCGAAAAAATCACGGAAAGGATCATTCGGGTCCCCTTCGAAGAATTGAGTGCTTTGTGATTCGACTACTGTCTTTACGTGTACCACAGCCTGTACAGACTGTTCGGCAGCATAGGTAAAGTCCACTGTCCCTTCCGGAATATGGGCAGGCATACTCACAAATTTTGCCGCCTGGGGTGATTGTATGAATTGCGTCCTGTCTTCATTTTTACGGAACGCATAATTCAGGCCAAGTGCACTGGCACCGCCTATAGCTGCAATTAAAAATGCTCCGATCGCTCGTTTCATAGGATTTGCTTTTATGTTATACATGGGTACAAAATTAAAGTGTCTTACAACAGAGTAGCGCAAATTTTGTTCCTTTTATTTCATCCCGGATTTATTTTTAACAACATTTAACAGCACCCTCTTTTTACCTACCTTTGAAGCCTATTGCTATAGTGGAATTATGGCCGGATTCAAAGATAAAATTCAGGTGTTTTTACTGGGATTATTGCTCGGCATTATTCTCGGAGGTGCATTCTTTCTGTTGAAAATTGATCAGTATCTCAAAGAGCTCAGCTCCAACCTGGCCAGAACCCACCATTCCGAATCAATTCCTGATAAACAGGAAAAAAAGGAAGAAAATAAGACCGAAAAACCCCAGGACAAACCAAGAACATTTGCCTTCACTGAAAACCGTTCTTCAGGCACAGTTTCCGACTCTGTCAAAACGGCTGCCGCTCTTGTCAAAAGTGTCAAAGAGCATGCCGATTCAGTAAAAACAGGTGATTCACTGGCTGCTGCTAAACAACCGGATGAAAATATCATAATCAGGAAGGATGAAATGCTTTCTTCTAAAACACTTGAGCTGCTGAATATCAGTCCGGTAGCCAGTAATAATGGAGGAAATAAAGATTCACTGGCTGCAAAAATGGCAGGAGTTCGTGAAGACCGTTCGACAGGACGTCAGTTTCGCTTATTGGAATTCTGGACCTCTCCTCTGAATTACAAAGGGTATAAAATGAACCGTAATAAACTTGTTCTTTATGGATTGCCTGATTCTGAAACAATCAAGCTTTTTCAGCTGGATGAGGAAATCTATCTGCAGTATAACAATCTTACCTACCATCTTGAATATGGGAATGATTTCAGGGCTTATGAAAAAGTATTATCGGAAGCCATATTATCCAAACTGAAATAAGCAGGCATGAAAATAAGGTTCACCAAATACCAGGGAGCTGGGAATGATTTCGTTCTTATTGACAACAGGAATGCATCCTTTGATAAAACCGATAATGCCCTGATTGCCCATTTATGCGACCGGCGGTTTGGCATTGGTGCCGATGGACTCATGTTGCTTGAAAACAAAGTAGGATACGATTTTGAAATGGTTTATTTCAATGCAGATGGTAACCTGAGTTCCATGTGCGGCAATGGGGGGCGTTGCATTGTTGATTATGCAAAACGTCTCGGAGTGACCTCTGACGATGTTTTCTTTTATGCTGCCGACGGCCCTCATCAGGCTCTTGTAAAACATCATACCATAAAGCTTAAGATGAAAGATGTGGATCAGATCCGTGTTGAAGGGGATCATTATTTTCTGGATACGGGCTCTCCCCATTATGTAAAAATTGTCACAGGTCTTGCATTGTATGATGTGTTTAATGAAGGAAGTCATATCCGTCATCTTCCTGCTTTCGGTAAGGAAGGAACCAATGTAAACTTTATTGAGCGGGAACCGGGTTATCTTTTCGTACGTACTTTTGAAAGAGGAGTGGAAGATGAAACAATGGCATGCGGAACAGGTGTTACAGCTTCTGCTTTGGTAGCAGTAGTCAACAATATGTCAGGAAAGCCTGATTCGTGCGATGTAAAGACACCGGGAGGGAAACTCCAGGTCTATTTTAAACGTACCGGTGAATTTTCCTTTACGGATATATGGCTGGAAGGACCGGCTGTAAGAGTTTTTGAAGGAGAGATTGAATGTTAAATTTAAGATTTAGGAATTATGATTTAAGATTTTAATGTATCCTGAATCAAAAATCTTAAATAAAAAATCATAAATCATTTGTCAGAACTTAATAAAATAAACTATCTGAATATAGGCCTCATGCTGCTTTCCTGCGGCATTGCTTTTTACCTGCCTTTTGATCTGTTTCTGTTCGCTTATGCCGTACTCGGTCCGGCACATTACCTCACAGAGATTTCCTGGCTGCATGAGCGGAATTATTTTACAAAAGGGAAGAGAGATTATATCCTGCTTGTATTGCTGGCGATTGTTATTTTTCTGTGCGGGTATGTTTTCCGTTATATGAAGGTATTTCAGGCAAAGAATTTGTGGTACAGCCTTGCCAATACGACTATATATATTGCCTTCCTTTCTGCATTGGTGCTTGTACTGATAAAGGAATCCTTTCCACGGATTATTGGGATAATCCTTGTCTGTATTTCGGCCCTGCTGGCCAGTAATTATACCACCTTCTTTTCTGTATTTCTTCCAACCCTGATCCATGTCTATGTATTTACAGGCCTCTTCATCCTGTACGGTGCACTCAAAAGCAGGAGCAGGAGTGGATATCTGTCATTTCTTGTTTTCCTGATCTGCCCTTTTCTGTTTGTGGTTGTTGATTCAAGCAATTTTATGCTTTCGGGTTATGCACACAAAACCTATGATTATTTCAAAGCTGTCAACCTGGAAGTTTACGGACGGTTTTTCAGAAGGGAAGACAATACCGTGCTTGATCAGGGCTCTGTAGTTTATCAAAGCCTTATAGGAATCAAAATAATGCGTTTCATTGCCTTTGCCTATACCTACCATTATCTGAACTGGTTTTCAAAAACCACGGTTATAAAGTGGCATAAAATTTCAAAGATCAGGATGGGTGTCATAGCACTGATCTGGTTAATTTCAATTGGCTTGTACCGCTACGATTACAAATTGGGCTTCGACTGGCTCTTCCTGCTCAGCTTCATGCATGTTTTCCTCGAATTCCCTTTGAACCATACTTCCTTTATCGGTATCTTCCGGGAAACAAAAAATATCCTTGCCGGAAAACCGGCCAGCTAAATGCAAACCTATACACTGGAACATACGGCTAAAGGCATTGAAGCAGACCTCAAACGGGGCGTCTTTATTGCCCTGCTACATGCCAGCCGAATTCCTCCTCATATAGGCTTGCTGGGCGACGGGCTGTATCATTCCCTCCATGTCAAAGGTCAGGAACTGAATGTACCCCTGCAGGTATTGTACAAAGGAATGATGCTGCGTAAAATACCAGCATTGTTCATTGAAATAAAACCTCATCCTGTATTCAGCGAAACCTATCTGACCGAACATTTTTCAACCAATGTACAGGCTTTTGAAAGGGTGGATACGGGTAAGGCGACCTGTCTGAGCCCTCTGAAACTATTTTTTGAAGAAAACTGGAATCTGGATCTCAGTCCTGTTGAATATCTGTATGAGTTGTTACCCATGCTTTCCGAAAGGAATATGCTGGGTAAAGTATTCTCCTTTCATTTGGATCCCGGGCCTTTTCGCCTGCCTTACTATACTATGAAAGAGATACACGAAGGAATAGAACAATATAAGTCTGAATACAAAAGCTATGCAATTACTCAAAGGGGATAAGGTCTGGCTGAGGGCCCTTGAGCCCAGCGATATTGATGAAGTTTTTCAGTGGGAAAACGATACTTCCATCTGGCACCTCAGCAATACCATTGCTCCTTACTCCCGTTTTGTACTGGAGCAATACCTGGCCGAAGCCCATCAGGATATCTTTACGGCCAAGCAACTCAGGCTTGTTATCAGCCTCCCCGGAGGCAAGGCCATAGGATGTATCGATTTGTTCGATTTTGAGCCTCTGCATCAACGTGCAGGGGTGGGTATTCTCATTGCAGAACCGGTCGACCGGGGCAAGGGCTATGCTTCCGATGCATTGTCACTGCTGGTGAGATACTGCCGTGATACCATGCATTTGCACCAGCTTTACTGCCATATTACCTGCGACAATGAAAACAGTCTTAAACTCTTCTCAAATATGGGATTCACTGTTTGCGGCACCCGTAAGGAATGGCTCAGGGAAAAGACAGGCTGGAAAGATGAAAGCATGCTGCAATTGATCTTGTAAATGATCCTATTTCCGTAAATTTGTTTCTGCGATGAACCTCCCCCTGCGGAAACTTTGTTTCTCCTTCTTTTTTTTCGTCCTGGTCTTGCTGGTGTCCCGCTGCGGTAACTCCACCCATCCCGATACAACAGAGAAAAGCCTTGTTTCTGTTTCCGATCCCTGGATGGGTCACAGAGACTCAGCCCGTTACGTAGGAATGAATACCTGTAAACAATGCCATGCCGGGATTTACGAATCCTTTATCCGGACAGGTATGGGTCAGAGTTTCGATGTAGCAAGCCGGAGTAAAAGTTCAGGGAAGTTTGAAAAACATACGGTTATTTATGATAAGTACAGTGACTTTTACTACCATCCTTTCTGGAAGGGCAATGAATACTTTATACGGGAATTCCGCCTCGATAAAAAGGACACCGTCTTTAACAGGGTTGAAAAGGTTAGTTTTATTATAGGTTCCGGACAGCATACCAATTCCCATATTCTGAACTCAAACGGATATCTGCATCAGATGCCCATGACTTTTTATACACAAAAAGGACAGTGGGATCTTCCTCCCGGCTTTGAGAATGGTTCCAATACCCGATTCTCGCGTAAGGTTGGTTTGGAATGTATGAGTTGTCACAATGCTTATCCTGATTTTGTGGAAGGGTCTGAAAATAAGTACAGGGAAGTCATGCATGGTATAGACTGTGAACGCTGCCATGGACCGGGCAGCATACATGTGACATTGAAACAACAAGGGGTAAGAGTTGACACTTCGGCCGTAGCCGACTATAGCATTGTGAATCCGGGTAAGCTCAAGATAGACCGTCAGTTTGATGTCTGTATGCGCTGTCATCTTCAAGGCGATGCCGTGCTGAAACCGGATAAATCCTTCTTTGATTTTAAACCCGGCATGGTACTCAGTGATTATATCACCGTGTTTATGCCCCGTTATAAGGGTGCTGATGACCAGTTCATCATGGCTTCACATGCTGCCCGCCTAAAAATGAGCAAGTGTTTTATTCAGTCGGCCAAAACAGCAGGTACACAGGATGAGTTGAGGCCTTATAAAAACGGACTCACCTGTGTAACCTGTCACAATCCTCATGTAAGTGTCAGGGTTACCGGTTCTAAAGTGTTTAACGCTGCATGCCTGAATTGTCATAACAGTGGAAAAAAGAACGGGGAATGCACGGAGAGCGCTTCCGGCAGGGCGATGGTAAAAGACAATTGTGTATCCTGCCATATGCCCCGTTCCGGTTCGGTTGATATACCTCATGTAACCGTTCATGATCATTTTATACGTAAGCCGGAACCCCGGGCCGACCGTTCTGCCCTGAAACAATTTATCGGGCTCTATGCTGTGAATGATGAACATCCGGATCCGGTTACCAGGGCAAAAGGCTATGTCAATTATTTTGAAAAGTTCGATCCTAAAAATACAGCCTTGCTTGATTCTGCATTGAAGTACCTGGCGGCAGAAGGAACGAAAGACTGGAAACGAAACTTGTCAGGACTGGTTCAGGTTTATTTCCTGAAAAGGGATTATGCCCGCATCAAACTGTTGGTAGAAGAAGCAGACCAGAATTGGGTGCTCGGCGAATACCTGAAAAACAAAAGCATGAGCAACGAGAATGCCTGGACTGCATACCGTATAGGAGAAAGCTATTATAACCTGGGCAATAAGGATAATGCCCTCACATACTACCGCAAAGCATGTTCACTGGCGCCTTTTCAGCTGGATTTTCAAAACAAGCTTGGACTTGTATTGCTTGATTTGGGTAAAAAGGAAGAAGCGGCAAAAACCTTTGATTATATTATTTCCGAAGATCCGGGTAATGCTTCGGCATTTAATAACCGGGGGCGTTTGTATTTTTATGAAGGGAATCAGAAGAAAGCCATTTTTTATGTCGACAAAGCCCTTGCTCTTGATCCGGATCTGATTGCTGCAATGAAGAACAGGGTGGACTGTTACAATGCAGACAAACAATACGAACAAGCCAGGCAAATGCTGCTGAAGATTCTGAAAAAATATCCTGATGATAAGGATGCGAAATCCCTGCTGGAAAAAATGAGACAAATGAAACTGATTAAGGCATGAGCGTTAAGAAATCTGCTGGTCCTAAAAAAATAGTATTTCTGATCCTGGCCGGACTAGTAGTTTGCGCCGGAGCCTGGTTATACTATATGATCTATATGGGTAATGTGGAGCTGGGAAATAAAAAGGTGGAATATTTTTATGTGCGAAGCACCTGGAAGTATGAGGACGTGGTAAATGCATTGGAAGAGAAAAAACTTATCAAAAGCCGGAGCAGCTTTGAATGGGTGGCGAAACTGAAAAAGTACAAGCAGCAGGTAAAACCCGGGCGTTATCGTCTAACCGAAAGCATGAGCAACAGCTCCCTGGTCAATATGCTCAGAAGGGGAGATCAGGACCCCGTTCATTTTACCCTGAATGCCGTCCGCACAAAGGAACAACTTGCATCAAGGGTAGGAGGCAAGCTGGAGGCGGATTCCATCACATTGCTTCATTTGCTGAATGATGACGGATATTTGAACCGTTTCGGAATGACTTCAGCCAATATCATGAGTCTATTCATTCCCGAAACGTATGAGTTTATGTGGACCAGCACGCCCGAGCAGTTCATGGATCGCATGGCTAAGGAATACAAAAAGTTCTGGACCGATGATCGTAAAGAACGCGCAAAGGCAATAGACTTGAGCCAAAGCCAGGTTATGATCCTCGCTTCCATTGTACAGGAAGAACAGACCCGCTTTCCGGAAGAAAGGCCGATGATTGCCGGTGTATATATGAACCGCTTAAGAGAACATATGCGTTTACAGTCCGATCCCACTTTCCGATATGCACTTGGTGAATTTGACAAAAACAGATTTTCCGATTCTGATACAAAGGTGGATTCCCCTTACAATACGTATTTACATAAAGGCCTTCCTCCGGGTCCAATCTGTTTCCCTGATGCAGCGAGTGTGGATGCTGTACTCAATTACAAGAAGCATAACTATCTTTATTTCTGTGCCGAATACGGTACCGGCCACCACCTCTTTGCTGTTACTTACGATGAACATGAAGCCAATGCCAGGAAGTATCATGAGGCGTTGGATAAGGCAGGGATTAAGCATTGATTGGTGCTGAAAATCATCTATTTATTCAAGAGTTGAGTAATAGACAGAAGAATCAAGACAAAACGGTTCTCCGGAGGTGCAGATTACTAAGTTGTTGATATTAAAAAATTTAGTTCTTTCCTCATACGAATTGAAACTATCTCTTTAGGTACAGAGACTACCCCTTTAAGGACAGTCAATATCCCTTTAAGGATAGTTGCTATCCCTTTACGGATAATGACTTTACCTTTAAGGATTGATACTTTCCTTTTAAGGACAGACAATGTTCCTTTAAGGACAGTCACTTCCCCTTTAAGAATAGTCAGCATCCTTTTAAGGACAGACAATGTTCCTTTAAGGACAGTCACTTCCCCTTTAAGGATAGTCATCATCCTTTTAAGGACAGATACTTTCCCTTTAAGGACAATAACAATCCTTTTAAGGATAATAATGACCCTTTAAAGGATAGTTGCTATCCCTTTAAGGACAGAGACTATCCCTGTTCGGGCAGAAGGCATTCCTAAAGGATGAGATGTAAATTCTTGATTCTTAAGTAACAGGAGTTTGTCATTCAGAGCCACCTTGGGGCGGAATGGTGCATTGGCAGTGGCGAAGAATCTAGTCGGAATAGATTTTAAAGGGTTATCCAAGGAGATTCATCGCTACTGCTCACTCACATGACTAACCCCAAGGTAGCTCAGAATGACAAAAATATAATGTATCATAAAAGAAGTATTACGTATAAAAACGTATTTACTGAAAATTCTTGCAAAAGGGATTCTTAACCCTTAATTTTGGGATTCAAAATTAAGGGAAGGGCAAATTTTCACCTGCAATAAGAATAAACCCTGAGGAAGGTGAAACCATTATCTTATCGGCCAGCAGAATCCGCCTTCAGCCTCCGCTCATATTCATTGACCAGAAAAGTGTACCAGATAACTCCCACGGTGTAGAGTGCTGCCGTGATCAGAAATATATCCACATAATCAATTCCCTGATCACGCATGATACCGAACAGCAATCCGTCGAAGAACCAGCTCCCGCTCCAGATGGCAGCGGTAAGGGCGCTTACGATTTCCTGGTTGTGCTTGCCTACATAGTTCATGACTACATCTGAAGTCATAGGGCCGGCCATATTCATCAGGGGTTGGCGCAGCAGGTAGCAGCCCACTGCAATAAACACGGCAATGGACATCTGGTTGTAAAACTGGGTGGTGGCCATCAGGATAAGAGCAAGGATAGCGAAGCCCTGGGTAGTGGGGATGGCTATTTTGTAACCTATGTATTTCTTGATCTTTGGAACAAACAAGGCTCCGATGGCCACAAGCAAGGATGCGACAATATTGACTCCATTGAACCAGGCCGTACTCATATGATGCACATTGGTAAAAAAAAGGCTGATAAATGGAATGGTGATACCGGCTCCAATTGCTATGATAAGGGTAGGGAGGAGGGCTTTGAAAATAATGAACCAGTCGGGTTTGGGGTTGCCTGGGTTTTCCTTACCGGTAAAGGGAACGGCTTCTGTAATTTTCACCCGGCTGATACACCACATTCCTGCAACGCTCGCAAAAGTAATTCCGAAAAGCAGGGTTTTCTCATCAAAATAATGTGGGTTAAGTGCACTGAGGGATGCGATCACGATGCTGCATACGATTGTTGCAAGGCTCCAGGTTGCATAGCTGAGCGAAATAGCCGAAGTATGATGCTCTGCCGGGGAATTGCGCAGAATAAAAGGCAGTACAGGAATCTGCATACAGGTAAAGGAAGCTCCCCACAGCATTTGCATGGTATGATTCAGGGGTATTCGGTGGAGCTGAACGGTGTATAGAATTCCGAAGGCAAAAAAGGGTACACAGATACAAGCCAGGTAAAACAAGGGCAACAACTTTCGCCTGCGAATATAAAAACCGACAAATGCAGCGCTTATGAGCACTCCCAGGTAACGGTATTTGGTGGCATCAGCCACCTGACCGTCCGTATATCCTTCCCGGTGCATAAAAAGAGGCAGATTGGAAAGAAAGGAAGAATTGATGAGCTGGAGACAGAATTCAGCTGCGATCAGAAACAGGATGCTTTTCTGAAGACGGGTATAATCACGGAAATTTTCTAAAAAGCGAAGAATGAACATGTTCGGGCTGCGAAGATACGAAACAAGCTATTAACATTCCATTAAGAAAGCGGGATTCTGCTTGGGAAAAAGAGGCAGGCTTTGTATCTTTGTGCTTCTGAAAATGTAATCAATTCTAACATTCTTAAACTCTTAATCATGGCTGTATTAACAGGTAAAAAAGCTCCTTCTTTCAAAGCCAGTGCAGTAGTGCATGGCGGTGAAATTGTAACGGATTTCACACTGGATCAGTTTGTAGGTAAAAAACATGTGGTATTCTTTTTCTACCCAAAGGATTTCACATTCGTTTGTCCTACCGAGCTGCATGCTTTTCAGGAAAAACTTCATGAATTTGAATCACGTAATGTAGCTGTTGTTGCCTGTTCAACCGATACCGAACAAAGTCACTGGGGCTGGTTACAGATGGACAAGAAACACGGTGGCATCAAAGGTGTTACGTATCCTATCGTTGCCGATACAACAAAGACGATCTCTGCCAATTTTGACGTTCTTACCGGCGAATACGATGTAAACGAAAAAGGCGAACTGGTTGCTACCGGAAGCATGATTGCTTACCGTGGTTTGTTCCTGATAGACAAGCAGGGTATTGTCCGTCACCAGACCGTGAACGATCTTTCTCTGGGCCGCAATGTGGATGAAGCCCTCCGTATGGTTGATGCCCTTCAGTTCAATGAAGAACATGGAGAAGTTTGTCCTGCCAACTGGGTAAAGGGTAAAGAAGGCATGAAAGCAAGCCATACCGGTGTTGCTGATTACCTTGCTAAGCACTAATATCAAACAAGTAAAAGGACTCTCTGGCTTTGCGGTCAGGGAGTTTTTTATTGCCTGTTTTCAGGGCCTGATGAGATAATCATACTTTTCTCCTCCAACACAGACATAGGAATCTATCGTTTTTTCTTTCTTACTGCCATTCAATGTATAATTTATTTGTAAGGAACCTCCTTTACGGATCCGGTACCAGATTGTTTTCCTGCCGTTGGCATCGAGGTGGTTGATTGTTTTCAGATCTCCCGCACCGAAAACAGTAATTGCCTCAACAGGCGTTCCTGTTGTATTAATGAGGGTGATTCGGTTGCTGTTGTAAAGGATATCTCCAAACCACAAATAGAAGAGTGCCAGCGGGATATTGAGAAGGGTAAGAATAATTGTTTTTAGAATCCTGGAAGAAGCTGATTTGTTTCCCTTGTTTCTATACAATACGATCAGTTCAAAGAGAATACTCAGGAAACATAAAGGTGTTCCGATAAAAAGCAATACAATGCCGTAAATAGGCAGGTCTCCCCATTTCGGATTGATGTACCAGGTCCAGAAGATCGCAGAACCAATCACCATTGGCAGTAAAGTAAAAAGAAGGGCAAGGAGGTGGAGGGGGCGGAGTTTCACTTTCTTTTTAGTAATTGATGAATCAGCTCATTAAACGTACTACCGTAATAGAACACAGATCTTCATGATTATCATGATGAAAAATGATCTTCTTATTAATCCGCGAAAATCATGATAATCATAATAATCTGCGTTCTATCACCCCAGATTTTCAAAACCCCGTACAAAACAAAGCCCTGGCTCCCTTCATCCCGCATTTCTGATACTGATTATACACTTCCGCAGCCCGGTTACAAAGCTGCAACCCGGTTTCCTTGTTCAGGTATCCGTCAATGGCTGATTTCAATGTATACGCTTCGGGACACATGAGGTTGGTGGTCCAGAGCAGGGGAGTGGCACCGCTGGCTTTAATGGCCCTGGTATACATTAATCTGCTGGCGCAACACATAATGATGACTGATTTTTCTGTCTGTCCTCTTTTTTGAGGAAAGGAATCGAGTGAAAAATCCATAAGGGCGGAATGCCCCACATAACAGATCAGTGGTGCTGTTTTTAATTCCAGGGTTTTATCCGTGCCAAGGTATTTGACATGCAAGGTATCCGAGCAATTATTGGCTGATGCATTCAGAAAGTCGATTGTGCATTGGCGTATGCGGGCTCCTTTGTAAGCTTCGGCAACAAGGTAAACATCGTCCCGTCGACGCCGGTAAATACATCGCTCCAGAATATTGGGTGCAGGGTTTTTACTTTTTCGGAGCAACATCCAGTCTTCCGAATTATTGAAAAAGGTTCTCACACCGTAACCGCACCCCCAATACAGATTATTATCCGGATCATTTCCATTCCCTATTTTACGCGGAACAGGAACAATGCCCTGGCTATCATTGTCACAGAGGGCTACATACACACGAATGATTTTAGTCTGAGCCTGGAAGGGGGCATGAAATAAAACCAGGAGGAGGGTTAAAACAATAGTTCGGAATGCCATGCTCTAAGTTAAGAAAAGAACTCATTGGAAGTACTACCGTAATAGCACGCAGATTTTCATGATCATCATGATTAAAAATGATCTATTTGTTAATCCGTGAAAATCATGACAATCTGCGGTCTATTAATCAGCATGTTGGGCATCGGAACTGTATTTGGGGTCAAAACGCACGAACATGTTGAACCAGATAGCTCTGGAATAACGGAATACAGGAGGGAGAAGGAGGATCATGACTGCGGCATTGCCGCCCAGTACGGCCCAGTCGCTCCAGCCAAGCACAAGCCAGAAAAAGAGTACACATACAATGGAAAGTCCTACTGTAATACCATAGCTTATATACATGGAGCCCCACCAGAAGCCAACTTCGGGAAGGTTCGACTGTCCGCAAACCGGACAGGCATCAGGCATTTTGTAAATCATACCGGGGTCATAGGGGTTTTTACCGACGAACATATTGCCCTGATGGCATTTAGGACATTTCTGATTCAAAACCGAATAAAGAATGGTATCGTGATACATGGGATAAAGTTAAGCATTCAAAAGTTCCCTGGCTCTGGCCAATGCGGCATCAATATCCTGCACCACATTTTTTTCTCCTATCTTATCGAGTAAACCACTTTCTTTAAGTGCTTCAAACACCTGTGGCTGTACACCCGACGCAATAACCTGGGTTTTAAAACGGTTCACAAACTTAAAGACTTCATCTATTGTATGCAGACCGGTGGCATCAATAACGGGAACAGCCCTCATACGAATGATAAGGATCTTCGGCGGGTTTTTGATAGAGTAAATGGATTCCTTGAACTTATAAGCTGCCCCGAAGAACATGGGCCCGGTAATTTCAAACACTTCTATTCCTTTTGGAACAGTATAACGGGATATGGCTTTCTCGTCCTTGTCTTCATTCAGATCCTCATCATGAATGGAAATAAGACTGACCTTGCTTATGGCCATCATATTGCGCATAAAGAGGAAGGCTGCCAGGACCATTCCTATTTCTATGGCTGCAGTCAGATCAACCAGTACGGTAAGAAGAAATGTGGTTATCAGTATAAGTGCATCGCTCTTAGGTCCTTTAAGCAAGGCGATAAAGGATTTGTATTCACTCATGTTAAATGCAACAACAACTAAAATACCTGCCAGACAGGGCATAGGGATAAGTTTGGCCCAGCGCCCCACAAAAAGCATGATAAGCAGGAGTGTAACGGCATGTACCATACCGGCAACAGGTGTACGTCCACCATTCTTTACATTGGTAGCTGTACGTGCAATAGCGCCTGTAGCAGGTATGCCTCCGAACAGGGACGAGGCTATGTTCGCAATACCTTGTGCAATGAGTTCTGTATTGGAACGGTGACTGGCACCTATCATTCCATCTGCCACAACAGCCGACAGAAGGGATTCTATTCCTCCCAGCAGAGCAATGGTGAAGGCAGGCTGTATCAGTTCCTGAATGGTTGAGAAGCTTAATACAGGAAGCCGGGGGGCCGGAAGCATAGAAGGGATATCACCGAATTTTTTCCCGATGGTCTCCACATCCAGATGAAAAAACTGAACAGCAAAGGTTGCCAGAACGATGGCAATGAGTGAGCCGGGTATTTTCGTGCTTATTTTCGGGAAAACGAAAGCCAAGACTGTTGTACCTGCCGCAATCAGAAAAGCCCACCAGTTAACAGAGCCTGCATGCTGGAAATAAGCAGTGCATTTCTGAATAAAGTCGGCCGGTACAGAACCCATTTGAAGTCCCAGAAAATCTTTAACCTGTGAGGAAAAGATTATGAGGGCAATACCGGCAGTAAATCCGACAATCAAGGGATGGGGAATGTATTTAATGATAGAACCCAGCTTGACAATGCCCATAAAAACCAGCATAATACCTGCAAGGAGTGTTGCTATGGTAAGGCCTCCCACGCCATAATGGTTCACGATACCATATACGATAACCACAAAAGCGCCGGTAGGGCCTCCGATTTGTACCCTGCTTCCGCCCAGTGCTGAAATGATAAAACCTGCTACAATAGCAGTAAACAGCCCTTTTTCAGGTGAGACACCGGAAGCGATGGCAAAAGCAATGGCAAGAGGAAGCGCAACAATTCCGACGATAATACCGGATAAGAGATCAGCGAAAAATTGTTTTCGTGTATAATTCCGGAGTGTAGTAAGAATTTTAGGCTGGAACAGCATAGATTACAAAATTATCAAATAGGTATTTTAGTTTTCATAAACAATCATGATATTCGTCATAGTTCCAAGCTCCAGACGCGATTCGGTAGTCCGGCCCGGTAAGACTTTAAGTATATTCTTTATTTCACTTATTTCAGCTTCGGCAGTTTCATTCGACGGGATGCGGTTGTAGAACAGAATTCCTCCCGGTGCCAGCAGGGAAACAGCAGCATGCAAAAAATTCTTTTTTGAAAACCCTGAGGGGGTTTCCAGGTCTATAAAAAGATCAATCGCAATGAGGCTGTAGCGCTCCGGACAATGTGCCACATATTCCTTTGCATCGGTATGAAGGATTTTTGTGCGGGTATCCAGCTCATCGGCAAAGTACTGTTCATACAAGGCAATGACTTCCCCGTCAACTTCAACACCTGTTACCGGGATGTTCATTCTGTAATTGTCTCTCAGGATATCGTTGATACTTCCTGCTCCGAAACCCAGTATAAGGGCATTGCTGATATTCCTTTTGCCCAGTTCATACCGGTAAAAGGTTCTCAGGAAAACGGTGTGAAGATTTCCATAGGAATAGTTCGCCTTTTCTGAGTTGAGTACCAGATAGCCGTTTTCGAGTGTGACTTCCAGCATTGAACTCTTTTCACCCGGTCTTCGTTCAATACATATGGGCATAATATAACTGAGTATCTGCTTGAGGCGGAATAGAAAGTCAGAGTTCCGGTAAACAGTTTCCGTCATATAACAGAATCAAGTCAGACTCAATATATTCTTCCGAAACGGGTGATTGTGATCACCTGTTGGGAAGGTTTTAATAAAAGATAAGTGCCAGGATGGCGAAGATCAGAATGAAGATAACAAAGGCCCAGCCGTCGGCCGGAAAGTAATTATAGTATTTAAGCAGGAATGCTTTCAGCTTGTGCATATTGATTTTGTCGGTCGCCGGTTAAGCGCTTATTTCTTTTGAATGCAAAGTGATAAACCAGCAGGATACACAGATAAGCTCCGGAAGCAGGCAGCAAGGGTTTGAGGAACGGGAAGAGGGTGGTGGAATCAGATTTGAGCAGGAAAAGGCTGGGTTCAATACTTAGGATAAGGCCTGCAAAAGAGACAAACAGACCGGTAAAAGCCAGCCAGGGACTATTTTTGAGCTTAAAGAAGTATACAAGGATCAGGATCAGGCCAGCACCGAACAAGAGTATTTCAGGAGTTTCAGCCAGTCCGTCAAGACTTAAAGGGGTAAAAAACAGCACAGCAAAGAATACAGATGCGAAGAGCGGAAATCCACGGCCCGGTTTATGAATTTCGGACAGGAGGCTTAAGCCCATTCCAAGGATCAGCAGGAAGCTGATGAAAGGAAGCAACAGAAAATCAAGAAATTTTTCAAATGGACGGGGCTTGTAACTGAAAAGGACGGGCTTGGAGCCGGCAACGGTTCCTGTACGTATTGTAAAAGGAAGAAGGGCTGAGGTCTGTGGAGAATTATTTACACAGTCTTTGTATTTTTCACGGACCTGTTTGGCATCCAGGGCGTAGACAGAGGTTTTTACACCCGGTTTAGTGCCTGATTTGCCGTTGGTTTCAGAACGTACTGAAATGATGGCTCCATTTTTATCCGATCCATTATCAAGGAATACGGTTACAGGTTTGTTATATTCCGTGAGTTTATTCCGGATATCCGTAGTTGCGGTATTAAAATCAGCAAATGGGTTGATATGGATATAAACCATGTCCGCATCCAGATTCATAGCCTGACGTAAAGCAGCACTGGTATGATGCCAGGCGTTTCCATCACCGGTCTCCGTTTCATATTCATAGATACGGGGACTTCCATTATTTTTCTTGTCCGATTGATTTTGCCGGGCTGAGTCCTGATCAGCGGTTTTGGAAAGGCTGTTTTTTTTCTCCGCTATTTCCGCCGGAAAACCTATCGTGATATGTATTGAGAAAGGGTTTTTACCCGCAGCTACATTGTTTTCGGGAATAACAGGTAAACCGTTCAGGGAATTATGAGCCAGTAATCCGGGAGTAGAAGATGCAATTGCTGACCTGCATAAGGAGAAGCAGATCAGGACAAGGAAGAGAATAGCCTTGAAACGTACCATGATTGTGAGTTCCCTGCGAAGGTATGAAAAATGCGGAAACAGTGGATTTAGAATTGTTAAGCATTGTTAATCAGGGTTGTAGCTAAGGTCAGAAATACTTCTTTACCTTGTCCTGAAGCTCCCTGAAAATGCCTGAATTACCGGCTAGTATGGACTTTCCGAAGATGAAATCATTCCCGCCCTGGAAATCAGATAGCCTGCCTCCGGCCTGAGCTACAATGAAGGCTCCGGCACTGACATCCCAGGGATGGAGACTGTATTCATAAAAGGCATCAAACCTGCCGCATGCGACATAAGCCAGATCGGTGCAGCAGATCCCAGACGCCTTAATCCCCGTGTGGAGTGCATGAAATCTCTGAAAAGTTTCATGTATTCTTCTTCCTGTCCATGATCGTAATAAGGGAATCCTGTTGCAATCAGGGAATCTTCGAGCTTACTTGTTTCCGAAATATGGATACGTTTTCCGTTCATCCAGGCCTGACCACCTTCAAAGGCATAGAAGCATTCATCCAGATTCACCTCATAGATAACTCCGAGAACCGGAATGCCATTCTTATGTAAACCAATGCTTACTGCAAAGCAAGGTATGCCATGAATGAAATTTGTTGTGCCATCCAGGGGATCAATGATCCATTCATATTTATCTCCTGATTTCTGCCCGATATGTTCCGGGCTTGCCAGGGTCCCTTCTTCTGCAATAAATTCTGATCCCGGTAATAAGGTACTGAGGGCCTGTACAAGCATGCTTTCACTATGCTTATCCACATAGGTTACCAGACTGTTACGGCTTTTGACTTCAACATTGCCGGAATGAATTTTCTTTTGTTCAGAACGTATAAATGCACCTGCTTCGCGAGCAGCTTCACATACATCCTTACAAAGCGATTCCAGGTTAGGCATACGGATTGTTATGAAGCTACTGAATACGAACTGCTAAATTTCTACCGATATAATAGTCCCTACGTGACTGACGAGCATACTAACTACTGACTACTGGTTTATGTCTCCTGAAATAAACGATCCCGGTAATTCCGAGAATTATGAGACAGATTGCAATAAACATGGCTTGTGTAACAGTGTAGGACCCCAGTTTAAAGAAGATTGTATTCTCCCTGATCTGCTCAATAAAGAACCGCTCCACCCCATTCATGATAAGATAAACACTAAAGATGATTCCGGGGATTTTGATCCGTTTGCGCAAGGCCCACAGAACAAAGAAGAGGCCTATACAAATAAAAGCCTCGTAAAAGGGAGTTGGGAACACCCGGGCAATGAGGTGGGGGGTATGCTGCCAGCTGCAATGGCATTGCAGATACTCGGCTGAATTCTGGATATAGGGATTGCATTCCTTGTTCACATTATTCGGATAGTCGTATGACCAGACCCAGTCGGGTAAGAAGTTAAGCCACCCGGGTTTGGGGGCAGTATGCGGTATGCCCCAGTCTCCGTCACCTGCAACATGACAACCTATGCGTCCTGTTCCATAAGCCAGCATCAGTCCGGGAGCACAGGCATCAATTAAATGAGCAAAAGGTAATCCGTTCCTCCGTCCGTAATAAATGACAGCCAGGCCGCCGACGATCAGACCTCCGTACATTGTCAGTCCGCTGAATGAAAAAATCATCCCCACAGGATTGATCATGAAGTCGGGCAGATTTTCGAGGATATGAAAAAGTTTGGCTCCGAGTAATCCTGCAACGGCGGCAATAAGGGTCATATTGCTCACATGCTCATAAGGATGGTAGGGTACTTCAAAGAGTTTAGGTTCCGGCAGGCGGCCCTTTTCTTTTTCTCTGTATTTCATCCAGGTAAAAAGAGCTCCAATGGCTATACCGCCAAGCAGGCTGCCCTGGGTTGACATCATAAAATCACGGGGATTGTCACCGACTTCAGCTCCTCCGAGGATAAGTCCGAGTAGTTTATATCCGACCAGAAAACCCAGGACTCCGTTTGTGATGAGTTCACTCTGGCTGGCTCTTTCTCCTTTGAGAATTTTACGTGTCGTACTGTGTAAGATTCCTTCCTGCTCTTTTCTACGCAATTCCTTCGCAAAATAGTAGCCAGCGAGTAAAAATGAAATGGCTACAAAGAATCCGAAGCTCTGCAATATTTTCAGCCAGCTAAGCCAGGAAGGCATATGGCTTCCGAGTAAATCCTTAAACGCATCATAAATGGTTGGATACATAATTCTGTTATATGCTGACTACGTTGAGTCTTGTTTCCTGTTTAGCGGGTAGTGGAACAGGTTCTATGTCCATACAACCATCTTCACCTATTTTTTTCAGCGTTACATCAATCACCTCATTGCACAATTCCGGTTTATAGGCTGTCCTGACCTTGATATAATTACCTGTGTATCCGTACAGCAAGCCATTGGTTGGTTCAATTTCAAAGAGCACTTTCTGCTTCGTATCCAGATGCTGTTCATAAAAGCTCCGTAGTTTCTTCACCGAGAGGATACGAAGCATTTTGTTGCGTTTCCTCCGTACAGCAACAGGTACGGGATTTTCCATCGTTACTGCTTCCGTATTATCTCTTTCTGAATAGGTGAAGACATGCAGGTATGAAATATCCAGTTTGTTCAGGTAATCATAGGTTTCCAGAAAGTGGGTATCCGTTTCACCGGGAAATCCTGTAATAACATCCACACCTATACAGGCATCGGGTATCCTTGTACGGATGTGTGTTACGCGGTCGGTGTATAAATCACTCAGGTATCTCCGCTTCATCTTTTTCAGAATAAAGTCGGACCCGCTTTGCAAAGGGATGTGGAAATGCGGAGCAAACCTTTTTGAACTGCTTACGAACTCAATGACTTCATTGCTCAAAAGATTAGGTTCTATTGACGAGATCCGGTATCTTTCAATGCCTTCCACCGTATCAAGTTCCTTAATAAGATCTATGAACCCGACTTCCTTTTTCTTACCTCCCTGCAATCCTTTCCCAAAGTCACCCAGATTAACACCGGTTAACACAATTTCCTTCACGTTTCTGGAAACTATTTCCCGGATATTTTTAAGCACATTGGGTATTGTATTGCTCCTGCTTTTTCCCCGGGCGAGCGGAATGGTACAAAAGGTGCAGGTATAATCACACCCGTCCTGTACTTTCAAAAAGGCCCGAGTCCTGTCTCCAAACGACCAGGCATCCACAAACTGATTGACAGATTCTATTTCACAACTGAAAACGCTTGCCTCCGGCCTTTTTGTAATGGTTTCCAGGTAATGCAGTAATTTGAATTTTTCCGATGCACCCAGTACCAGGTCGACTCCTTCTATCCTTGAAATTTCCTGTGGTTTAAGCTGAGCATAGCAACCCATGATAACAATGAATGCTTCGGGTGCAAGCTTCAAAGCCTGCCGTACAATCATACGGCATTCCTTGTCCGCGTTAGCTGTTACAGAGCACGTGTTTATGACATAAATATCGGCAGGCCGGGAAAAATCTACTTTATGGTAGCCGTTTTCTTCCATTAAACGGGAAACCGTTGATGTTTCAGAATAGTTTAGTTTACAACCGAGTGTATGAAAAGCAATGCTCCGGGCCTGGTTCATGGTAGGCGAAATTACACAAAGGATTTGAAATTCATATCTTTGAATGGTAAATCCAAATGCATGAAAAATAAGTGTATAATTTTCCCGGCATTTTTTCTGCTTTGCCTGGGCCCGCTTCAGGCTCAGTTTCCGAATGTCATGATCGGAAATCAACATGCACCGGAAGAAGTGTCTATCTGCATCAACCCTAAGAACAACCTGCAGGTAGTGGCGGGGGCTAATATCGATAACTACTATTACAGTACGGATGGAGGGCTGCACTGGACAGCCAACACCCTTGTTTCTCCGGGAAATGGTGTGTACGGCGACCCGGTAGTTTTTGCCGATACCTCAGGATCCTTCTATTTTATGCACCTGAGCAATCCTCCAACAGGGATGGGGTCCTGGGTTGACCGGATTGTATGTCACCATTCCATCGACGGGGGAAGGACTTACAATAATGGAACCTATACTGGTAAGAATGGTACAAAGGTTCAGGATAAGCCCTGGACAGCAGTTAATCCGGCCAACAACGAAATTTATGTTTGCTGGACCCAGTTTGATGTTTACGGTTCTCATAATCCTTCCGACAGTTCGGTAATTCTTTTTTCAAAGTCGGCCGATAATGCCGTTACCTGGTCAGCACCGAAGCGAATAAGCTGGCAAGCCGGAGATTGTATTGATTCAGACAGTACTGTAGAGGGAGCTGTTCCATGTGTAGGCCCCAATGGACAGATTTATGTTTCATGGGCAGGGCCTCAGGGACTTGTCTTTAACAAATCACTTGATGGTGGTGCCACCTGGATACCAAGGGAAACAGGGGTGAATCCGATTGCGGGAGGATGGGATTATACCATCTCAGGATTGTACCGTTGCAATGGATTGCCTG
This sequence comes from Bacteroidia bacterium, assembly GCA_044448685.1. Taxonomy (GTDB): domain Bacteria; phylum Bacteroidota; class Bacteroidia; order Palsa-965; family Palsa-965; genus Palsa-965. The sequence continues at coordinate 49,910 of JBIOHC010000015.1, forward strand.
TAACGGCCTGTGATCTGAGTGCCGGACCCAACAGAGGTGCTATTTATATCAATTGGAGTGATCAACGTAACGGGACAACGGATACCGATATATTTCTTGTTAAATCGACAGACGGGGGACTAACCTGGACTTCTCCCAAAAGGGTGAATACGGATGCTCCGGGTAAACAGAATTTCATGTCCTGGATGACAATCGATCAAAGCAACGGGGATGTGTATGTAGTCTATTATGACCGCAGGAATCATACATCCGGTGATTCGACGGATGTCTACCTGGCCCGTTCTTCAGATGGAGGAGCTACTTTTACCGATTACAAAATCAATCAGAATTCGTTTGTTCCGGATCCTTCTGTTTTTTTCGGAGACTATATCGGTGTTTCTGCTACAAACGGAATTGTAAGACCCATCTGGATGGCGTATAATGGCAGCACACTGAGTATTTGGACAGCTATAGCCGATGCAGCTATGATGGGTGTTCAGGATTCCAGGCCTTCCGGAATGCCGGAGGCAGAACTTATTCAGAACAGCCCCAATCCTTTTCATGATGGTACGCTTATCCGGTTTAATCTGTTAACACGACAGACTGTTACACTCTATATTTCCAACGAGCTTGGACAGCGCGTGGTCACTATTTATGATAAGCAACCTATGGATAAAGGTGGTCACTATTACATCTTCAATGCCCGGACTTCCGGATTGAAAAAGGGTGTATACCATTATACCCTGCAATGTGACAGCGTACAACTGACCAAGAAAATGACTGTTACGGAATGAAGATTTTCTTCCTGACCTGCTTAGGATTTGTTTTGCATTTCTCCAATTCATTGCTGGCTTGCAAATGCGGAGAGCATAAGCCTTTGAGCATGGATGAATGCAGGATCTATGATGTGATTTTTACGGGAAAGGTTGATTCTGTTTCTTCCTGTCATAACAAGTATGCGACTGTTTATTTTCACCTTGAAGATTTATACAAAGGCAAGAGCCTCGCACAGGTAGGTGTACGTTATGACTGTGAAAGCGATTGTCAGCTTAGCCTTGCAAAGGGAGAACAATGGCTGGTATATGCACAGTATTACCAGTACAATGGCCTCGAAATGGAATTCTGCAGCAGAAGCCGTAAGTATATCAGTAAGGGGGATGATTATTATACGGCATTAAACCTCCTGACCTGGAAGGATGAATGTGATCGTCTGGAACACTTGCTGGGTAAGCATGACGTTATGAAAAAGGAAGAGCCTGCAATGAAGGAGAGGGTGTTGGTACAGCCCAATGCCTATGGGAAGATTATCCTCCTCGGCATATCACTGGCGGTACTGATACTTATTTTCTATTTTGTAAAAAAGCTACCCTGATACCCCGGTAGTTCAAAGAGAAATATTATTTCCCCATCAGTACATAATATAGGATGTTGGCGCCCATTTTAAGCGCTTTCTGACGGTTCTCTTCCGGATCATGGTGCACCTGAGGATCTTCCCATCCGTCTCCTATATCAGCTTCATAATCATAAAAGCAAACAAGGCGTCCGTTAAAGATCAAACCGAAGCCCTGAGGAGCTTTGCCATCGTGTTCATGAATTTTTGGAACACCTTTGTCAAAGTTGTATTTTTGGTGGTAGATAGGATGGGAAAAGGGCAGCTCTATAAAGTCAAGCTCAGGGAACACTTTTTTCATTTGTGTCCGGATAAATTTATCCATGCCATAGCTGTCATTGATATTCAGGAATCCTCCTCCCAGAAGGTATTTGCGAAGGTTGTCGGCTTCCTGCTGGCTGAATACAATATTTCCGTTACCGGTTACATGTATAAAGGGAAAATTGAAAATATCGGGGCTCCCGGGCTCGACTACCGCTTCATCGGGATTTATTTTGGTCCCCATATTTTCATTGCAGAAATGGATCAGGTTGGGCAGTGAGGTTGGACTTACATACCAGTTTCCTCCTCCTCCGTATTTAAGTCTGGCAATCTTATAGGTCGCGCTTTGCTGAGCATGGGCAGTAAAGAGGCAGGAGAGAGCCAGCAGAATAGAGCAGGTATGGCGAAAGTACTTATTCATTGAGTAAGTGTATGGTATGGCAGGCAGCCAGGGCAGCCGTTTCTGTACGTAAGCGGCTTTTACCGAGGCTGACGGCCGTAAAACCGTTCTGAAGTGCTAAGTTAATCTCTTGTTCCGAGAAATCCCCTTCCGGGCCAATAAGTATGATGCTGTCTGTTCCAGGCTTATAAACTGACTTAAGCGTGTCAGGTTCAGAACTGGAACGGTTGCAGTGGGCAATGAATTTTTGTCCTCCGGCCTGCCTGCATCTTTCAATGAATTTGATGAAAGATACATTTTCATTCAGTACCGGCTCTATAGCCTTGATGCTTTGTTTCATGGCCGAAACAGCGATCTTATGCAGGCGGTCGGTCTTCATAGTCGTTCGTTCCGAATGTTCACAGGTTATAGGAGTGAACTCTTCCAATCCTATTTCAACAGCTTTTTCCAGGAACCATTCGGTCCGGTCCATACTCTTTGTCGGAGCCATTGCAATATGGAGGTGTATTCCCCGTTTTCCATACTCAGCCTGCCTGGAAGTGATATGTACCTGGCAGCGTTTAGGGTGGTCATCACTTATTTCGGCAGTATAGAGATTGCCTTTCCCATCAGTCAGCTGCACAGAATCGCCTTTCTGAAGGCGTAAAACACGGACAGCATGTTTGCTTTCTTCTTCCGGGAAAGTATAAAGCTCGGACTCAATATCGGGGGTATAGAACAGATGCACAGGCAAATTTACGAAAGCAGTTCTGATCCTGCTCAATCGCTGAGTAATTTTGAAATTTTGGAGATGGATTCCTGGTTTTCAGGAAGTGTAAGGGAATTAAATACCTTACTTTTCTCCTTATGTGTTAAATGCCAGGACAGGGAAATATGGTCATTTGTTTCATTCTGAAGTTCAAGCCGGAGAATATCCACATGGGTTTTGACCCATTTGTCAGCGGACTGAATTTGTGCGTTCTGATTGAAATCCTGAACCTGGAACAGGTTGCCGTAGAAGCTGCCCATGGGTTTTGAGAGGCTCTGAAAGAGGGTGGGAGGGGGGTCATTATCAATAATTGTTTCCATGTGTTTGTCCCGCATCTGAATGATCAGCACTCCGCTGGTGTTTTTGGCGATCCAGTCGTTAAATATTTCCATAAACTGAAGCGATGTTTCCAATCCGTAATTATCCCGGAGGCCTGCGTCCATCACTTCTATACGGGGTTCAGTGGGGAGGAGTACCAGCGGGGATATATAAGGGAATGTAGCACTCATACGGAGTACACTGGTGAACATGGTCTTCATCGGGTCATGCTGATTGAAGAAACGGGTATATTCAATGGCATTCAGCAGCTGACGTCCTTCGAAATTACGCGATGGGGTATTCTGAGCCAGGTAAGAGATATCCTGTGCTGAGATAAGCAGTTTGCGCCCGTCATTGACAATAGAAGGGGAGAAAATCATCATGGGGATTTCTGCATTGGCTTCCGGGAGCCTGTAATCGCCCAGGGTTTTTCCTACAAAGACATGGGTGTTCATATTCAGTTTTTCTTCCAGAGCATACCCCCTGTCCTTCACAAACTCCTGATTATTCACTTTAAATTTCTGAAAATGTATGAGCCATTCACTGGTCGCAACGGTAAATGCAATGGGGTTCAGAATATCTTTGGAAATCTGATTTATGTAAGTATTGTTGAGGAAATGCTTTATTTCATTCCGGTCTCGTTCCCGGCATAATTCTCTCAGATAAGCAGCCCCTATCATCCCTCCCGATGAGCCCGTGATAAGTTCGGTGTGATGCATCAGCTTACCCTGGGTGATACTGTCGATATAGCTGAGGGCATAATAAGACCAAAGCGAGGATCTTAATCCGCCTCCGCTTACATTGATAAAGACAAGTCTTGGTTTATGAACTGTATCTCCGGGAGTTGTATTCTTGGCTTTCCATTTTTCCAGGATCTCAATGGTATGTCTGATATCGGCAGCTCTGATAAACGTATCCCGGTCATAATTACGCATGTATTTATACGTATACGGAGCGGGAGGGGCAGAATAATTAAGCCCATAGGCTTTACTTGTGCCGGTGATGAATTCGGTTTTGTGAATATAATTTACAATCAGGATAAGTACAATGAGGATGGCTGTTGACCAGCCCCTGAACCAGGAATAAAGGGAACTGAAAATCATTAAGAAAACGGTAAACAGCAGGAAGAAGCTTGCTCCGGCAGGGATTTCAAAAAGGCTGTAGTGACGGAGTAACCCCAAAAGTATCAGGCTCAGAATGGTAAAAGCCTGGAAATAGGATGCATTCCGGTGGTTCTGACGAAATACAGCCATCAGCATTTCCTTTTTATAGTGCCTCACCGGCCTTACCAGCTTTGTACGCAAAGGCCAGCTCAGAAATGTCTCCACATACCAGTCGCGCGATTCCTTGATGAGATAAGGATTTCTTTCCCCGCTGTTTTTCATCTTTCTGATTCGTAATGCTTCACGGTCGTCTTTCACCGGTTTGTTCAGAATACCATACATCTTATAGATGTCTTTGTTGGTACGGAAAAAATACGTGAACGAGAGGAAAATAAATATCAGATTGCCCAGGATGAAAGCAAGCACCAGAGCGGCAATTTCATAGGTCTTGAAGACATTCTCATCTTTCAGAAAAGAGATGATATTGAGGGAATAAACAACAATAAAAGTCAAGGGTACCATAAAGTTATTCAGGCTGTACCGCATGAAAGGGTTTGCCATAGTAGCCAGGAAAGGAAAACGAAAGCCATTCTTGATATAGCTCCCGATATTATAGGCCATAATAAAGCCTCCGCACGAGAAACCAACGATAAAATAGGAAGCGAAACTGAGGTGGTCATGGTATTCAGGACCCAGAAACAGGAAGGGGGCTCCGTATTTTGCTGCAATGTTATTGGTGACCAGCCCGAACAACAGGAGCCAGAAAACAAGGAGAAACTGATTCTTCTTGAAGTCAATCAGCACAAGGCGGAAGGCGAAAGAAAAAAAGAAATTCCTGAACAAATGGTTTTTAAGCAGACTTTGTCTCAGGTTTCGTAAAAAACGCATCAGGAATGAGTTATACACAGTATTTATACGAAATTCAGAGCTAATCGTTTCAGAGGTCTAACGGGCTTATTTTATCTTACCGTTTACAATAGCAAGTATTTCCGATTCAAGGGCCTGGGTTTGTGCTTCAAGGGCTCTTCCTCTTGACAGAATATCAGCTGAAAAAGTCTTATCCGTCAATCCTCCGGCATTGATTTTAACATTCAGAAAAGCACCCATAACGGCACTCCGGCAGCAAAGCGCACCTACTCCTGCATCGCTTACCGAATTAGGATTTCCAATTTCGGCCATGCTTTTGATGAGTGACATAGCCTGAAATGAAATTTCCATGACCTTAAAAGGAACCTCTGTCGCATAGCGGGTGGCTGACTGAATAGCAGTGGTACGGGCTGCTTTTTCCTGATCCGATGCCTTGGGAAGGTTCAGGGCTTCCATGATTTTATTGAATGCATTTGTATCTTCATTTACCAGGCGGAGGAGCTGATCTTTCAGGTGCTGACCTTTTTCCGCTTCCTTTGAAAACTCTTCCCAGCGTTCATCCCATCCCGGTTTATGAGAAGAGAGATTGGCGACCATTACCCCCAGGGAAACGCCCAGAGCTCCTGCATAAGCAGAAATAGACCCTCCTCCGGGCGCCGCACTTTCACTGGCCGTTTCATTGGCAAAACCGGTCAGGGTCATACGTGTTAGCTTGTCTGTTGCCGCATCCCGAAGCAGGTATTCAATAATCCTTTCTTCCGGTTTAAAAGGAGACAATTCATCCAGACCGAGTGATTTGATGGCAATTCGTATCAGTTCCTGTTCACTTACACCTGCCGAGCGTTGTTGTTTGAGAAGAAAATACCTGCCGGCATCCAGCATAGCCCTGAGTGGTATCAATCCGACAAGTTCAGAACCTGTTACACGTATGCCCCTTTCAGTTGCTTTTTTACATACCTCATCAAATGCAACATGAACAGGTGTGGTATTGATATTGGTCAGGTTCATGGAAATCTGGGCAATACCATATTCTTCTATATACCATCCAATCGCTTTTACAGCTTTCAGGCTACCCGGAATGTTGACTGGTTTACCTTCTGCATCCGTTACGATCTTTCCTGTAGCAGGGTTGCCTTCCCGTTTTACCCTGCCGGCTTCTCTTACATCAAAGGCTATGGAATTCGCCCTGCGTGTAGAGGTAGTATTGAGATTGATATTGTAAGCGACGAGGAAATCGCGGGCCCCTATAACTGTTGAGCCGGATTTTTCAGAATGCTCGGCAGGCCCGAAATCAGGTTTCCACTCCGGCAGTTTTATCTTCTTGAAAAAACCTTCATATTCACCTGCCCTTATGACCGAAAGATTGTTCCTTTTTTTATCCGGTTGTGCAGCTTCATAGAGGTAAACCGGTATCTGCAGCTCCTTGCCTACACGCTCTCCTAATTGTCTAGCAAAAGCGGCAGTTTCATCCATGCTTATATGTGCGATTGGGATCAGCGGACAAACATCTGTTGCCCCCATCCTGGGGTGCTCTCCTTTGTGTTTGCTCATATCGATGAGCTCAGCTGCTTTACGTATTGCCCTGTAGGCAGCTTCTATTACTTGTGCGGGTGGGCCTACAAAGGTTACAACTGTTCTGTTGGTGGCCTTCCCAGGGTCTACATTGAGGAGTTTAACCCCTTCCACCATTTCTATTTCATGGGTTATCTGACGGATAATATTCATATCCCTTCCTTCACTGAAATTAGGGACACATTCAATGAGTTGATTCATTTTCCTTATTTATCTCTGGTTTGTGACGGGCTAAAAATAAACATAAAAATTCCGATTACAGCCATAAACAGAAGCAAAGGCTCTGTAATCATTCTGTGCCTTGTTTCTACATAGTAAAGCGACTGCTCCAGAGACAAGAGGATTGGAACACAGAAAAGGATCAGGCTCATCCGTCCTATTTTCTGGGCAGCCAGCACGGCAAGACCCAGGACAAGCAAATAGAACCCAAGATAGAATGGGATCAAACGCCGGGCTCCAGCCCCGTATTCATTGCCCAGGTAAGAACGGAAAAGCCAGAAATTTTTTATTTTCAGAAGAAAAAGCCTGCATTGAAGCATCGGCCTTTCCCGGATATTTCTGAAATAGAGCGACATGAAATAAGTGTTTTGTTCTTTTACTGACATATGCTGTATGGAATCCTGAGCCCCCGGGCTAAGCAGGGAATAACAATCTTTCCCATTCTCCAGGTAATTGCTCCCTTCCGTGCCAGGCAGGGAGCCCTTCCAGATATCTTTTCCTCCTAAAGAAGACAAACCAATAATATGATCCTGTTTGTAATTCCGGATCATCCAGGGCAGGCAGCACAGAAAGATAAAGACCGTAAGTGCACTCAGCATGATCAGCATCCGTAACCAGCCTTTTTTCCGGACCTGCAGAATCAGAAATGGCAGGATGCTTATGACCAGTGTGGCCCGGGTAAGCACAGCTATTGCAACGGAAAGAAAGAAAAAGAGCAAATTTTTTCTGTCAGGGCTCAGCTGATACCTGGCTGTAAACCAGATAGGAGTAATGAGCATAAGCATATCCATGGAAAAAGGGTGGATCTTGAACAGGGCATACCAGGCTATACCCGGATGGAGGCAGAACAGGATAACGGAAATAAATACGATATGGTCAGCATAGCCTGCACTGTTTGAAGGAAGCTTAAAAAGGCGGAGAAAAAAATGAAAAACACCCACCAGCAGGAAGGCGGTGAGGGTATGCAATAGCACATGAAGAATTCCGGCTACCAGCGGGGTTATGCCAAAAAGTGAATAGCATAGAGCGAGAAGGGAAGGATAAACAGGAAACTGAAAGGTATGATTTTTGATTCCGTCCCAGAACAGAAAGAATTCTCCAGTGTTACTTAAGTTGACAGCGATATCATTGTCTTCATAAAATTCCATTCCGGGTCTGGCTATCATCAGGAACAGGATCTTGGCCAGACATAAAATCAGGATGCAAAAAGTAAGCTGTTTTTTACCCAGTGTCATCAGGGCTTTATGATTTGTCCGTTCAGAATCACTGTCTCTACAGGATTACTTCCGAATGCATAGGGAATATGACTATAGCCAGGAATTTCCTTGGTAATAAAAACATTGGCTGTCTTGCCAACAGCAATACTTCCATGTGTATTACTCAGGCCCATGGCATAGGCCGAGTTGATGGTGGCTGCATTTATTACTTCTTCCGGAGTCATGCGGTACTGGATACAGGCTATGCTGAGCATTCCGTTCATGTTTCCGCTTGGGCTGGAGCCCGGGTTAAAATCGGTGGCAATGGCAAGAGGCAGTCCGCTGTCAATCATCTGCCGGGCCGGAGGGTGAGGCAGGGAGAGGAAAAAGGCTGCTCCTGGCAGTATGGTTGGCATTGTATGGGAATTCAGCAAGGCTTTAATTTCGGCATCACCTACATATTCAAGGTGGTCTACACTGACAGCCCCGCATTGAACACCGGCCAGGACACCACCCGAATTGCTGAGCTGTTCAGCATGAACCTTGGGAGCCATCCCGAATTTTTTTCCTGCTTCAAGGATATGAATCGTTTCTTCCGGAGTAAAGTAGTTCCGTTCGCAAAAAACATCACAATAATCGGCCAGTTGCTCTTCTGCAATTCTTGGCATTATTTCTTCTGTCAGCAAGCGGATATAAGCAGCCTTCTTATCCCTGTACTCGGCAGGTAAAGCATGAGCGCCAAGAAAAGTAGCTTTGATCGTCAAAGGACTGAGGCTTTTTAATTTCTTAATTACCCTCAGCATTTTTAGCTCAGATTCCAAACTGAGACCATACCCGCTTTTGATTTCAACAGCTCCTGTTCCGAGCATCATGATTTCGTTGAGCCTGGCCAATGCAGGCTGAAGAAGGGCTTCTTCTGTCGCTTCTCTGAGCTTTTTTGCCGAATTAAGGATACCTCCGCCTCTCAGGGCTATCTCTTCATAACTCAGCCCCTTGATCCGGTCTACAAATTCCCCTTCACGGGAGCCTGCAAATACGAGATGTGTATGAGAATCGCACCAGCTTGGCATAACGAGTTTGTCTGAAGCATCGATGACCTGCAGTCCGGACCAATCTGAAATCCCTTCCCATTCTGCCATAGCCCCGAAACCGGCAATAAGCCCGTTTTCAATGGCAAGCCATGCATCCTCAATAACAGGAAGGGTTTGCATGGCCTTTCCAGACACTTTTTCGGGGTGTCCACCCGGGGTCTGAATAAGCGCTTTGATATTTTTGAGGAGGAGCTTCATTTTATACATGGGATAATTGGTACTTTTAGGCTTTCAACCCGGTCCGCAAGGATGTGATCAAAGATGAAAATAAAAATCGGAATACCGTTCCTTTTACTTCTGCTTCTTGGCGGAACCATACGAAGTCAGCCTGCGACGGCTGTTCAGGAAGGTTCAGGAGCTAAGGATTCTGTCTCGATTCTGAGAAATGATATTGCGTTCAATGTGATACCAACATTTCAGTTCCTTAGCGGTGCTTATATGGGTGGACAGACAAGGCGTTTTTCGGTTATTTACCGTCACCTCAACAAGCATAATTTTTACCTGCGCTATGGCATTGTAATTGACCGGATTAAAACCAGGTATTCCAATACTACGGATTCAACCTATACCCTGGTGTCCCAGACTGATTCAACCCAGATCCGTAAATTTGATAAAGGAAGTCCTTCATTTGCAAAACCCCGTCTGGTATTCGGTTTTGAAAAAGAAAAAGGAAAGAAAAAACTAAGACAGTATTATGGATTGGATATTTCGGTTGGCGCTTTCCGATATTATACCACCCAGTATTTTCATTCCTATACCTTGAACCTGAACAATCAGACTAACCCTTGGGTAGCTTCTCCTGTTGGTGATGTACTTATACAGAGACTTGATGTTTCGGCACTTTTTCTTGGATTTTCACCCTTTTATGGTATCCGTTACCAGTTTACGAAGCATTTTCTGATTTCGGCACAGGTTGGGTTTGATATGATGCTGGATGCACAAACCGATAAAATTGAAAATGCCAATCACGATATTATTCACCAGCCGGATAATCGTTTTGAAGCGAATACCCCCGGCCTGTTGAGTGACCTCTCATTTGTATACCGTTTTTAAACTGTAATAACCAATCGTTCCATTCATTTAACAACCCAAAATTAGATAATATGAAAATCAATGTAGGTCAGAATGCCCCGGAGTTCAATCTTCCTGATCAGGATAAAAATATGACTTCACTGGCAGCTCATAAGGGAAAAAATGTCGTGTTGCTTTTTTTTCCGGCAGCATTTACGGGGACCTGTACCAAGGAACTATGCCAGACAAGGGATGATATCGCTTTTTATAATGGAGTTCATGCCCAGGTATTTGGTATCAGTGTTGATCTTCCTTTCTCTCTCGGCAAATTCAAAACAGAACAGAATATTAATTTTCCGCTGCTGTCCGATTTTAATAAGGAAGCCATGCATGCTTATGGCTCTGTGTATGACAGCTGGATTATGGGTTTGAAAGGAGTTGCCAAACGTTCAGCCTTTGTGATCGATAAGCAGGGTGTGATTCGCTATGCCGAGGTATTGGAAGATGCCACTAAAATACCCGATTTCGAAGCCATACATAAAGTACTGGAAGGACTCAAGTAAGAGTAACGAAGTTTAATTTTTGCGGGCCATAAGGATCAGTCTGTCCGACTTATCGGGATTGAAGGGGTTTAGTGCATAATCGCCCCAAACTTCCATCAATTCGAATCCGTTACTTGTCAGCATCCTTTCAAAATCGGGATGACTGTAGGCTCTGACACGCTCTGTAAAATGAAAATTCTTGCCTTTGTCTGTAAAGCGAATGTCTTTTACAATATAACCCTGAGCAAGGCTTTTTTTGATTTCGAAATGTATTCCCTGAGCTTCCCGTGTGTCAAACGGTTTTAAATTGGGTATTGTTTTTACAGCATTCATATAGTCGAGGATAAAAATCCCTCCTTGCTTCAATGATTTGTGAACAGCCTGGATGACCTGTTCATGTTCAGCATCTGAAGCGAAGTATCCGAAACTGGTAAAGAGGTTGAATACATAATCGAAATAGGCGAAATGACTTGTCTGACGCATGTCACTGACCAGAAAGGAGAGGGTTTTGTTTGAATAGCGGCTGGCATACTGAATGCTTTCAGCCGAGAGATCCGAACCAATAACATCAAATCCATGTTTGTTTAACAGAACAGCATAGCGTCCACGGCCACAACAAAGGTCATGAATCCTGGCACCCGGGCCCGGTTTAAGCTTGTGAAGCAGATTATTCAGAAAAAGTTCAGCTTCCGATTCATCCCTGTTACCGTACAGGATGTGATAATACTTACTGTCAAACCAGTTTTCAAACCAGGAACATTCCTTCATAGCCGGGTAAAAGTGATGCCAAATGTAAAATTACCCATTTTAATGTCATAGTCATAAGAAGACTGACGGTTGGCAAAATTCATGTACTCAGCAGGGAAAACAGGGGGTTCAGCTAAAAAGGACAGGGTAGGAAGGAATTCAGGGAAAATATCGGCATATTTGCTTAATATGTCAATGGTCTTTTTAGAAAGCATGTTTTTTTATATCTTTAATAAATCTTAATCCCAGCCTATGTTGCAGACAGCCCTTCGGATAGATATCCAAAAGACCGCCAAATCACGCTTGTCGGAACTGGATCAGAAGAACTTACAGTTTGGAAAATTTTTTTCCGACCATATGTTCGTGGCTGATTATAATAATGGGGAATGGTCGGATGCCAAGATTATGCCTTATGGCAAAATGGAACTGAGCCCTTCCACTTCAGCTTTTCATTATGGTCAGGCTATTTTTGAAGGCATGAAGGCATATCGGAGTGATGCAGGGGATGTGGTTAATCTGTTCCGCCCTGAAGCCAACTGGAGCCGTTTGAATATTTCCGCTGAACGTATGGCAATGCCGATAGTTCCGGAAGAACTTTTCATGGATGGCCTTACGAAACTTATCAGTATGGACAGGAACTGGGTGCCGACAGATGCCGGTACCTCCCTGTATATACGTCCATTTATGATCAGTACAGATGAATATATCGGTGTTAAGCCATCCGATTCTTATAAATTCATCATCATTACTTCGCCTGTAGGAGCGTATTACAATGCCCCTGTCAGAGTGCTTGTTGAAACGAATTATATCCGTGCTGTGGAAGGTGGAATAGGGTTTGTAAAGGCGGCAGGTAACTATGGCCGTTCCCTTTTTCCGACCCGTCTTGCCCAGCAAAGAGGATACCAGCAGATTATATGGACCGATGCACGAAACCACCGTTTCCTGGAAGAGTCCGGAACCATGAATGCGATGTTCATGATTGATGATATCCTGATTACTCCTCCGCTTGGTGATACAATTCTGGCAGGAATAACCCGTGACAGTGTGCTTACATTAGCCAAAGACTGGGGCTACCGGGTTCAGGAACGCAAAATAAGCATTGATGAAATTATTGATGCCCATAAAAAGAAAACCCTGCAGGAAGCCTTCGGTACCGGTACAGCTGCAACAATTGCACATATGTCGACCATTGGCTTTGAAGGCAAGGATTATGACCTGCCTCCTGTGCCTGAACGCATTTTCTCAAACCGTGTTGCACTAGAGCTGGAAGGGATTAAGAAAGGGAAACTGGAAGACAAGCATAACTGGTTGTACAGGATTCACTAATTCCTTTCATCATTAAATCGGTATGAATTACAGGATATCGTATTCCAATCCTCACGATCATTTTATTACGATTGAATGCAAGGCTGAGACATTAGCCGGGGATACTATTGATTTTCAGCTTCCATCCTGGAGGCCGGGGAGGTATGAGCTTGGTAATTTCGCCAGGAATGTCCGCAAATGGAAGGCCACGGATCTGCAGGGCAACCCGCTTGCTTTTAAAAAACTGAGTAAGGATCTTTGGTCAGTCACCTGTCCAGGTATTAGTCATGTCCTTATCAGCTATGAATATTTCGCTTCCGAACTCAATGCAGGCTCCACTTTCCTGGATGAGACACAGCTTTATATGAATCCTGTCAATTGCTGCGGATATATTCAGGGAAGAGTGGATGAACCCTGCGAAATTGATTTACACATTCCGGCCAATTATATATATGCAGGGTCCCTTAAAAAATGCGCTCAGACAGAAGGGAAGCAGGCAGGATTCAAAACCGTCAGTCTGAAAGCAGGTGATTTTCATGAACTCGCCGACAGTCCCTTTATTGTAAGCCCGACTATCCAACATGATATGTTTGTGCTGGATGGTGTGGAATTCAACCTTTGGTTCCAGGGGGAATGCAAACCCATGTGGACAAAAATCATCAATGACTTTTTTATTTTCATCAATGAGCAGTTTTTGATGATGAAGGAGTTTGTACACGATGAATATCATTTTCTGTACCAGATACTGCCGTATAAATTTTATCATGGTGTGGAACATCTCCATTCCACGGTTATAGCTCTTGGTCCGGGTTACCGCCTGAATGAAGGAGACCTTTTTGACGATCTGCTGGGAGTGAGCTCTCACGAGCTTTACCATGCCTGGAATATCAAATCCATACGTCCGGCAGAAATGCTGCCCTATGATTATACCCGCGAGAATTATTCCCGTCTGGGTTATGTATGTGAAGGGGTTACGACTTATTATGGTGATCTTTTCCTGTTCCGGTCCGGCGTTTATTCCGAATTCGATTATATAAAAACCGTTCACGAAAGGCTTCAGAAACATTTCGACAATCCGGGACGGTTTAACCTGAGCGTGGCCGATTCATCTTTTGATACGTGGCTTGACGGATATACACCCGGTATCCCAGGCCGGAAAACATCCATTTATGATGAAGGATGCCTGGCAGCTTTTATGACGGATATAATCATACGCAGGAATACAGGGAATGAGAAATCACTGGATGATGTAATGCGTATCCTGTATCACGATTATGCCAAAAAAGGTAAAGGGTATACGGAACAGGAATATCAGCAGATTGTAGAAACGCTGGCCGGTGAAAAGCTGGACGATTTTTTCAATACCTATATCTATGGAGCTGCTTCCTACGAAAAAAAATTCAGTGAACTGGGTGCTTATATTGGTATAGAGCTGAAAAATGTGGGATCCAAAAAGCACTATGAAGGGCATTTTGGGTTTAAGGCACATCATGAAGGCCATCATTTCAAGGTAAGTGCTGTGTATCCCGGATCACCCGCTGATAAATCCGGACTGGTTGCTATGGATGAAATACTGGCCCTGAATGGCTATATGCTCAAAGATGACCTGCATGAATGGTGCCGGCACTTTAAGGGACAGGAAATCAGGCTGAGTATCTCCCGGAATGGACGGTTATCGGAGCTGGTTCTGCATCCGGGTGCGGATACCTATTACCGGATTTATTATATCCAGAAGATGAGACATGCCAGTGATACACAGAAAGCGGCATTTGCAGCCTGGAGCAGACGAAAGTTCTGATCAGCCGGTTCTACTTCCAATCCAACCCTTGTTTTCCGTAAATTTTACTTTCGTAAATAATACAATTTGCCCCTGAGTTTTTTGATAATAGGTAAAAAATGAAGACTTTAGCGGCCTTAAATTTATCCTGCGCATGAATGTTCTGAAATTCGGAGGTACTTCGGTTGGCTCCACGGAAAGGATGAAAAACCTCCTTCCTCTTATCAATACTCCTGAACCAAAAATAGTAGTACTGTCGGCGATGAGCGGCACAACCAATAATCTGGTTGAAATAGCGAATGCATTGTATGCCAGGGAACATGAACGGGCTTCCCAGTTCATCGATACTTTGGAACAGAAATACCAGGCTGTTGTGAAGGAGCTTTACCATAAACCTGAATCACTTGGGAAAGGCCAGGATCTGATACGCTCTCATTTTGAATATCTGCGTTCTTTCCTGTTGGATATGTTTACCGCAAATGAAGAAAAAGCAATTCTGGCTCAGGGGGAGCTTCTCTCTACAGCTATGGTTCACTATTATCTGGAAGAATGCGGAATACCTTCAGTACTTCTCCCGGCCCTGAATTTTATGCGTATTGATGAGAATGAGGAGCCGGATCTTGCCTTTATTGAAGAAAACATAAAGGTTGAACTGAAAAAACATCCGGCTTGTGCTATCTATATAACTCAGGGATACATTTGCCGTAACACGTTCGGGGAAATAGATAACCTTAAAAGAGGAGGCAGTGATTATACCGCCACCCTCATCGGAGCAGCCATTTATGCTTCAGAAATACAGATCTGGACAGATATCGACGGCATGCATAACAATGACCCGAGAGTGGTTGATAAAACCCATCCGGTCACTTCCATTTCCTTTGATGAAGCGGCTGAGCTTGCTTATTTCGGAGCTAAGATCCTGCATCCTACCTGTGTTCTGCCGGCTCAGCTGAGGAAAATACCGGTCCGCCTCCTCAATACCATGCAGCCTAAAGCCAAAGGAACTCTTATTTCGGAGAAGCATTCAGGCTCTGATTTCACCGCTGTTGCAGCTAAAGACGGCATTACAGCCATTAAGGTTAAGTCGGGACGTATGTTGCTGGCATATGGATTTCTCAGATCCGTTTTCGAAGTCTTTGAACGCTACAAAACGCCTATCGATATGATCACCACCTCCGAGGTGGCTGTGTCACTTACAATTGACAACACCCGTAATCTGAGTGCTATCCTTACAGAGCTGAAAGAAATTGCGAGTGTGGATGTGGAAGGTGATCTGACTATCGTATGTATTGTTGGAAATTTTACGGCTGAAACAAAGGGCAGCGCGCTCCGGATTCTGGAAGCATTAAAAGAGATCCCCATCCGTATGATTTCCTATGGAGGAAGTGAACACAATGTCAGCGTACTTGTCAAAACAGGGTTTAAAAAGGATGCCCTCATTGCCCTCAACAAGGGTTTATTCTGATCTATCAAGCACAAACACTTCAGCCATGTTTTCAAGAGACGTTATTGACAGGTTCAGCACATTGCCAACACCCTTTTATTATTATGATCTGGATGTACTTAAAAAGACACTGGAAAAGATTAAGGAAGAGGCAGGAAAATATGATTTTCATGTTCATTACGCCCTTAAAGCCAACCCCAATGACCCGGTGCTTAAGATGGTAAGATCGTATGGTCTGGGAGCAGACTGTGTGAGTGGAAATGAGGTAAAAAAAGCCGTTGAAGCAGGGTTTGAGCCCGGGAAGATTGTTTTTGCCGGAGTAGGAAAGAGTGACCGGGATATAACCTATGCTCTTGAGAAAGAAATATTCTCTTTTAATTGTGAATCCTTCCAGGAGCTGGAAGTAATCAATGAGCTTGGTTCCAAAGCCGGAAAAACAGCCCAGATAGCACTCCGGATAAATCCGAATGTGAATGCCAATACACATAAGTATATCACCACGGGTTTGGAAGAAAACAAATTCGGTATCAACCTCTGGGAGCTTGAAGATGTTGTAAAAAGAATGAAAGATCTTCCGTTTCTGAAACTGACAGGACTTCATTTTCATATCGGTTCACAAATAACGGATATGAATGCATTCCGGAGCCTGTGCCTGAAGGTGAATGAAATTCAGGGTTGGTTTGTGACCCGCAAAATAAAATTGTCGGATATTAATGTAGGAGGCGGACTTGGAGTTGATTACCATGAACCGGACCTGCATGCTATCCCTGATTTTGCTTCCTATTTCAGAATATTTCATGAACTTCTTGAACGGCGACCGGGTCAGCGTATCCATTTTGAACTGGGAAGGGCGATCGTAGCCCAATGTGGAAGCCTGATATCACGTGTACTCTATATCAAGAAGGGTCAGAACACGCATTTCGCTATTCTGGATGCGGGTATGACCGAACTGATACGGCCTGCACTGTATCAAAGCTATCATCATATTGAAAACGTTTCCAAGGACGGAGTTAAAGAGTTACAGCGCTATGATGTGGTGGGACCGATTTGTGAATCATCCGATTGTTTCCGGAAGGCGGTCTTGCTGCCTGAGACTCACCGCGGTGATTTAATGGCCTTGCGTACTGCCGGAGCTTATGGGGAGGTTATGGCATCTACCTATAACCTTCGCGATCTGGTTGGAGCCGTCTATTCACACTGACCTGAAACTTCTTTACTTAAGCTTTTTCTCAAAAACTTTTCTGAATTTCTCAACCTTGGGAGCTATTACAAACTGGCAATACGGGTCTTTGCCATTTTCTTTGAAATAGTCCTGATGGTAGTTCTCTGCTTTGTAAAAGACGTGAAATGCCGTTATTTCAGTAACCACAGGGGAGGAGTAGGCTCCTGATTCATTCAATTTCTTTTTATACGATTCTGCCATCAGCTTCTGTTCGGGATTGTGATAATAAATTACTGAGCGGTATTGTGAACCTACATCGTTTCCCTGGCGGTTTAAAGTAGTCGGATCATGGGCCTGCCAGAAAGCTTCCAGCAACTGATCGAACGTGATCTTTGTTTTGTCAAAATAGATCTGTGTTACCTCGGCATGGCCTGTCGTGTCCGTACAAACCTGATGATAGGTGGGATTAACCGTATGTCCTCCGCTGTAACCGCTTTCAACTTTGATAACTCCGTTCAAAAGCTGGAACTGAGCTTCCATACACCAGAAACATCCTCCGCCGAAGGTGGCGGTATCCATAGTACTCACGGTATTCGGCTGACTGTCACTCATTGTTTTCGGTTTAGAAGGGGAAGAGGAGCAGGATATCAATACGAGCCCGAAAACCACCCATGCTGTTAAATATCGGAATTTTTTCATAGTTATGAATTTCAGAGTTTAATTTACGGATTAAATAACTACCGGGATAAGATTTACAAGCGGTTTTGTGTTAAGACTTGTTAAGTGCCCCCGATAAAGATCAGTTGCACTCCTTCCAACTTTCTGAATTGTATACCAACAGCATCGGCCTCCCTTCTTCTGACTTTTATTTCCAGTGAACAGGATTCTCCGAAATCAGTATTGCTTTGCTCCAATTCCCTGTCTTTGATAATTTTCATGACATCGTTCATCCTTTCGTAAGGAAAACGGACCGTGTATCTTTCTCCTATTATTTTTTCGATTATCCTCGCCTTATCAAGGGCGTCAGAAGCGGCAAGCTTGTAAGCCTGTATCAGTCCGCCGACACCGAGTAACGTGCCTCCGAAATAGCGTACTACAATCACTACTATATCACTCAGATCCCTGGATTGTATCTGGCCCAGAATTGGTCTGCCTGCTGTCCCTGAGGGCTCCCCATCATCCTGAACCCTGAAAAATTGTTTGTCGGCACCCAGGCGGAAAGCATAGCACCAATGCCGGGCTTTGTGATGTTCCTTCTTCAGGTTCTGGACATGCGTTTTCACTTCCTCTTCTGTCCTGACCGGAAATGCATAGGCCAGGAACTTGCTTCCCCGGTCTCTGAACACACCTTCACCGGGACCTTCGATGGAAAGATATACATCTTCGAACAGGCTCATGAAAAGGCAATCAATGTTATGGCGATCAGAGAGAGTCCGATACCGGCCAGGTTAAGGGCAGAAAACTTTTCCCGGAACAGCAGAAAGCTGCCCCCGGCACAAAGCAACACGATACCCATATTGTTGAGCGGGTACATGACAGAGCTTTCCACGAAATGGGTTCTCAATGCTTCCATCAGACACCAGATAGAGATGTAGTTCGGTATTCCCAATAGAATACCTGCGATAAGGCTTTTTACTTCGAATTTTTCACCTCTGAAGAAAAAACGGAAAAGAATAATGCAAAATCCAATGCATGCAGCTGTGGCAAATCCGCTGGCCAGAAAGAGGCTGGAATCACCCGGAAGGATCATTATTTCCTGGGCATAATTGACAAGGGCATCAATGATACCGCTACCGAGGAAGACTACAACCGGAAGAAAAAATGTTCTGACACTTTTAACCACGCCTGCTTCTTTCTCTTTTCTGGATGTCAGAAAAACAGCCAGAAGAGCCAGCAGGATACCGGCAATTTTTTTCACCCCCAGGCTGTTGTGATAACAAAGAACAGCAATTATAACCGGTATAATCACAGACATCTTGTTGGCTACCGTGGCCACAGAAATGCCTATTTCCTGTGCAGTTTTTGCGATGAGAATGAAAACCAGAATGAACAGACTGCCCATGATTATAGCTGTTCCGGCCCAGTTCATCTGTGGTATGGAGGCAATTCCATGAGCCCCTGTATTGCTCAGCATCCCGAGTGTGAAAGCGGTAAAGTAATTGACAACAAGGGCCTGGAGATTATTGACTTTGAAGCGTTCGAAATATTTCAGAATGATAAAGAGGGAGGCATTCAAAATAATACTTAGCAAGAGAAAAATCATAAAACAGGACGGCCTTTAAGAAGGGCCGGGTATAAAGATCGCAAATAATGCAATCACTGCTGATTTCTGTAAATGCGTAATTCGTCTTCTCCGCTTTTGTATGTTGTATAAGGGGCATCCGGAAAGAGAGGAGCCCGGAGGCCCTTATTAAGTAAGGTGCTTGCTATAAACACCCTTGTTTCATCCCAGAGGCCGGCAAGGAAGAAAGATTGAAGCAGTCTGGAGCCGCCTTCGACAATCATAGATTGTATGCCCCGTTCATGCAGTAATGTGCAGAGCTCACGAAGACTTTCCGTTTCGGATTGGAAGGAAAGGGTTTCGTAATTCAGATTATGACTGCTGCCCATAGGCTGGGAAGTAAGTATAAGGGTAGGAGTTGTGCCATCCTTGATATGAAAAGAGGCTGGAATGCGGTTCATAGGGTCGAGTACAATACGCAGGGGATTTTTTCCATCCCGTCCTCTGACTGTGAGCCTTGGATTATCAAGCAGAGCTGTATTGGTGCCGACCAGGATGGCTGTTTCTTCACTTCTCCATTGGTGTAAAAGCTCCTGAGAAGGACCGGAACTGATTTGCAGGGCCTGATCTCCATTGCCGAAAGCGCGGATGTGATCCATATACCCGTCGGCTGTCTGGGCCCATTTAAGTATGATATAGGGACGTTTCTTTTCATGAAAGGTAAAAAACCGCCTGTTCAGTTCTCTGCAACCCGGTTCGAGCACTCCGGTCCGTACCGTCACACCGGCTTTTTTCAACTTCTCAATGCCTTGTCTGCATACCTGTGCAAAGGTATCCACAGTGCCAACTACGACTTCCGGTATTCCCATCCGTAATATCAGATCCGCACAGGGAGGAGTTTTGCCGAAATGGGAGCAAGGCTCAAGATTCACATACAGACATGCATCCTTAAGCAATTCCTTATCCTCCACAGCATCAATGGCATTGACTTCAGCATGCTCCAGCCCGAATTGTTTATGCCATCCTTCACCGATAATCTTTCCCTGATAGACTATCACCGAGCCTACCATAGGGTTGGGTGCTACAGAGCCCAGGCCCTGAACGGCGAGTTCCAGACAACGGTGCATGTATTGTTCATCGGAAGACATGGGTAAATTTACGATTTAAGATTTAAGATTTATAATTCAAATCTTAAATCAAAAAACTTAAATCATAAATCCTAAATTTGTGCATGCGTATCCCTGATAACCGTGTAAGAAGCATTGTTTCTTTCTTCCAGAAAGAATTGCATGGACTTTATGAAGCAGAAGAAATCAGGCTGATGGCTTTTCTGTGTTTTGAGGCATTTCTGGGTTTCCACAATCCCTCCGATCTTACCTTGCGAGCCTCTGAGCATGTCAATCAAAGTGATCTGCTCAAACTGAATTTTGCGGTAAAAGACCTTAAGAAACACAGACCTGTACAATATATCACAGGGCAAACAGAGTTCTATTCCTGCCCTTTGCTTGTCAATGAACATGTTCTTATTCCCCGTCCGGAAACAGAGGAGCTGGTGGATCTGGTTATTAAAGAAAATACAGGGAAGACGGAGACTATTCTGGATATAGGTACAGGCAGCGGCTGTATAGCTATTGCCCTCAAAAAACACCTGCCTCTTTCTGCCGTCTATGCTCTGGATATTTCAGAAGCAGCCCTCGCCGTGGCAGCTGAAAATGCAGCTCGTAATCAAACGCATATAGATTTTGTTAAACAGGATATACTGGATGAGCAGTTTGTCTGGAATGGCCCCCTTTTGGATGTGATTGTATCCAACCCTCCCTATATCACCCCTTCGGAGATGGGAGAAATGGCCACGAATGTGAAGGATTATGAACCTCACCTTGCTTTATTTGTAGAAGAGCAGGATGCTCTGGTTTTTTATCGTCGAATCGTTTCATTTTCCGGTAAATACATGAAATCGGGAGGAACGCTCTATGTTGAAATCAACCGGCGTTACGGAAGTGAAATCAATGATTTGATGGAAAGTGCCGGCCTTCATTCCATACAGGTGTTGAACGATATGAATGGAAATCCGAGAATGGTTACAGGAATAAAACCCTGATCAGATTCTTATTTACAATCCCTGTATTCCACTTTTTCCTGCTCCTTCAATACATTCCATCCAATCCTGTTGACCCTCATCCATACCCAGGGAGTAACGAGCAGTTTGGCATTGGGACAGCCGGGGTGTATAGAAATCCGGATCAGACGGAGGTGAAGTGCACCATTGCTGATCCAGACACTGTCGGCATTCATTCCATTGCATTGGGATCCTGCATAGCAGGCGACGAGTAGCTGTTTTTTGAAATTCACCTCAGGAGGGTTCTCAGCCAGTGATGGGTCAGCTTTACGGAGTGAGGCCCAGGCTTTGAGCAGGGATTTGTGGTTATGATAGATGACGGTTTTCTGTTCCATCACCCCGCTGTTTTTACCGGAAGCCGCCAGGTTCCAGACAAAATCATCAGGATCAGAAAAAGCCGAACAAAGGATCAGGGCTAGAAGGAGTATTCCGGTTAAACGCATGGATAAAGTTATTGAAATTCTTATTTTTACCGCATGACAGCTATACAGGCCAAGGGCCGCATTGATGAACTTTCTCATTTGATCGATGAACATAACTATAACTATTATGTGCTGGCTAAACCGCAGATAAGTGATTATGATTTCGATATGCTGCTTGAAGAGCTTATCAGGCTTGAAAAGGAATTTCCCGAACACCTTTCAGCAGATTCCCCATCCCAGCGTGTGGGAGGGGCAATCACAAAGGAGTTTTTGAATGTAAAGCATAAATACCCAATGCTTTCACTTGGAAATACGTACAGTGAAGAGGAATTGAAAGATTTTGATGACCGTATTGCCAAAACCCTGCAGGATTCCTATGAATATGTATGCGAGCTTAAATATGACGGGGTGGCTATCGGTATCAGTTATAAAAAGGGCAAATTTCATCAGGCTGTGACAAGAGGGGATGGTGAAAAAGGTGATGATGTGACTAATAATGTAAGGACTATACGCAGTATACCGCTTAAACTGAGAGGTAAAGACTTTCCGGATGAATTTGAAATAAGGGGAGAGATTGTCATGCCCAGGGAGGTATTCAATGAGATTAACCGGGAAAAGGAAGAAATCGGAGAAGCTCCGCTGGCCAATCCGAGAAATTCGGCAGCAGGCACTTTAAAGCTGCAGGATTCGGCAGCTGTTGCAAAGCGTAATCTGGACTGCTACCTCTATTCATTGCTTGGAGAAGATTTTCCTTATACCTCCCACTTTGAAAGCCTGGAAGCCGCTAAAAAATGGGGTTTTAAAGTGCCGGTCTATACCAAAAAGGTTCCCGATATACAGGCTGTGTTTCAGTTCATAAGCCATTGGGATAAGGCCCGCACTGAACTCCCTTTTGACATTGACGGGGTGGTGATAAAGATCAACTCCTATGCTCAACAGAAAGCCCTGGGTTTTACCGCTAAATCTCCCCGCTGGGCCATAGCTTTTAAGTTCAAGGCCATGCAGGTAAACACGGTGCTTGAATCAATTGCCTACCAGGTCGGCAGAACAGGAGCCATCACCCCTGTTGCAAACCTGAAACCTGTTTTGCTGGCCGGAACAACGGTGAAAAGGGCTTCTTTGCACAATTCCGATATTATTGAAAAGCTGGATGTGAGGATAGGAGATACCGTCTTCGTAGAAAAAGGCGGAGAAATAATACCCAAGATCGTAGGGGTGGATCTTTCAAGGCGTCCGGCCCATGCACATGCCGTAAAATTCATCACGCGTTGTCCTGAATGCGATACAGAACTCCGCAGAAATGAAGATGAGGCCCAGCATTTTTGCCCGAATGAAAGCGGTTGTCCTCCTCAGATTAAGGGAAAAATAGAACATTTTACAGGCCGCAGGGCCATGAATATAGACAGCCTGGGTGCTGAAACAATAGAATTGTTATACAATGCTGCTCTGGTTAAAAATATCGCTGATATCTATGAGCTGAAGAAAGAAGATTTGCTGCCCCTGGAAAGAATGGCGGAGAAGTCGGCCAATAATCTTATCAAGGGTATTGAAGAGTCAAAAAAAATCCCTTTCGAAAGGGTCTTGTTTGCCATAGGAATAAGGCATATTGGTGAAACGACAGCCAAAAAACTGGCGTACTATTTCAAGGATATAAAACACCTGCAGGCAGCCGGAATAAATGAACTGATTGAAGTAGGAGATATAGGGGAGAAGATAGCTCAGAGTGTGGTAGCCTTTTTTCAGGATAAAAGAAATGAAGAACTGATTCACCGTCTTCAAAAGAAAGGGCTTAACTTTAGCCTCTCGGAAGAAGCTCTGGCTAAGACCAGCGATAAGTTCAAAGGGTTGACGTTCGTTATTTCAGGAAAATTCAGCGGAATATCGCGGGATGACCTGAAAAAACAAATAGAACAGAATGGAGGCAAGAACGCCGGCTCTGTTTCCGGGAAAACGGATTACCTGGTAGCCGGGGAGGAAATGGGTCCGGAGAAATTGAAAAAGGCGGAAAAGCTGGGAGTGAAGATAATTGGTGAAGAAGCAATTATGAAAATGTTGACAGAGTCTTAATCCCTTCAGAAATTGAATATCATCACCAGGATTAAAGGTATAATCGGAAATTATTTCCTGAAACAGGAAATGGGAGGGCTGAGCCGTAACCGTGAGATGGTGAGCCTGGCTGATGCCAAAACAATCGGTATTGTGTTCGAAGCTTCGGATAAGGAAGAATTTGAGCTGGTAAAAAAATATGTGCTCTACCTCCGCGAGCAGAAAAAGAAAGTGAAAGCAATAGGCTATTTCAGCGGAGGCGAAACTCCTGCATTTACGTTTTCCAAACTTGAATATGATTTTTTCTCCAAAAAAGACCTGAACTGGTATTTCAAACCCAATGATAAATTTGTCCGCAATTTTATTCAGGAGGAGTATGATATCCTTATCGATCTGAATATACACGGACATTTTGCCATGAAATATGTAAGCGGAACTTCCAAAGCAAGATTCAAGGTTGGGCAACACAGGAAGGAAGATGAAACTATTTTTGATCTGATGATAGAAGGCACTGAAGACAAGGGACTGAAATTCTACCTTCGTCAGGTCGATATCTATCTTCAAATGCTGAATAAAGAAAAACCGGAGCGTAATGCGTAAACACACAGAATTCAGGGGGACAGGCGTTGCCGTAATAACCCCTTTCAAAACAAACGGAGAAGTGGATTTTCAGAGCCTGGAAAGGATCGTTGAACACCTCATACGCGGCAAAGTGGAATACCTGGTTGTACTTGGCACCACCGGTGAATCGGCAACACTGAATAAGGATGAAAAAAGAAGTGTTGCTGCCTATGTGCGTGAAGTGGCCCGTAAAAGAGTAAAACTTGTACTTGGTATAGGAGGTAATGATACACGGGAAGTGATTCAGAACCTCGGCGCGGCCGATCTGAGGGGGTATAATGCCATTCTCTCTGTTTCTCCATCTTATAACAAACCAAGCCAGAGAGGAATTATAGAGCATTATAAAGTGATTGCCAAAGCTTCCCGTCTGCCCATCATTCTCTACAATGTGCCGGGCCGCACTTCTTCCAATATGACTGCTGATACCACCCTGCAGCTTGCAGCTGTGCCAAATATCATTGGTATGAAGGAAGCTTCGGGTAATATGGAACAGGTTATGAAAATCATCAAGCATAAACCCAAGGAGTTTCTGCTGATCTCAGGCGATGATAACCTGACCCTTCCTATATTGGGTTGCGGAGGGGATGGAGTGATCTCTGTCGTAGCCAATGCATTTCCCAAAGATTTTTCTGAAATGGCACGCCAGGCTCTGAAATACAAAATGGCGGAAGCCCAGCGCCTGCATTATAAACTGACCGATATTACGGAACAGCTTTTTGCCGATGGTAACCCGGGAGGTGTAAAAGCGGTGATGGCCATGATGGGTCTTTGCAAAGAAACACTGCGCTTGCCATTGGTTCCTGTAAATGATACCGTACGTGCCACATTAAGGAAAATGTACAGAAACTATAAATAAATATAAATAAACACAGAAATGAGTTCATTCGTATCCAACATAGGAGGTGCTTTCATCTATTCTGAAAATCCCGAAACCCTGGCTCAATGGTATGCTAAACATCTGGGTATCGTATTCGAGACTATTCCCGGTGGCAGTGCATGTTACGCATCCTTTCCCTATACAGACATAGCAACCGGTAAACAAGCCACTATGGCCTGGAGTATTATCAAATCCAAGTCCAGACCTGCATTTGTACCTTCCAAGCATTACATGATTAATTACCGGGTGGCAGATGCGGAGAAAACGGCAGCGCATTTACGCAGCCTTGGTATTACGGTAAAAGGAGTAGAGGTTTATCCAGAAGGCAAATTTGCCTGGTGCTCCGATTCGGAAGGGAATGAACTGGAGCTGTGGGAAGATACCACTATGATTTAGGATTTAAGATTTTTGATTTAACTGATATCGTATAAATCTTAAATCAAAAATCGTAAATCTTATATTTTCCATTTCAATTTCTTCCACAACTTGCGGTACATCTCAGAAGCCTCAGCATAAGGGTATTTATGCACGATAGGGGCTTTGTATTCTCCCATTTTTTCAATTTCTGAATTATAGGGTATAGCTACCGCAATACATTCCGGATGATCTTTCTGGAACTGTACCATGCTTTCATTATGCATGTTCTTTCTGCGCTCATACATGGAAAAGAAAGGGAATAATTTTTTCTTCTCCAGTTTGTGTTTTTTGAAAAAATCTTTCAGTTGCTCATAGGTTCGAACAGAAAGAATGGTAGGTACAACAGGTACCAGGATTGCATCAGCATGTTCAAACAAATTTTCGGATACAGCACTGATGCCGGGAGGACAGTCAATGAATACAAAATCATAATCCTGTTTCACAGGGCTGAATAATTTACGCAGCCATTTATCGCTGTTCTTCATCTTGCTGATAAAGTGATCCAGTTTGCGGTACTGACCATCGGATGGCAGGATATCAAGATTGTCGAAATTTGTTTTTTGAATGGAAGTATCAATACTCTGATCTCCGAATATGGCTTTACGGCTTTTCCCTTCCAGGGTACCGTTGCTGAGATAAAAACTGCTGGCCCCTTGTGGGTCCAAATCAACCAGGAGTACACGGTTGCCTTCGGCTGCTGAGGCATACGCTATATTAACGGAAGTGGAGGTTTTTCCTACACCTCCCTTGATATGATAAACAGCTATAACTTTCATGTTAATTAATAA